>QHBU01000149.1 GCA_003244045.1 Candidatus Aeolococcus gillhamiae
TGGTCCATGAACTGCGACAGCTGGCTGGAGCCGAAGAACTCCTTGATCGCCGCCACCACCGGCCGCGCGTTGATCAGGCTCGCCGACGTCACCGTCGCCGAGTCGCAGATGGTCATGCGCTCCTTGATGATCCGCTCCATGCGGATCAGGCCCATGCGGAACTGGTTCTGGAGCAGCTCGCCGACGGCGCGGACGCGGCGGTTGCCGAGGTGGTCGATGTCGTCCGCCTCGCCGGTGCCGTTGTTGAGCGCGATCAGCTTGCGGATGATCGAGATGAAGTCATGGTTGTCCAGAACGCGACGGTCGCGATCCTGGGCGCGCTCGCGGGCCTCGTCCTCGGGGACGCCGAGGTTCTTGTCGAGCTTGAACCGGCCCACCTTGGAGAGGTCGAACCGGCGGCCGTTGAAGAAAAGCGAGTTGAGCAGGTTGCGCGCGTTCTCCACCGTTGGCGGATCGCCGGGGCGGATCTTGCGGTACAGCTCGATCAGGGCCTCCTCGACGCTGGTGGTTGGGTCCTTGTCGAGGGTCGCGGCGATGTACTGATGCTCGGGATCGACGTCCTGCTCGGCGAAGAACGACTTGATGTCGTCGTTGCTCGCGTAGCCGAGCGCGCGCACGAGTGTGGTCACGGGGACCTTGCGCTTACGGTCGATCTTGACGGTGAGCACATCCTTGCCCGAGGTCTCGATCTCGAGCCAGGCGCCGCGGTTGGGGATGAGCTTGGCCGAGTAGAGGAGGCGGCCTGAGGTGCGGTCCTCGGCGGCGGTGAAGTACACGCCGGGCGAACGGACCAGCTGCGACACCACGACGCGCTCGGTGCCGTTGACGATGAACGTGCCCTCGGTGGTCATCATGGCGAAGTCGCCCATGAAGACCTCGGCCTCCTTGATCTCGCCGGCGTTCTCGCCGGTCTTGATGTGGAGGCGGGTGTTGATGCGCAGTGGCGCGGAGAAGGTCATGTCGCGCTGGCGGCACTCCTCCTCGTCGAACTTGGGCGCGCCGAACTCGTAATCGAGGAAGCGCAGCTCGTAGTTCTTGCCGGTGTAGTCCGTGATCGGGTTGATCTCGTCGAAGAGCTCCCGGAGCCCCTCGGTGCAGAACCAGCGGAACGAGTCCAACTGGGTCTGGATCAGATTGCCCACCTCAAGCCTGTCGGTGATCTTTCCGTAGTTGTGGCGGGTGGACAGTCTGGAAGCATTCAAAACCATGTGCTAGAGTTCCCTCGACAAGGTAGGCGCGCGGGTACCGACGGCGACGGGCACAAGGACGTATCGTACCAAAGCTCGGCCGATCGGCGCCGCATGGTCTCTTGCGCCCTGGAGAGAGAAGTTCTACCCCGATTTGAGTTCGCTCAAGCACGGGTGGCGCCGCCTGCGCTGGGGCGTTTGGGGTTGTTGCCGCGTCGCAGCGAGGTCCTCTGCTCAGCGCTGGGTCTTACTCGTCCGGCTTCAGCGCCCGCAGGATGCAGAACTCGTTGCCCTCGGGGTCGGCGAGCACCACCCAGGTCTGCTGACCCTGGCCGATGTCGACGTGACGGGCACCCAGGGCCAGAGCACGCTCCACCTCCGCGGCCTGGTCGTCCGGACGGAGGTCGATGTGGAGGCGGTTCTTGCCCGACTTCCGGTCGGGGACGGTGAGGAACAAAAGGTCACGGCCGTCCGGCCCGAAGTCGATCCAGTGCTCGGTGCCGTCGTCGTCCGACTCCAGCGGCATGCCGAGCAGCTCTGCCCAGAACCCGCCGACCCGGCGGGCGTCGTTGCAGTCGATGACGGTGGTTTGGAAGAGCAGGCCCACCGCCTCATTAAAACGGAAAAGGCCCGCGCCACTCCGGCGCGAGCCCTTATCAGTGCGACGCTCCGTCGCCCGATCGCTTCGTCTAGCGGATCTCGACCGAGGCGCCGGCGTCCTTGAGCTTGGCAGCGGCGGCGTCCGCGTCCTCGCGGGAAACGCCCTCGCGCACCGGCTTGGGGGCACCGTCGACCAGATCCTTGGCCTCCTTGAGGCCGAGGCCGGTGATCTCACGAACGGCCTTGATGGCGTTGATCTTGGCGTCGCCCGGCCCGGTGAGCACCACGGTGAACTCGGTCTGCTCCTCGACAGGTGCCTCGCCACCGCCGCCGCCGGCTGCCGGGGCTGCGGCCGCTGCGACCGGGGCGGCCGCCTTGACGCCGAGCTTCTCCTCCATGAGCTTCACGGCGTTGACGACGTCGAGCACGGTCCACTCTTTGAGGGACTCGACGAAATCCTCCGGGGTCAGGGTCTTGGTTGCCATTGGTTGTCTCCTGTGGGCGGCGTTATGCGGCCGCTGCGAGCTGGTCGCGGTACGCCTCGAGCGTCGACGCGAAGGTGGCGGTGATCGAATCGAGCGCACCGGCGAGCTGGGTCAGCGGGGACTGCAGCGTCCCGGCGAGCTGGGAGAGCAGCGCCTCGCGAGAGGGCAGCTCGGACAGGGTCTTCACCGCGGCGGCGTCGAGGACCTGGCCTTCGACGAGGCCGGCAACGGACGGCAGGCGCTTGTTGACCCGGAAGTACTCGCTGAGCACCCGGGCGGGGACGGCCAGGTCGGCGTACCCCAGCGCCAGCCCGACCGGGCCGACGAGCACCTCGCTGAACGCGGGCACCCCGGCTGACTCGGCGGCGCGGCGGGCCAGGGTGTTCTTGACCACGACGTAGTCGACCCCCTGGGTGCGCAGCTGAGCGCGGAGCTCCTCGAGCTGGGCCACGGTCAGGCCGCGGTAGTCAGTGACCACAGCGGACGTGGCTCGGGTCAGCTTGTCGGTGAGGCGTTCCACCGCCTCCCGCTTGCGTGGGCCGGCGCGGGTGCCGCTCACCTCGGCGGCGTTCGTGGACATGCGTTCCTCCTGGTGCAGGAGCCTCCGGCGACACCCACCGCTGTGTGAGGTGGGCATCGCGGACAGCGCGTCGCCGGACGCTCAACCGCTTCGCTCACTCACCTACCGCAGGAGATTGAGGAGCACGGCGCCCCGCCTGCGGTCTCTGGCGAGAGGTTGCCTCGACGGCACCCTGGATTGGTTTGCGGAGCCGAGGATAGCAGGGACCCGGTCCTCAGTTGGCGCGCTGCTCCCGGCCCATCTCGCCCGCGGCCACCAGCTGGGCACGCGCGCGCCGCGGCATCAGCCCGTCGGTGGCCCGCACCAGCATCCACACCACCGGGGCGATCACCACCACGGCGAGCAGGATCACGCCGAGCTCGACGTTGCCCACCTGGACGAGCTTGAGCCCCGACGCCAGCAGCACGAACGCCAGCACCCGGCGGATGAGCCGTGCGGGCGCGCGCGCTGAGATGCGGGCCCCGAGGTAGACGCCGGGGATGCTGCCGACCAGCAGCGAGGCGGTCAGCGCCACACGGAAATCGCCGAAGAGCAGGTGGCCGAGCGATGCCGCACCCACCAGTGGGATCGCCTGGACGAGGTCGGTGCCGACCAGCTGCGAGGCGCGGATCCGGGGGTACAGAAAGAGCAGCAGCACGATGATCAGCGAGCCCGATCCGACCGATGTCATGCCCACCACCAAGCCGCCGAGGGCGCCGATCAGCATTGTCGGCACCGGGCGCACCGTGATGGCCGAGGGATCGGCGACGGTAAGGTGCTCGCCGCGGGCGCGCTGGCGGAGGTTGAGCAGCGCCTTGACCACGATGGCCCCGGCGGCCACCAGCAGCGCCACCCCCAGGATGATCTGCACGGCGCTCTCCACCCGATGCCCGCGGCCGATGGCCCGCAGGATGAGCACCCCGACGAAGGCCGACGGCACCGAACCGATCACCAGCCACTTCACCAGGCCCCGGTTCACGGTCCCCTGGCGGAGATGCACCAGGGCACCGACCGGCCGCATGAAGAAGGACGCCACTAGGTCGCTCGACACCGCGGCCAGCGGCTGCACGTTGAAGACGACGACCAGGATCGGCGTCATCAGCGCCCCGCCACCCATGCCGGTGAGGCCGACAACGAAGCCGACGATCAGCCCCGCCAGTGCGAGCGTGAGATCCAGGTGCATCCGGCTGCGTTCCCCCCTACCCGTCGACCCTTCGATTGCTGGAGCGTTAGGCGCGTCTGACTGATTCTGCCGGTCGGGAGGTCGGTCGTCAAGTCCCCGGCTCTGCCCGACTTGGTCCCTTGACGATGCGACGCTTTTGGCTACAATGAAGCGATTGGTCCGGGGCGTCGCCACGTGGTCTCGTAGGATACGTCGCCGGGCGATCGGGTTGGTCGAATCGTGAGCAGGGGGTTCGCAGGGTGGCTTCTAACGCTGCCGTCTCGGTCCGCGCTGGGGATCAGTGCGACCATGAGCTCGCCCGGCGGATCGCTGAGCAGGCGGGGCGCGCCCTGGTGGCCCTGCGCGACGGCGCCGGTCCCGACGCTGACCCTCAGCAACTTCGCGACCGGGGAGACCGGCAGTCGCACGAGCTGATCATGGAGCTGCTCGCGGAGCTGCGGCCGGGGGACGCCGTGCTCTCTGAGGAGGGCACGGATGACTCCCGCAGGCTCGGTGAGCGCCGTGTCTGGATCATCGACCCGCTCGACGGCACCCGGGAGTTCGGTGAGCCCGGCCGCGCGGACTGGGCTGTCCACGTCGCGCTGGTGGAGGAGGGGACACCGGTGGCGGCTGCCGTGGCGCTGCCGGCGGCGGGCCTGGTCTTCGGTACCTCGCCGTCGCCGGCGCTGCCGGCCGGTTCGGGCGGCCCGCTGCGGCTGGTGGTCAGCCGGTCGCACACGCCCCCGGCCGCCGCGGAGATCGCCCGCCGCCTCGGCGCGGTGCTGGTGACCATGGGATCTGCCGGCGCCAAGACCATGGCGGTCGTCCGCGGCGAGGCGGCCGCATACGTGCACATGGGCGGCCAGTACGAATGGGATTCGGCGGCCCCGGTCGGTGTGGCACTGAGTGCCGGCCTGTGCGCGACGCGCGCGGACGGGTCGCCGCTGCGCTACAACCAGCCCAACCCGTGGCTGCCCGACCAGGTGGTGTGCCACCCCGAGCACCAGGACGCCATCCTCGCGGCGGTTCGTGCGGTAGTGGATCACGGCACGTGAGTCTCAGCAACTTCGCCACGCTCCACCTCCTGCTCGCCCTCAGCGTGATCCTCATCGCCGCGCACGGGATGGGCTTCCTCTTTCGGCGCGCGCGTCAGCCGCAGGTGGCCGGTGAGATCGTCGGCGGCCTGCTCCTCGGACCCACCGTCCTCGGCGCGCTGCGCCCCGACCTCGCCCACCAGCTGACGGCGGGCAGCGCGTCGACGACGGCGGTGCTCGGGGCCGTCTACCAGTTGGGTCAGCTGTTGCTCATGTACTGCGCCGGCGCAGCGCTGCGCGCTCGGCGCCGCCCCGGTGAGGGCCGGACGACGAGCCTGATCGCGCTGCTCGGCAACGTGGTGCCGTTCGCCGCCGGAGCCCTCTTCCTCGGTGTGTTCAACCCCGGTCACCTGGTGGGCACCGCGCAGAACAACACCGCGTTCCTGCTCGTCTTCTGTTGCGGCGTGGCTGTCACCAGCATCCCGGTGATCTCTCGCATCCTCGCCGACCTCGGCATCCTCGGCACGTCGTTCGCGCGCATCGTGCTGAGCGTCGCGGTCATCGAGGACCTTGTCCTCTATGTGATCCTGAGCATCGCTCTGGGTCTGGTCGCACCGGTGCACGGCGACAACTTCACGCTCGCCAGCCTGCTCTCGATCCATCCCGGCTCGGCGGCCGCCGACGCCTACTACGTCGTCGTCTCCATCGCCGCTTTCGCGGTGCCGTTGGCGCTGGGACGCTCGTTCGTCGAGCGCCTCGGGTCGCACCGCATCAATGTCCTGGGCCGTGGCAACGCGCTGGCGTTCCAGATCGTGTTCATGATGGCCATGACCAGCGCGGCGCTGTTCCTGGGCATCTCCCCGATCTTCGGCGCCTTCATCGCGGGACTCCTCGCCGGCACGCTCACCGGGACCGCCGCCAGCGCGCAGGCGACGATACAGAGCTTCGCGTTTGGGTTCTTCATCCCGGTGTACTTTGCAATCGTCGGACTCAAACTCGACCTCATCCACCAGTTCGACCCCGCGTTCTTCGCGCTTTTCCTGCTCTTCGCCTGCGCCGTCAAGGCGATGAGCGTGTACGCGGGGGCGCGCATCGCCCGCGAGCGCCGGGGCAGCGCGCTCAACCTCGCCGTGGCGCTCAACGCGCGTGGAGGGCCGGCCATCGTGCTGGCATCCGTCGCGCTTGACGCGCATGTGATCGCGCAGCGCTTCTACGTCGACCTGGTTCTGCTCGCACTGCTCACCTCGATGCTGGCGGGCGCCTGGTTGGACCGCGCGCTCAGACGCGGCACCTTGTTCGAGGACGACCCCGTCAGCGGACGTTTCCTCCCAGGCAACGCGGCGCACCTGACTACCGTTGACTTGACGGGCGATCCGCATGACGCAGCCGCGACATTGACAAGCCATCAAGCCGTCGATACCCTCTTCCACGGGCCATCGGCGGTCGAACAACGTGTCCCGGTCCAGCCGGGGGAGGGGGGAAGGCAATGACCAACTTGGAGTACGTCCGCTCGCCGCGTATGAACGCCGTGGAAGGACCATGCCGCGTCTTCCTTGTCCGCCACGGCACGACGCGTATGAATGTCGAGAACCGTTACCGCGGACGGGCCGACGTCCCCCTGGATGCCCAGGGCTACCAGGAGGCGGTCGACGCTGCGCGCACGCTCTCGCCGGCCGGCCTGAGCGCCGTGTACACCGGGCCGCTGCGCCGCACCATCGCCACCGCGCAGATCATCGCCGACGAGGCCGGCGTCCCCGACATCCGCATCCTCCAGGGTTTGATCAACCTCGACTACGGCATCTGGCAGGGGCTCACTGCCAAGGAGGCGGCCGCGCACGATCCGCGTGCGTTTGAGCTCTACAAGACCAACCCGTTGCGCTGTGTCTGCCCCGATGGGGAGCGCATCGCCGACGCGCAGGAGCGGATGCTTGCGGCAGTGGAGCTGATCGGGTCACGACACCAGGGCGAGACAGTGACCGCCGTGTCCCACGCCGTGATGATCCGGTTGCTGATCGCCAAGCTCGAGGGCGCAGCCGGCGAGGGCTGGCGCGTGCCGGTCAACCGTGGCGGCGTCATCGAGTTCCACGTGGCCGACGGCAACGTGGAGCTGATCACCGCGGTCGGCGAGGGATCCGACGAAGAGGAGGCCATCGCCAGCCCCGCTCCGCGCGTGGCCAACGGGGGTTGACCCTCAGCTGACACGACGAGCCGCCGCCGGCGCGATAGTGCGCCGGCGCCGGCTCAGTTGTACTTCCAGCGCTTGAGCAGGGGCCAGCTCAGCAGCGTGACCACGCGCCGGCTGGAGCGCGGCAGCGAGCGTACCCATGCGTCGTCCTCGCGCATGACGACGTTGCCGTGCTCGAACCGCATGTCATTGCCAACAGCGGTGTGATCGACGCTGAGCACCACCCCCGATGTTGAGATGAAGTCCAGGTCGCTGTCGGTGGTGGGCCTGCCCGCGAAGGCGGCGATGCGGCCGAGCAGCGTGCGCGGCTCGCGCACGACGTCCTCGTACCTGGCCACCAGCACGCGGGCGCCGAGAGCGCGCATGACGTCGAAGAGCAGGTGATAGACGTTCCAGCGCATGGTGATCACCGCCGGTGCGTAGTTGTGCTTGTAGACGACGCGGTCGACGCTGTCGCGCATGATCTGCTTCTTGGTCGCGGAGTACGCCGTGCCCCTGCTGTCGCGCACCAGCTGGAGGATGCTCAGGTGCATGCCGGGGACTCCGCGCAGCACCAGCGCGTACGCGGGTGCCTTGGTCGAGTCGATGATCACCTCGTCACCGCTGACCGTGTGCAGCGCGTCGTACAGGCGCTGCAGCAACGCTCGGTACCGTCGCAGCCGCCTCGCGAACGCCGGCGAAAGCGCGGGCGCGAAGAGGAGCGGGATGTACCGCTGCCTGGTCACCTGCGGGTGAAGCGCGACCAGCTCCTCCGCCTGAGGCGATTTCCAGCCACCGAAGGCGGCCTCGCCGACCGCTTGCCAGAAGTCGCACTCCATGAAACGCTCGCCGCACCCGCAGAGGCGGTTCTCCACCAGGCTGTGGGTGGTGAGCAGCCCGAACTCGCCCGTGGACAGGAACCCCGGGATCTGGCCGAGCATGCGGTCGACGAGCGTGCTGCCACTGCGCGTGCAGCCGCCGATGTAGAGAACCCTGGACAACGTCGGAACCTCCGTGTCCTCAGATCATCGAGGACGGGCAGCGTTTGGAGACCGCGACGTCGCGGCTTTTCGCAGCATTGTCACCCTTAAATGCTGTGGGCCGGCAACGCCCGTGCGTTGCCGGCCCACCATGGATGCTGCGAAGGCCTAGCCGCTGAAGTTGACCGGGCCGTGCCAGGAACCCTGGGCGTACCAGCCCTCCCAGAGTTTGGCGCCGGCGCCCTGCCAGAAGACGATCTGCTGGCTGCCGTCGGTGGTGACCACGGCGCTGGGCGCCGAGCTCAGCAGGCCCTGGCCGGCGAGGGCGGAGGCGGTGATGTCGGCCGGGCCGTGCCACGAGCCGAGGGTGAACCAGTCCTCCTGGAGGTGTCCGCCGGGGCTCCTGAAGAAGACGATCTGGGTGGAGCTGTCCGGGGTGACCGCGACGCTCGGCGACGACGCGAGGGTGCCGAGGCTGGTCAGGTCAATGGGACCGTGCCACGAGTTAAGAGTGAACCAGTCCTCATTGAGGTGGTTGTCGAGGCCCTGGAAGAAGACCAGCTGCGTGGAGCCGTCCGGGGTGATGGTGGCGCTCGGCGCGGAGGCTAGGGTGCCGAGGCTGGCGAAATCGACGGGGCCGTGCCAGCCGCCGGCGCTGAACCACGCCTCACCGGGGTGACCGTCAGCGCCCCGCCAGAACACGAGCTGGGAGCCGTCGGTGGTGGTGACCACCGACGGTGCGGAGGCGAGGGCGCCTTGGCCATTGAGGGCGGCGCCGGTGATGTCGACGGGCCCGTTCCAGGAACCACTGAACCACGCCTCAAAGAGGTGGCCGCCGGGACCCTTCCAGAAGACGAGCTGGGTGGAGCCGTCCTTGGTGACCGCGACCGCCGGGGTGGAGGTCAGCGCGCCGAGCTGCGGGAAGGAGATCGGACCGTGCCAGCTCCCCTGGGCGAACCACGCCTCGTTGAGCTGACTGGTGGTCGTGCTCTTCCAGAAGACGAGCTGCTGGCTGCCATCCGGGGTCACCGCCGCCTGGGGCGCGCCCACGTTCTTCGGCAGGAACGACGGCGTCCCCGAGAAGCTGTAGTTGTCACCCGAGGTCACCGTGGGACTCGTGCCCCTGTCCTGGGCGGTGACCGTGTCCGTGCCACCGCTGGGGAGGCTGCTGGGCGCGTGGTAGGTGATCGACACCATGCCGTTGTTGTCCGCGACGAATGTCTTCGGAGTGGAGGTCAGCGGCTTGGTCAGCGTCGGGTTGTTGTCGACGGCCGTCGCGCTGCCCGCACCGACGAAGGACAGGAAAACTGTGCCACTGGGAATGCCAGCGCCAGCGGCGTCCTTGACGATGACACTGAAGGTGACCGAGGCGCCGGCGGCCAGGGATCCCGTGGGGGCGATTGGCGGCGCCGGGCTCCACCCGTACGAGGCCACGGCGGAGAAGGCGTACGCATCGGACCCAGTGATAGTGGGAGTTGCCGAATCACCGGCGGTGATGACATCCCGTCCGGAGGTTGGCACGGGACCCGGGGAGGGCGTGTACGTGATGACCAGTTGGCCGCTGCTTGCCGGGAAGGAGGTCGGTGTCGGGCCCAGGGCCGTGGTTCCGACCTTTGCAGAGCCGCCCACGGTGCCGGGGGGCTTCAGACCGACCGATGCGAACGAGAGAAAAATGTTGGACCCCGGAACTGGCGCGCCGGTCGAGTCGGCCGCCGTCACCGTCACTGAGATCGGCGCCGATGCCGTCGTCAGGGTCCCGGCTGCCGCAATGGGCTTGGGGGTGAACGTGTACTTGGTCACCGGTCCGGCCGCAGCCGAATGGTGGAAGGTGCCGAAGCCTGCCGCGGCGACCGTGGCAAGGGCGGCGAGGGCGATGACAAACCGCTGACGAACCATCAGATGCGAACCTCCTGGGGTCTTTTCTCGAGATTGGCCGCACGCAGGCTAACACCCGCGGCGATTTTTGGATTCATCTCAAACACTCGTTGTTAATGAGTCGCGCGCCTGTCTCACTGGCACATGACCGCGCTCAACGTCTCCACACACTATACGCACTGTGCACATTCGCACAACCCTGGTCGCGTCAATCGTTACCGCGCAATCGCTGAGGCGCAATCGCCGGTACAGACTGACGCGAACGACCCGCGTGCTTGCCGCGAGCGGCTCCTAGCCACTGAAGTTGACGGGGCCGTGCCAGGAACCCTGGGCGTACCAGGCCTCCCAGAGGGTGGCGCCGGCGCCCTGCCAGAAGACGAGCTGGGTGGAACCGTCGGTGGTGATCGTGGCGCTCGGGGCCGAGGTCAGCAGGCCGGCACCGCCGAGCGCGTTGGTGATGTCGGCGGGGCCGTGCCAGGACCCCTGGGTGAACCAGTCCTCCTGGAGGTGGCCGGCGGGGCTCTTCGAGAAGACGATCTGGGTGGAGCTGTCCGGGGTGACCGCCACGCTCGGCGACGACGCCAGGGTGCCGAGCCCGGCGAAGTCCACGGGGCCGTGCCAGGCGTTGAGCGTGAACCAGTCCTCATTGAGGTGGTTGTCGGCGCCCTGGAAGAAGACGAGCTGGGTGGAGCCGTCCGGGGTGATCGTGGCGCTCGGCGCCGAGGCGAGGGTGCCGAGGCCGGCGAAGTCGACGGGGCCGTGCCAGCCACCGGCGCTGTACCAGGCCTCGCCGAAATGGCCGTCACCGCCGCGCCAGAAGACGAGCTGGGAGCCGTCCCTGGTGGTGACCACCGACGGTGCGGATGCGAGTGCGCCCTGGCCATTGAGGGCCGCGCCGGTGATGTCGACGGGCCCGTTCCAGGAGCCACTGAACCAGGCCTCGAAGAGGTGGCCGCCGGGACCCTGCCAGAAGACGAGCTGGGTGGAGCCGTCCTTGGTGACCGCGACGGCCGGGGTGGAGGTGAGTGGTCCGAGCTGCGGGAAGCTGATCGGGCCGTGCCAGCTCCCCTGGGCGAACCACGCCTCGTTGAGCTGGTTGGTGGAGGTGCTCTTCCAGAAGACGAGCTGCTGGCTGCCATCCGGGGTCACCGCCACCTGGGGCGCGCCGACAGCCTGTGGCGAGAAGGGCGGCGGCGGAGGCGGCGGCGGCCCTGACCCAACGCCGAACGCGCCGCTGATGTCACCGTTGGCCGGATCGGACGACGCGCCGAGCTGACCGACACCGTATGTATTCTCGATCCCCCGGAGGATACCGAGGAGGTTTCCGCCCGCGGTGTATGCACCGGCACCGCTGTTCTTGTTGGAGATCACCAGGGTGGCGACGTGGCCACCATTACCCCCGTTCCAGCCGCTCGTGTCAGTGCCCACCGACTCGTCCCAGGTGACGATGATGGTGCCGTTCTGCCGGTACCAGGCCGAGCTCATGATGGACGGGAGGTTGTTCTGCAGCCACGTGTCGCCCGTCGACACTGCGTTGGCGGTGCAGGGAGTGGTGCTGGTGTGCATGTCGTTGCACTGGTTGGGGGTGATCCACACGAAATCGGGCGGGGACGAACTGTTGAGGTCCGTCGACGCGTTGGGGCTGTACGGAACGACGTTGGCACACTGCGCGGGGTTGTTGCGAATGCTCGCGAAGGCGACGAACGGGTTGTGGCTGGCCAGGTAATTGCCGGAGTCCCCGACGGTGTAACACGGGCTGGGCATGTCCTCCATGTACGCCTTCCAGCTGAACCCCGCGTTAGCGAGTTCGTCAACGACGGTTGTGTTGGCGTACGGAAACGGGGTGCCAGTGGGGTCCGTTCCGGCGATGAGGTCGTAATAGTCGGGGATGCTGCCGTGCGCCTGTGCGTACCACCTGGTGGCCGACCTATATTGCGAGGCGAGCGAGTTGATGTACGGCGCGGTCGAGTTGCCGATGATGGAGGGCGAGCCATCACTGGCGCTGTACGCCTTGTTCTCTTCGACGATGACCATCACATGCGGCGGCGTTCCCGCAGCCGTCGCGCCGACCGGACCGACCAGGGCGAGATGGCCTGCACCCAGAACGCCGATGACCGACGCGCTGAGAGCCAGGGCGGCTGCGCCAGGCACGCTGCACCGCCAGCGGCCGCGGGCCCGTCTCGTCGCCGCCGGGCCGATCATTCCACTGCGCAAGTCAATCTCCCCTACCCTATGCCTCACCGGTGGCCGTCCTGGAGAAGCTTGTCCACTATCATAGGGGACAGCGCCGGATGGTGCGATTGGTAGTTTCGACACCAATCCACCAGAATTCGGTCCTGCAGCCCAGGCCTCCGGGGACCGTGGTGGTGGTCGGCGCGCGGGACGACGTGTGGCTGAGCATGCTGTTCTCGGTGCCCAACGCCGGGGCCACCCTGGTCGCACGAGCTGACGTGGGCGAACGCCCAGCCGCGACTGCGGCGAGCGAATCATGTTGATGAACGCTCTCGCGCCAGACCTTCCGGGGTCGCGCGGCCACGTCGGGGCCGTTGACCCGGCGCCGATCCTCCGCGTCGCGCCGAACGCGGGGGCAAGCGAGTCTTCCGGCATGACGTCTTTGTTGGATGACCGCACAGGCAGACTGTTATGAAAAGGGGCGCGAAGGGCACAGAATCGATCTGGCACACCCCGCTGTATTCCCGCGTTCCTTTTCCGCGCCTGTCCCGCCGTGCGCGGACGTTTGGATGCCGCTGCGGCACCGCCTTGTGGCAAAGGTGGTCATCGGCTATTCTACAGGTGCCCAAGCTCGCGTTGGTGTGCGTGGGTCGCGCAAAAATTGGGGGGATCAATGGTCGGGAGGGGGCGGTTCTTTGTACGTCGCAGGGCGACGTCGATCAAAGTTGTTGGTCTCGCCGGTATTCTCGCCGTCGGGTTGATCGCGGGCGATCGCGTCACCGTCTTCGGCGCGTCGCCCGCGGTATCGGAATCGTTCGGCGCGGCAAATTCGTCCGCCGGGACGTCTCTGCCTGCGACCGGCGCTGCCACAGGTCCCGCTGATCTGCTCGTCACAACGATCCGGACGCGAGCGCTCGGTAGCGCCGCCACCGTCACGGGCGTGACCGACACTGCGACCAACACCTGGACCAAGGCGACAGGGGTGACCGCCGCCCAGGCCGATGAGGAGATCTGGTACTCGAGCGGAGCGAATAGCGTGACCGGGGTGACCGTCTCCGTAAGCGCCGCAGCGTCCATCAGCTTCACGGTGCTCGACGTCACTGGCGCGTCAGCTCCGCTGGACCAGCAGGCGACGTCTTTCGGTACCGGCACCGCCGCGACAACGGGCACCACACCGCCGACGGTCGCGGCGAGCGAGATCGCCATCGCCGACGTCGGCTGGAACAGCACAGCAACACCGAGCGGTCAGACGCCCGGGTACCAGACAACCACCGTCTTCCAGTCCAAGGCGAGCGGCGCCGCCAGCGGTGAACAGGCGGCCTGGACAGCGCTCTCGGCAACTGGCACACAGACATACGGGGCCACGCTGAGCGGCTCGGTGGCGTGGACCGGGGCCATCGCCACATTCCAGGCCGGCGGCTCGCCGCCGGCGGCGCCGACGATCAGCAGCTTCAGTCCCAGCAGCGGACCGGTGGGGACGCAGGTGACGATCAACGGGACCAACTTCACCGGTGCGACGGTGAAGTTCAACGGGACCGCAGCCGTTAACCCGACGGTGACGGCGACACAGATCACCGCCAACGTGCCGTCTGGGGCAACCAGCGGACCGATTTCCGTGGCCACGTCGGGCGGCTCGACGGACACCACTAACTGCACGCCCGCCTGTAACCCGACGTCGTTCACCGTGACGACCGCCACGGCGGCACCGCACATCATGTTCATCATCGACGAGAACAAGGCTTACAACAGCAGCGTTGGGACGCCCTATGTCATCGGAAGCTCGAACGCGCCGTACATCAACAGCCTGGCAAAAGCGTACCGCTCCGCTACCCAATGGTACGGCGACGAACACAACAGCCCGCTCGACTACTACGACCTCATCTCCGGGAACAACCAGTCAGGGGGCAGCAAGCCGTACACCGCCCGGACTCTGGGCGACCAGTTCAACGCCGCGGGTATCCCGTGGGTGGCCTACATGGAAGGGATGCCGAGCGCTTGCTATACCGGTCAACCCACAAGTTTCTACAGTCCGACCCACAACCCGTTCGCAGGCTTCCAGAACTACTCGCAGTGGTGCGGCAATGTAGTGCCGTACCCCTGCCCATCGCAGTTCGGTAGCGGTTGCCTGAACACCAGCGCAGGCGCGACGGCAATGATGGCAACGCTCAACGCAGCGAACGGCCCCGACTTCGTATGGATCAGCCCCAACATGTGCGACGACATGCACACGAACGGCGGTCCGTGCCCGAGCAACGGTGTCGCCACCGGTGACACCTGGCTAAGCAACAACCTACCCACCGTGATGAGCTCACCGTGGTACACAAGCGGTGGTGTGATCATCATCACGTGGGACGAGAGCATAAGCAAGGACACATCAGGGTGCCCGGGTTGCGGTGCCACTGGCGGACACGTTCCCACCGTCGTGATCAGCGCCAACAACAAGGGGCTCGGACAGTTCACTAATCCGGGAGATCTGTTTGGCATCCTGCACGGCATCGAGGCCGCGTACGGTCTCCCGTTCCTCGGTCATGCCGCCGATGCGCCCGTGGGAAATATCGGCGGGGCATTTTAGGGATCGCCGGCAGCACCGCGGGTGAAGGGGGACAAGGTGAGGGGTAGGCGCCTCCGCCGCCGTCGTGGTTCGATTCGGTTGGCGGTACTTCCAACGCTTGCGTTGGCGGGAGCGGTCGCCGCGACTTTACCGGTGCTGCAGATGAAGTCGGCGAGCGCCAGCTCCGGGTTTGTGCAGTCCTTTGGTGCGGCGACCGGAACCGGCAGCGCCACACTGTCGGCATCGCCGTCGACCGCCACCACGGCAGGCAACCTGCTCGTCGCCACCGTCAGGGATCGCAACGTCACCTCACCGGCACCCATCCTGAGCGTCACCGACTCGGCATCGAACGTCTGGGTCCGCGCGGCGAGCGTTTCCCAACGGCAGGCGGTGGAGGAGATCTGGTACGTCGCGAATGCCGCCAGCCTGTCCACGGCCCAGTCGGTGACGGTGACGGCCGGGGGGACATCCGCGTCCAGCTCGGCGATCGCCCTAACTGTCATCGTGGCGGTGGGTGACGCGTCGACGACGCTCGACAAGTCGGCGACGGCGTCGGGCACCGGCACGGCGGCATCGACCGGCACGACTGCCCCCACAACCCAGTCGGCAGAGTTCGCCGTTGGCGACGTTGGCTGGAACGGCTCGTCAACACCGAGCCAGGCGTCTGGATACACTGCTACCGGCGTCGAGCAGGCGAAGGTGAGTGGCAGCCAGGCGGGGGAGCAGGCCGCCTGGCAGGTGCTCAGCGCCACCGGTCCTCAGGGCTATGGCGCCACCCTCAGCTCTGCCGTCGCGTGGACGGGGGCAATCGCGACGTTCAAAGTCGCCGCCGGCCCGACGCCTACACCAAGCGCCACCCCAACCGCGACACCGACTGCCACCCCGACGCCGCCGCCAACCGGCGGAGACTGGCCTGAGTACCTGCACGACCCGCTGGGAAGCGGCTTCACCAGCGAAACCCTGGTCAACCCGTCGAATGCCGCAGCGCTGAAGCCACAGAAAGGCTGGCCGGTGGCATTGACGAATGGAGCGGTCTGTCCGAGCACGCAAGACACCTGCTCCAACATGATCTTCTCGCAGCCCATCGTGGCCACCGTGAGCGGTGCCCCCCTGGTGTACGCGGGCTCGTGGAACGGCAGCGAGTTCGCGCTGTGCGCAGCGGCCTCGTGCACCGTGGGCTCGACCACGTACAACGACGGCCAGGTGGTGTGGAGCACATACATCGGTCGCACGAGCGGATGCGGTGGTCCCCAGAAGAGCGCCGTCCAGGGGGTGACGTCCGCAGCCGCGGTCGCCACCGTCGCGGTCAACGGCGTGAGCCAGCCCGTGGTGTTCGTGGGCGGGGGAGGAGACATCGCCCAGTCGGGCGCCGTGATACCGGGTGCAACGTCACAGTACATGGCGCTCAATGCCCTCACCGGCGCCGTGCTCTGGCACACGTCGCTGGGATCCGCTCCCACCAGCTACTCGTGGAGCTCGCCGCTGTTCGCCAACGGAAGCCTGTACGTCGGCATCTCGTCGCTCAGCGACTGCCCGCTGGTGCAGGGAGGGCTTGCCCAGCTCGCTCCCGCCACCGGCACGGTGCTGCACTCCTTCGCGACCGTGCCGAGCGGCTGTTTCGGCGGCAGCATCTGGGGCTCCCTGACGTCGGACGCCGCCGGCAACGTGTATGCGGCCACAGGGAACCCCGGGGGCGGGTGCACGTCGTCCGAGCCCTACGCGCCGGCGGTGCTCGAGCTGAGCCCCACGCTCGCATTGGCGGGGTCCTGGCAGCTGCCCGTCGTCGAGCAGGGCCCTGACAGCGACTTCGGCTCAACGCCAACCATGTTCACCGGCACGGTCACGCCCGGCGGGACACTGTTGGCGCTGGTGGGGGTGGCCAACAAGAACGGCATCTACTACGTCTTCCAGCAGGGCAGCCTCGGCGCCGGCCCGCTGCAACGCGTGCGCGTCGCCAACGGGACGGGCGGATTCAAGGGCAGCATCTCGCCCAGCTCGTGGGACGGCAGCAGGCTGTACATCGCCGGCGGAAACACGAGCATCAACGGGACCGCATACGTCGGCAGCCTGCGTGCGTTCGACCCCAACAACCTGGCGGCGCCGCTGTGGCAGGTCGGCTTCACCAGCGGCGCGGCGGTGGGAGCGGTCGCCGCCGATCCCGGCCTCGCCATGGTGGGACATGCGCGCGTCGAGACCATCGTCAATACCCAGACCGGCGCCGTGCTGCTCAACGCCACCGCCGCCTCGGGCGGCTCCTTCTGGGGAGCGGCCTCGATCGCCCACGGCGTCATCTACGTCGGCGACACGACCGGGATTCTGCACGCCTACAGCGTCAACGGAGTCTGACACTATCCAATCAGCCGGTGTGGTGTGTTTGCTGCTGCGACATTTGATGCGTTTGCGTCTCCCGCCCCGTGCTTGCAATACTGGCGGCCGGATTTAGGGGGGCACCTATCACGGTAGGGAGATACACGTCGTGGCAGCCGTTGCACGCGCCTGCACGCGCCGACGTCAACGCCGCGGTCACGGGCGCCGAGGATGGACAACAGGTCTGTCTCGACATGTCACCCGCTCACGACGAAATCGCACAGCCGGGAGGAGTCGCGGAGACTCCTGCGTACGGTGGTCGCATGTCCTTGCGCACCCGCCTTCACCGTTCCGCTCCCACTCCCGGCGCGACTGCACCGACTCCTTCGTCGTCGCGCCGATTCGCCCGCTGGCACAGTGACTCGATCGCGCGGACCGGCGTCGCCGTCCTCGGCATCGTCGCCATCGGAGCCATCAGCGTGCTCGCCGTGGAGGAGCACAACCCGACCGCCGTGCATCGGGTCAATGGGCCACAAGCCGTCGCTGGGTGGAACGCACTGGACGGCCATGAGCGGGACCACGTGCCGGCGCTGCACTCGAGACCGGCGGGCACACCGAAGCCCGCCCCGACCGCAACACCCTCTCACGCGGCGACCGCGCTCGTACCGCCGTCATCGGGGCAGGCGCCCATCCGCAGAGCGGCAACAGTGGTGCGTTCCGGCCTTCCGCACGTGATGGTGATCATGGAGGAGAACAAGGGGTACGCGGCCACTCTCGGTTCGTGCGCGTCGGACCCCTACTACTGCTCGCTGGCGTCGACATACGCGACGGACACCTCATGGTTCGGCATCGGCCACCCGAGCGCGCCCAACTACATCGGCATCGCCAGCGGCGGGATGCAGGGGGTGACCAGCGACTGCACGCCGCCCGCGTGCGGGCCGTTCGGCGCCCCATCGCTGGGTGGACAGCTCACCGCCGCGGGGATCCCGTGGCGTGCCTACATGGAGAGCATGCCGTCGCCGTGCTATGCGAGCGGCAGCTCGGGCCTATACGCCGAGAAGCACAACCCCTTCCTCTACTTCAACGATGTGCGGGCCGCGGCGAACTGCGCCTCGGTCGAGCAGCCCTACCCGGGGGCCGCAGGCCTGGTCTCCGCCCTCAACGGTCCGGGCGCGCCGGACTTCGTGTGGATCACCCCCAACCTCGCCAATGACATGCACGACGGCAGCGTCCAGCAGGGCGATGCGTGGCTGAGCGCCAACCTCGCCCCCGTGCTGGCGTCGCCATGGTTCACAGGAGGCAACGCCACCGTGATCGTGACCATGGACGAGGGCCCGTCGGGCAACCAGATTCCGATGGTCGTGATCTCCAGCAACGCCAAGAGGAAGGGTCCCGTGGCAACGCCGGGCAACCATTACGGCACGCTCGGATCCATCGAGCGCGCGTACGGCCTCGGCCTGCTCGGCGCAGCGGGGAGCAGCAGCAGCGGCGACCTCGTCTCCCTGTTCGGCGGCCCCAAGTGAGGCCCAAGCCGCCCATCATCGGCTGATGCTGGTCTTCTTCATCGGGACCGGGCGGTGTGGCTCCACCCCGGTTGTCGAGGTGGTGAGCCGCCACCGTGACGTCGGTTTTGTGTCCAACTTGGACGACAAGCTGAGCCAGCTCAACATGGCTGGCCGCTGGAACAACGCCCTGCACCGCCTCTCGCCGCCGCGCGACCCGCGCATGCGCCCGTTCCGTGACCGTCGCAAGCTCATCGAGCTCGGCCGGTTCCGCGTCGCGCCGTCGGAGGGCTGGAGCATCCTCGACCGCCAGGTGGCCCCGGTCATCTCGATGCCCTTTCGCGACCTCCTCGCGGAGGACTGTACGCCGTGGCTGCAGGGCCGTCTCAATGGCTTCTTCGAGCGGCGCATGGCGGTCCAGGGCCGGGGCACCTTCGTCCACCACTTCACCGGTTGGCCGCGCACAGGCATGCTCCATGCCGCCTTCCCGGATGCGAGGTTTGTCGAGGTGGTTCGGGATGGCCGCGCCGTCGCCAACTCCTGGCTGCAGATGGGCTGGTGGCAGGGCTACCGCGGCCCCAACGCCTGGCACCTCGGACCGCTGCCCCCTTCGTACGCGCAGGAATGGGACGACTCGGGTCGATCCTTCGTGACTCTCGCGGGCCTCGGCTGGAAGGTGCTCATCGACGCCTTCGATTCGGCCCGCTCGCTGATCCCGCCGTCGCAGTGGCTGCGCGTCCGCTACGAGGATGTTATCGCCGAGCCACGCCGCCACGTCGCCGAGATCCTGGACTTCAGTGGACTGGAATGGACCGACGAGTTCGAGAGGTCGTTTGCGGAGTACCCGTTCGTTGGCTCACGCATCGAGGGCTTCCGCCGCGATCTCGATCGGGACAACATCGCGCTCCTCGAATCCAGCCTTGCACCGACGCTTCGCACGCTCGGCTACGTTGTCGACGCACCCGAGCCGAAGTCCGCGCTTCCCTGAGGAACCGCGAGCCCTCTCCGGCCCGAACGTGCCGAGAATGGCACACCGCACCATCTACCAGAAACGCCTACAGTGGCGGGTGCCTATAACGGCACAGGGCACAGGGGGCGGGCTCTTGATGCTAGCGCGTCCACAGCGATTGGCCGCCGGCGGCACTTGGTTTGCACGGCAGGCGCGCTCGCTCGCGCTCGGTGGGATCGTCGCCACCACCGTGATGGGGTGGACAGTGGCGCAGGCCATACCCGGGTTCGGGACATCGTGGGGGGTCGCGCAGAGCTTTGGTGCAGCCAGCGCTTCGACGGCGACCTCGCTGACAGCGTCGACGGCGACCAGCACAGGAAGCGGCGACCTACTCGTGGCTGCCATACGAGCACGCGACACCAGCGCGCTGTCGACGGTGAAAGGCATCTCCGATTCCGCAAGGAACGTGTGGGTCAAAGCGGTGACGGTCATCCAGGGTACCCAGGCGGACGGCGAGATCTGGTACGCCGCGCATGCTGTAGGCGTCGCCGGTGTCACGGTGACGGTCACAACGCCGGCTGCACTCGCGATGACGGTCCTCGACATCACCGGCACCTCCGCGACCGCGTTGGACCGCACCGTCGCACTCTCGGCGAATAGCGCATCGGCGTCGACCGGGACGACGTCCGCAACGACCCAGGCGAACGAGATTGTCGTTGGCGCCATCGGATGGAACGCGAAGGTCACCCCCAGCGCGCCTGCTGGGTACGCCATCGGGACCATCGAGCAGTCGAACGCCTCGGGAACAGCGAGCGGCGAACAGACGGCGTGGAAGGTGGTCAGCGCCGACGGTCCGCAGGGATACGGAGTTACTCTGAGCAGCCCAGCTGGTTGGACGGGCACTATGGCCACGTTCGCGATAGCGACATCGCCACCGCCGACGGTGACGGGCTTCAGTCCCTCCGCTGGACCGGATGGCGGCACCGTCAGCATCACCGGCAGCGGGTTCACCTCCGCAACCGGGGTGGCCTTCAACGGCATCAGCCAACCTGTCTTCACCGTGAACAGCGACACCCAGGTCACCGCCACCGTGCCCACCGGAGCCACGAGCGGTCCGATCACGGTGACCAACTCCGGCGGTGCGGGCACCTCATCACGGTCCTTCACGGTGCAGCCCACGATCACTGTTCTGAACCCCACGAGCGGCCCGATCGGGGCCGCGGTGACGATCTCGGGGTCAGGCTTCAGCGGTGTCACCGGCGTAGCCTTCTACGGCGGAACAGCCGCGACGGTCACGACCTCCAGCGACTCGCAGATCTCCACGAGCGTTCCTAGCGGAGCCACCAACGGCCCGATCACGGTCACCACCGCGGGTGGAACAACCAGCTCGTCCGCTTCGTTCACGGTGACGACGCAGCCGGCCACACCCCACGTGATGGTTGTGCTTCTCGAGAACAAGGGCTACGCAGCCACGCTGGGTAGCTGCGGCGCAGGCTCGCCCGACCCGTACTTCTGCTCCCTGGCATCGGCGTACACGAGTCTCACCTCGTGGCACGCCCTGTCTCACCCATCGCTGCCCAACTACCTCGCGTTGGTCAGTGGCTCAACGCAGGGATGCACCAGTGACACTTGCAAGGGTCCCTACACAGGCCCGGAGTTGGGGGGACAGTTGACGGCGGCAGCAATTCCAATTCCGTGGGCCGCGTACATGGAGACGATGCCATCGGCTTGCTATACGCAGGGGAGCAGCGGAGCGTACGTCAGGAGGCACGATCCCTTCCTGTACTTCAACGACGTTCTCAACAATGGTTGCGCCAACGATGTCCTGCCATATCCGGGAAGCAGCGCGATAGCGCCGGCGCTGACCGCACCGGGCGCGCCTGACTTTGTCTGGATAACCCCAGACCTCAATGACGACATGCACAAGGGCACCATCCAACAGGGCGATGCTTGGCTGCAGGCAAATATCGCCCCCGTGCTGAGTTCCCCCTGGTTCACGGCGGGCAACGCCACGGTCATCATCACAATGGATGAAGGCCTCAGCTCAGATACAACGAATCAGGTCCCCACTGTGATTATCTCGAGCAATGCTCAGGGGAAGGGCAATGTGAGCGCGCCTAGTGGCAATCACTACGGGCTGTTGCGTTCGATAGAGGAAGCGTTCGGATTGCCGTACCTCGGCGCAGCCGCGGACCCAACCAACGCCGATATCTCTGGCCTCTTCGGCTAGCCGGGCGATCCCGGTTCGCTGCAGACTCTCGCGCGCGTCACCGACATTGGCGATGAGGTAACGACCGGGTCACGTCTTACCGGATCATTGCCGAGCCGTGACGGAGACCGCCATAGAGTGGGCCCCAGATCGCAAACGGCAGCGCTGCGGATCGTGACGTCACCGAAGCCGTGAGGCGGTCCAGACCACAGGCTCTGGATCTGCCCCACGCCTCTTGCGGGGGCGCGCGATCGGTGGCGATGCCCTGGAAAAGGGGATCACACAATGATCCGACGCTATCTGTCGCTAATTCCGCTCGCCTTCGCGCTGCTGCTTGCGGCCTCGTTCACGGGCGCGCGCACGCCGGCGAACGCCTCCGCTCTCGGTGCGCGCAACCCCTACGCGCAGCCGTTCGCCAGCTCGTCCATCTGGAACCAGCCGATCGGCAGCGCGGCGTCGTATGTGCCGGCGCGGATCGCGCCACCCACGGTGCGTGCGCTGACCGCTGACCAGACGTTCGTGCTGATGAACCCCAAGGCCCCGATGACCACGATCACGCGCAACGGCGGTCAGCACGCCAACCGCTGCAACGGCAACGGCACGGTCGCCACGGTGCCGGTCCCGGCGTCGCTGGTGGTGCCGTCGTCGACGTCCAACAACGGCTACGCGGCGGTCGAAGCGGACGGCAAAACGGTCATCGAGGGCGGTGACTTCGCACGCTGCGCGCCCGGGTCGACGCCGACCGTCGGCTCGGTGAAGGTCATCGGCTCGCTCTACGGAGATGGCACCATTGGCGGCGTCGGCGGCTCTGGCCTGTCCGTTCTCGGTGGCCTGCTCCGCGTCAACGAGTTGGTGCCGGGCGCGACGATCACCCACGCGCTGCGCGTCAACCTCGACGGCAGAGCCGACCTCTTCAAGGCGCCTGCTGCGACCTGCTACCGCTGGCCGGCCACGCGCTGCGACGGTTACGGGCCCGCGCGTTACGGCGGCACCAACCCCGCGCTGAAGATGGGCGCGCTGCTGGCACTGCCGGCGAACCTCGACCTCAGCAGCCTGGGCATCTCGTCGGGTCCAGGGCTGATCCTTGCCCGCGCGCTCCAGAACTACGGCGCATACGTCAGCAACGACACCGCCCGGCCGGTCTTCAGCATCGTCACCGAGGCGGGCGGCGCATCGACCGTGGCGCAGTTCCAGAGCGCCTGGGGCTTCTCGTTCACGACCTCTGGCGTGAGCGGCAGCCCCTGGGCGAACGACATCATGCTGATCCTCAGGCACCTCGACGTGGTCAACAACAACGGCCCTGCTTCCGTCGGTGGCGGCGGCGTCGCCCGCGTGCCGCAGGCCCCTCCGCTCGACGGCTCGGGCGGTCCCACGCCGACGCCCTCGCCCACACCTAGCGACTCGCCGACCCCCTCGCCCACGCCCTCTCCGACGGCGACGCCGCGCCCCACCGGCACGCCGACGCCGAATCCCACACCGTCCCCGACCGGAACGCCCACCTCTTCGCCGACGCCCACGCCAACCGGCGGGAAGCCGCACGTCATGGTGGTGATGCTGGAGAACAAGGGGTACGGACCCACGCTGGGGACGTGCACCGCTGACCCGTACTTCTGCTCGCTCGCGGCCACCTACGCGTCGTACACAAACTGGCATGGCGTGGGCCACCCGAGCCTGCCCAACTACCTCGCCTTCGACAGCGGAAGCTCGCAAGGATGCGCCTCAGACAGTTGCGCCACGGGCCTGAGCGCCACCGACCTCGGCGGCCAGCTGTCCATGGCCGGCGTCCCGTGGACCGCGTACATGGAATCCATGCCGTCGCCGTGCTACACGGGTGGGTCGGCGGGC
The DNA here is from genome assembly GCA_003244045.1 of Candidatus Aeolococcus gillhamiae. GTDB lineage: Bacteria > Chloroflexota > Dormibacteria > Aeolococcales > Aeolococcaceae > Aeolococcus > Aeolococcus gillhamiae. The sequence continues at coordinate 23,582 of QHBU01000149.1, forward strand.
GGATACGCCAGGAAGCACAACCCCTTCGCCTACTTCACCGACAACGGCCCGACCTGCCACGTGCAGCCGTACCCCGGAGCCGCCGGGATGGTGGCGGCGCTCGACGGCCCGGCCGCCCCTGACTTCGCCTGGATCACCCCGAACCTCATCAACGACATGCACGATGGGACAGTCCAGCAGGGCGACGCCTGGCTCCAGGCCAACGTCGCGCCGATCCTCGCCTCGAGCTGGTTCACCAACTTCCCGTCCACGGTCATCGTGACCATGGACGAGGGCGACTCGGGTGGGTCGAACCAGATCCCGCTGGTGGTCATCTCGCACGCCAGCAAGGGCCAGGGAGCCATCGCCACCGCGGGCAACCACTACGGCACCCTGCGCTCGATCGAGGAGGCGTACGGCCTCGGTCTTCTCGGGGGCGCAGCGGCCGCCGGCATCGCTGACCCGATCCACAGCTTCTGACAGCAGGCGCGCTCCGTGCCCGGCCCATCCCCTCGGGTGGTGCCGGGCTGCGCGAGCTGTGGTTTCACCCCAGTTGCGCGATTGCTCAGCCTTTGCTGACGGGCAGCGCAGCCACGACGGACGCGAGAGTCGCTGCTGGCACCGCGTTGTACCCCTTGGGCAGCTCAACCGCGTTGGCGCCGACGGAGGCTGCCCACTGGAGAGTCGTGGTCAGGTCACCGATGCGTGTCAGCGCCGCGGTCTGAAAGGAGATCGGGCTGCCCAGCAGGATCATCGCCTCATACATGTGCTGGTACAGCCCCGGCTGCAGAGGAAAGCGGATGGAATTGTTCTCGAGCACGCACTGCGGGCCGAGGGTCACTCGGCAGTAGTGCATCATCTGCTCGGTGAAGTCCTCGTCGGAGGCGTGAACACCGGCGCCGACCACCAGCTGATAGGGATTGAAGGCCACGCCGATGCGCGTGCTGTGCCATACGGTGCCCAGCTGGATCTCCTGGCTGATACACGACTTGTCCGCGTTGATGGTGAAGCCCGCGCTGAGAAGGTTCTGCACGGTGGATGGATCCTCGACGTCGCGGATCATGGTCTCGGCGTAGAACGTCATGCACCGCGACACGGTGACCTCGCGAATCTCCGGCACGGAGTCGTACCGGGCGGCGAGGCGCTTCCACAGGTCAGCGTACGCGGCGCCGAAGGCGTCAGTCCAGAAGCGCCCGACCGTGCCGGTGAGCGCCCCTGCCGTCACCGCCACGGGGGGCCCGCCGAGTTGTTTCGCCCAGGCAGGCGCGTACACACCCGTGTACAGGCGGATCTTGATGCCGACCGGCGTCTGACCAGCGACGGCATTCATCCGTCGCGCGGTGGTCATCGCCTGGTCGATGGCATTGTTCGCGACGATGTCGCCCGGCGTGGGCTGGAGGTCGCTCCAGTTGACGGCGACGACGAAGTTGGTGACGACGTTGCGCAGAGCAGCCGCAGGCGGACCGTCGCGATCGATCAGGCCGTGGAGCATCGGCTTCAGGTTGCTGTTCAGCGTTGGTTGCGGGCTTGCCGGCGTGGAGCTCGACCGGCTGGGGCTTGCGGTCACCAGCACCGGTGTCTGCTCGTCGCACCCGGCGAGCGCCACCAGGAGACCGGTCACGACGAGCAGCCCTCGCGTCGACCACGCCACACGGACGGCACGTTGAATCGCCGCTGATCTCACCCGCGACAGCCTAGCACGCCCTCATCGCAGCACCCTCGCGAGGCGGGTGAGGCAAGCGGGCGCTTCGTCAACCACGTAGCACGCGCAGGTACAGGTCCTCAGTGGCATCGGTCGCCGCATCCCAGTCGTATTCGCGCACCACCCGGTCGCCGAGCCGGCGTGCGCCCTCGCGCTCGGTGGACGGCGACGCGAGCACTCCGGCCAGCGCGTCGTGGAGCGCATGCGCGTCGCCGCTGCGGAACAGCCGACCACCGGGCCCACTCGCGCCGATCACCTCGCGGTGCGGAGGGATGTCGCTGGCGATCAGCGGGAGTCGATATGACGCCGCCTCCAGGAGAGTGAGCGGGAGCCCCTCCAACTTCGAGGGCAGCACGAACGCGGCGGCGTTGCTGTACAGCTCCGCCAGCAGCTCGCCATGCACCGGGCCAGTGAACACGATTCGTTGGTCGGACGCGGCATCGCGCTCCAGGGTGCGCACGTATTCGTCCGTATAACTGGACCCGCCGGCGATGAGCAGGCGCGCGCCCGTGTCGAGTCCCCGGAACGCGCGGATCAGCAACGCCGGATCCTTTTCGGGCACCAGTCGCCCGACGAAGAGCACGTAGTCACCGCCATGCACACCCCAGCGCTCGGTGATCAGCCGCGGCTGCCGGACCACGGGCACGGACACGCCGTTGCGGATGTGATGGGCCTCGCGCCCGTGGTGGGTTCGGTAGTAGGCAGCGAGAGCGGCCGACACGGTGATCGTCGCGTGGGGCACATGGGCGCTGATCCATCCCGCCCCGCGCAGAGCAATGCGCGCGCCCAACCCCCACTTCTCACGGTCGTAGTCGAGGCCATGGACGGTGAGCACCACCTTGCGCGCCGACAGCAGGCGCGGCAGCGGCGTGAAGACCGACGGGCCGATCGCGTGGTAGTGGAGGATCTGCGCGGACTCACGGCTGGGCATCATCGCCGCCGTCGTTGACAGGCCGCTGTGGACGAGCGCCTCGAGGTGCTTGGTCGGCGCGGTGGGGACGTAGCGCACGCGCATGCCGCGGTGCTCGCTGACATGGGTGCTGCTGTAGTTGTTCCGGGTGTACACGGTGACCTGGTGCCCGCGGGCGGCCAGCCGTGAGCCGATCTCCTCGACGTGGTGCTCGACGCCCCCGATGGTGGCCGGCACGCCGCGCTGACCGATGAAGGCGATACGCAGCCGCTTCACGCGGCGCTCGCGGGGCGGAGGCTGACGCCGGCATCCCGGTACGCCGTTTCGATGCGCTCCAGGTGTCGCTGCGGGGAGAACTCGGAGGCAACCCGCTGACGCGCGCGCTCGCGCATCGACATCCCATACCCGGGGTCGGCGAGGAACGGCGCCAGCGCCCCGGCAAGTGCGACGGGATCGTTGGCCGGCACCAGGTCGCCGGTCGCGCCCGGCTCGATCAGCTCGGGCAGCCCTCCCAGGGCACTGCCCACGACGGGGACGCCGCGGGCCAGCGCCTCGAGCACCACCATGGGCTGGTTCTCGTACCACCGCGAGGGCACGACGACGACCGACGCCGCCCGCATCATGCGGTCGACCCCGGGCTTGTCGAGCAGCCCGTGGAAGCGCACGCGGCCCGGCGCCACCTGCTCCGCCAGAGCGCGGAGCCGCGCTTCTTCAGGCCCGGCGCCGGCGATGTCGAGGGTGGCGCCGTCCAGCATGCCCACCGCGCGGACGGCGACGTCGACGCCCTTCTCCGGGGAGAGCCTGCCCGCGACGAGGATGCCACCACCCGGTTCGTCCTTGAGAGCGAGCGGCGCGTAGTCGATGAAATGGGGCACGTGGCGCAGGCGGCGCACGAACACACCCGCCTCGGCCATCTTGTCCGCAAGGAAGCGGCTGGGACAGACGAACACCCTGACCGGTGCGTACGCGCGGGTTGCGGTGTGGATGAACAGCTCACCCGCCGCCGCTGCGCTGGCGGCGAGGGAGCCGTCCTTGCAGCGGCGCAGCAGCGCGTTGTGGAACTTGCCGCCGAGGCATGCTTCGCAGATGTTGCCGTGGTCGAGGAACTGGTACGTCGGGCAGGCCAGTTTGTAGTCGTGCAGGGTCATGACCGCGGGCAGGTGACGGCGCGCAACCGGCCGCAGCACCGAGGGCGAGAGCTGGTGATAGATGTTGTGCAGGTGCACGACGTCCGGCTCGAAGCGGTCGATGACGGCGTGCATGCCGCGCGCGGCTGAGGTCGAGTACACCATCCGCGCCGCGCCCCTGACACGCCCGCTCATCGTGGTGGGCGGCGGCTCCATCTCGATGTGGCTGGGGAAGAACTGCTGGTACTCCAGGTGCGTGTTCAGCGGGTGTTGCATGCCGAAGAACGCGACGGTATGACCCGCAGCCACCTGCAGGTCGGCGAGGTCCTCCATGTACGCCTCGGCTCCTCCACGTCGATAGAGGAACTTGTTGACGTGGAGGATCCTCACGAGGCGCCGCGGGCTGAGCTCAGGCGCCGTGGGGCGCCGGGAGTGGCCTGAGGTTGTCGAGCGGGGCAGGCTCGTCCTCCTCCGCGGGCGCGGGGAGCCCGCGGAGGACGGCGTTCTGCCGGTACTGCGTGACCGCGAAGGCCGCGGCGGCGAAGGCGACGTAGTACCAGAGCACGATCACCTCGCTGATCACGTTGGAGACGATGCTGATCAGCACGAAGGCGATGACGCAGCCGGCGAAACCGACGGCGATCGACCGCTCGTAGCTGGAGGGTCGCCGCTTGGTGAACCGTAACGCGTGTCGCGCGACGACCACCATGCTGATGAGCAGCGCGAAGTAGGCGACGGTGCCCACCACACCGGTCTCGACATACGCTCGCAGGAAGTCGTTGTGGGGCTCCTTCTGCTGGTTGGTGGCGAAGGAGCTCATCTTCAGCCCGATCCCCGTGATGGGGTCCTTGGCGGCAAGGGGCAGCACCTGGCCCCAGTAGTTGAAGCGCCAGGTCAGCGAGTTGGACGCCGTGCCTGATGGGTTGGTGGACTGGCCGAGGTCGGCGAAGCGCGCCGCGATCGTCGGCACCGCGACCAGCGACACCAGCATCGTCCCGATCATGATGGCCAGCATCGCCCGGCGACGGCCGAGGTACGCGACTGCGAACAGCCCCACCACCACCGCGATCCACGCGCTGCGGGTGTAGGTGAAGTACAGGCTGATCACACTGCAGATCAGCAGAGGACCCATGGCCAGACGCTTGCGGATGCTGAGGTGCGGGAACAGCGCGGCCCCCATGACGATGAGCATGGTCAGGTAGATCGCGAAGGGGTTGGGCTGGGAGAACGTGCCCTGGTAGCGGTCGAAGCCGCCGCTGCTGAACTGGGTGCGGTGGAACACCACGTTGAACATCGTGAGACCCACGGGCAGCAGCGCCGAGACGTAGATCGCGCCGATCAGCCGCTTGATGCTCTCCCTGTCGACGAGCATCACCTCGAGAACCGCGAGCATGACCACCACTGCCGTGACACGAATCGCCTCGAGAAAGCTGACCGAGACGCTCGCCGAGTCGATGATGCTGAGGAACCCCGCGGCGGCGAACAGGCCCAGGCAGATGCGGTGGATGGACGCGGGTGGCGCCACGCGGCCCTCCCGCTTGCGCGTGAGGTACCAGAAGAAGGCGATAAGGATGAAGATCACCGCCAGGCCGCCGGCGGGGTCGAGCCCCGACGCCGACGCGGTGGCGACCCCGGCGGTCCCGGTGCTCGTCGACGACGGCTTGACAACGTCCATGCTCGATCGCAGCACGATCGTCGCGTACACGAAGGCCTCGAAGTTGACCACCCCCAACAGCACCAGGGCGAGCCCAGCGACGAGCGCGATGGGCAGGATCACGAGCAGCTTTGAGCCGCCGGTGGCCGCGACCATGGTGCTCTCCACCGCGAGCACGACGATCACCACCCCGCAGAGCGCCATCAGCAGGCGCTCACGCGGGCTCGAGGTCGGCGATCCGTGCCGGAGTCGGGAGTTGCGGATGAGGGTTGCCATCAGTGTGCTACCGGTGCGTGAGCCCGCGGGCTGTGGGTACCGTGCACTGCCTCATGACCCGGGGCAACCCGACCTTGCCGAGGGCGATCACAGACGCCGATACGCCTTGCATTGTAAGGGAAAAAGTTGGTCATGACAACCTCTCAGCGTCGGCTTGGAGCGCGGCTGTCGCCGGCCGTCTCCGCAGCGAGCGCCAGGTCGTCGAAAGATCCTTGCCGGCGAAGAGCAGCATCGCCAGGGCGAGGATGGCGACCCCGCCCAGCCCGGTGACCGCGGTGCGGAGAAAGAGCGTGCCGGTCGAGAGGGAGTCGTCGAGCTGGAAGAGCAGGACCGCCCCCACCATCGCTGCTCCGCTGATGACAGAAGCTGCGACGAGCCGCGGCGCCAGACGTGCCAGGCCGCGAGCCGGTGAACCGATCGCGCGACGCAGGCAGTACCAGGCGTGGGTAACGTTGACGAACTGGGCCAGCGAGTACGCAAGCGCGATCCCGATGATGGCGTTGCGGTTTCCCCACCCGAATGGCAGGGTCAGAAGAGGCAGGAGAGCCAGGTTGGCGAGCACGCCGTAGACGGTGTTGTGCAGAGGCGTGCGCGTGTCCAGGCGGGCGAAGAACGGCGCCAGCAGGACGCGCTGTAGAGCGGAGCCGACGAGGCTGATCGAGTACACGGCGAGAATCACTCCGAGCAGCGAAGCGCTTGCCCGGGTGAAGTTGCCCCGCTGGAACACGGTCAGCGCGGCGGGCTCAGCGAGGACTGCCAGGAAGACGGTGAGCGGCACGCTGAGCGCCAACATGATGCGCAGCCCCAGCCCGGTGATGCGCAGCGTCTCGCGATTGTCGCCACGGATGTGAGCCTCGGTGAGGCGCGGCACGAGGGCGACGACGACAGAACGGAAGAAGATGGTGCCGCCGATGGCCGAGATGAGCCGGTAGCCGTAGTTGAGGATGGTGATGGAACCCACCGGGAGAAACGACACCATCAGCTGCTCGCCAAGGCGGGCCAGCGGGTTGCAGCCGGCGGCGACGAACGGGCGCACCGACAGTTTGCCGACGGCGCGCAGCTCTTGGTTCTTCAGGTCGAGCACAGGGCGCAGGCGTAGCCCGCGTCGCACCGCCATCGCCGTCATGAATGACACCTGGCCGACAGCGCCGGCGAGGTAGCCCCAAGCGACGACGGCGATGACGTGCCGCGGCCCGACCAGAATCACGGTTGCAGCCACGCCGCTCAGCACGACGTTCATCAGCGCGGGCACGATGAACGCGTAGCGTGCGTTGCAGAACGCCCGCATCACCTCCGAGACGGCCACCAGCGGCACCATCGCGAAGACGATGGGAACCATCGTCGCAGCGGTGGAGACCTCGTTCGAGGAGATGCCAGGTGCGGTGATCCGGATCAGTGGTGTGGCCAGGAGAGAGGCGAGGACCACGAATGCGGCACCGGCGACGATGACGACGCCGACGATCCGCGACACCAGGCGGCTGGTGGCGGCGTCACCGTTAGCCGTCATCGACGTCCGGAACGCGGCGACGAGTGCCTGGTTGGCAACCACGAGGACGACGGCAACCAGGCCCAGTGGAATCCGCGCGGCGACGAAGAAGGCGTCGGTGTTGCGCCCCGCGCCAAAGCGCGCGGCGATGGTGATGTCCAGCAGCAGGCCGACCCCGACACTGACAGCCGCCGCGACACCCGTGAGCCCTGACTGGCGGATGACGGCGCGGTCCGAGTGGTGCCCGGCGGTGTCCGCCGGGTCCCCTGGACCCCGTCTCACGCCGCCCACTTCTGCCGCTGTTGGCGATGCACGTCGTCAAGGCGGGCCGTCAGCTGGTCGCACAGCATGCGCACCCGCGGGTCGAGGTCCAAAGGCGGCCGGCCCCCGGACGACGGCGATCGCAGGTGAGCGACCAGCCCGGGGCGGTAGGTGAGGTCGAGGAACGAGCAGAGGGCGCCCATGGCCCCCGGCGGGTCGCGCAGAAGGTCCTGGTACGAGGCGAGCATCACATCGTTGCGCTGCTCGAGAAGGAGCTCGAAGTAGAGACCGTTGCGCATCCACCACATGAGAGCCGCTGCGCTCTCCGGGGTCATCGTCCGGTAGTCGAAGCTCGAGAGCACGCCGAGGGTTTCCGCGGAGAGCCGCTGTGCCTGCCACATGTCGTCGCCCCTGCCCGCCGCGATGTCCCCAAGCACGAGGAGGTTGTTGCGCCCGAACTTGCTCACCGCGGAGCGAACCCGCCCGTCAACGTCGCGGTACGCCCAGATGGCGCGCCCCGGAGACGGGGTGCTCACGTCGTCGAGGAGGTGATCGACCCGATGGGAATCGCAGAGTGGCTTGAAGAGCACGTAACGGTGCCGGCTGGCGAGCACGATGCGCTGGACGACCTCGTCGGAACGTAGCTGGAACAGGTGGAACGCGGCGCTGTCGTTCTCGTTGCGCACCTCGAACTCCGGCGCCGTGTCGAGTCCGCGCGCCAGCATGTTGGTGCCGGAGCGCTGCAGGCCCACCAGGTAGACGGGGATGGCGCGGCCCGCCGGCTGCGGGTGAGCCCGGCGCCAGCGGCGCTTGTCAGCCGCGACCCGGGCGCGCGTGATGGGGTTGAGCTCGTCCTCCTCGACGAGGCGACCGAAACCCTCGGTGCGTCCCCAGCGGAGATGGCGACGCACCTTGCGGACCAGGCGCCCGGCGGAGCGCTCGTTCGCCGGGGCGCGGTCGAAGATGGTCTCGGCGGCGGCGGAATCGACGGCCGGGGCGCGGCGCGCGGCGCGCAGCGGGTAGCCGTACCGCAGCAGAAGTGGGGCGGTGGCCGCAGCCACGAGCCGCCGGTCGCGGCTGGGCATGTCGGTGAGCCAGCGTGTGTCGGCCCGCAGGTGAACGATGCCGTTGCGTAGCCGGTCAGGGTTGCCGGCGACGCTGTGGTTGCTGTCGAGGTGGACCGTGCCACCCACCAGCGTGGGCGCCTGCGCGGGATCGGTGCCAGTCATGGCGAGGATCCGCGCCACCGCTGCTGCCGGGTCCGCGACAAAGTCCTCGTACCGCAGGCGCAGGTAGCTGTGCGAGCGGCCATCGAACAGCGCGCTCGCGGCGAGGTTCCAGACGTCCCACAGCATCGAGCTCTTGGCAGGACCGATCTTCTCCATGTGCAGGCGGCTGGCGCCGTCCGTCAGCGCTTTGCGGCTTGCCCAGGAGTGCGCCGCCCCGCGAGGGTCGCGCACGAGGTGCACGACACGCAGGTCGATGCCCGGCGTGGCCGCGAGCAGGGTGGCGTAGGCGGGCAGCTTGGACGAGTCGACGATCACCCGGCTCGAGGTGACCTCCGCGATGGCGGGATACAGCGCCGCCAGCGCCTCGCGGGCGGGTGCAGCTGTCGCCCCCCGCGTCGGGTCGAGGCCGGGCAGCAGGCGTCCCGACACCATGCGCGGGAGGTGACGGATCCTGCCGGTGTCGGCGAGCCAGCCGACCATCGCCCGCGGGTCGACCGCCGCCCCGCGTCGCGCCGCCGTCGCCAGGACCTCGGTCCACACGGGGCATTCGGCAACGGGGACGCCGCACCCGCACAAGCGGTTCTCGATCAGGCCCCGCTGCCAGAGGAAGCGAACCTCGCCCGCGGCGAAGAAGCCATCGACCTCGCCAAGGACGTTGGCCAGCACGGTGCTGCCGCTGCGACCCGTACCTGCGATGTAGAGGACTGTTGTAGACATGTTTGCTCGTCCGGACAGCCCCGCCCAGCGGCGGGCGGGGCCTGCCTAGACCTACCTACTGGCGCTCGTGCGGCTCTGTTCGGCCAGCTCGCCTTCGCCACGCGCGTCCGGTGCGTCGACGGGTGCACCGGTCGGAACAGCGCCGTTCTTCGCAGGCGGCTTGGTGGCCGTCTGTGCCGGCCTTGGCACCGCCCGGCGCCTGAACCTGGTGCCGATGAAGCCCGCCGGCGCGGCGCCGGCGGAGGCCGCGCGGCCGTCCGCGCGAGCGTCGCTGCTCGAGGTTGCGGTGCTCACGACGGCCGGCCGCCGGGCGCGCAGCAGCTCCTTGAGGAGGATGAGCGCCAAAGCGAGGATGAGCGCCACGGCTGCGGCGATGGCGGTGAACCTGAGGATGTCACCCACCCGGGACACCTTGCCGAGGTTGGTGACGCTGACCGTCTTGGGGTCGTGGTTCGCCGTCAGCAGGGCCTGTGCGTCGGCAAGCAGCTGCTGGTCATGGGACAGGACGGTGAGGGATGCCTGGCGCTGCTCGGTGAGCGAGGTGTACTGACCGCGCGCTGCAGGCGGTCATCACCCAGCGACAGGCTGAGCTGGCCACGCTGGCCACGCAGGTCGGTCAGTACACCTCGCTCA
>QHBU01000150.1 GCA_003244045.1 Candidatus Aeolococcus gillhamiae
GGGACGGCGGCGCTGACCCGCTTCGTCCGGTCGAGCATGAGCGAGGTGCTGACCGAGGACTACGTGCGGACGGCGCGCGCCAAGGGATTACGGGAGCGGGCTGTCCTTATCCGGCACGCGCTGAAGAACGCGCTCCTTCCGCTCGTAACGCTGATCGGGCTGCGGCTGCCCGCGCTGATTGGCGGCTCGGTCCTGATTGAGACGGTCTTCGCGTGGCCGGGCATCGGGCGGCTCGCGTGGGAGTCGGTCGTGCGGCGCGACTATCCGGTCGTCCTCGGGCTGGTTGTCTGCACCGGCATCCTGACCATCGTCGGCAACCTGCTGGCCGACATCGCCTACGCGGCGATTGACCCGCGCATCAAAATCGAGGCGTAGCGCATGGCATCGCTGGCAACGGTCGCACAACCTGCCCTGGTATCCCGGCGCAGCCACTCCCGGTGGAGGCGACGATGGGAGCGCTTCGTCGCCAACCGCCTCAGCCTGATCGGCCTCGTCCTGCTCGTCCTGCTCGTCCTCGCCGCGCTGTTCGGCCCGCCGATCATTTCGCGAGCGTTCGGCATTGATCCAAACGCGCTGAGTTGCAACACGCTCGAACCCGCGAGCGCCCACCACCCGCTCGGCTGCGACCCGCTGGGGCGGGACATCCTCGCGCGGCTCGCCGTCGGCGGGCGCGTCTCGCTGCTCGTCGGGTTGCTGGTTGCGCTCTGCACAACGGTGCTTGGCCTGCTCGTCGGGATGAGCGCCGGGTACTTCGGCGGCCTGACGGACAGCCTGCTGATGCGCTTCACGGACACGATGCTGGCGATGCCGACCTTCTTCATCGTGCTCGCCGCCGCTGCCTTTCTCGGGCCGAACCTGTTCAACACGATCCTCATTATCGGGTTCACCCAGTGGATGGCGACCGCGCGGCTGGTGCGGAGCCAGTGCCTCGCCATCCGCGAGCGAGAGTACATCCTCGCGGCGCGCGCCAGCGGCCTGACGGACGCGCGCATTCTCCGGCACATCCTGCCGAACGTGCTGCCGACCGTGATCGTCGTCGCGACGCTGGCGGTGGCGACGGGCATCCTGACCGAGTCGGCCCTCAGCTATCTCGGTCTCGGCATCCAGCCGCCGCACGCGAGCTGGGGCTCGATGCTTTCGGGCGCGCAGAATTACATCTTCGTCGCGCCGTTGCAGGGCGTCTATCCGGGGGTGTTGATCATGCTCACGGTCCTCACCGTCAACTTCGTCGGCGAGGGGCTGCGCGAGGTGCTCGACCCACGTCTCTCGCAGTCGTGAGCGCGGTTGTCTTTGGGAATAGTGGGTAACGTGAACGAGGGTATAGGAGGGTTGACTGATGGATAGACAGAGCGTGCGCACCGATCGTCTCGCGGTGGATGGAGGCCAGCCAACGCGAACCACACCGTTCCCCGCGTGGCCGGTCGCGGACGAGCGCGAGGAGCGCCTGCTGCTCGAGGTACTCCATTCCGGAAAGTGGGGTGAACTGAGCGGCGACAAGGTGACGACCTTCGCGGCCCGTTTCGCGGCATTCCAGGGTGCGAAGTACGGCGTCTGCGTCCCGAACGGGACGATGGCGCTCGAGATGGGTCTCCGGGCGCTGGGAGTCGGGCCGGGCGACGAGGTGATCACCACATCATATACCTTCATCGCTACCGCCAGCGCGGCCCTTTCGCTCGGCGCGAAACCGGTCTTCGTTGATATTGACCCGCGCACCGGCAACATTGATCCCGAGAAGATCGCGGCGGCGGTGACGCCGCGCACGAAGGCAATCGTCCCGGTCCATTTCGGGGGCCAGCCGGCGGACCTGGACGGCGTCGTCGTGGTTGCCCAGCGGCACGGGCTGCGCGTCCTCGAGGATGCGGCGCAGGCATGGGGCGCGGAGTGGCAGGGCCGCCGTGTGGGCGCAATCGGCAACGCGGGCACCTTCAGCTTCCAGATGAGCAAGAACATGACAGCGGGCGAGGGCGGCATCGTCGTGACGGACGACGATGCCCTGAACGATCTCTGCTGGTCCCTGCACAACGTGGGGCGCGTGCGCGAAGGCGCGTGGTACCAGCACGAAATCCTCGGCTGGAACTTTCGCATGACCGAGTGGGCGGGTGCGGTGCTCCTCGCGCAACTGGAGCGGTTGCCCGAACAAATGCCGGTGCGCGAGGCGAGCGCGCAGTATCTCGACGGGGCGCTAGCGGAAATCCCCGGCATCAGCCCGCTGGAAACCGACCGTCGCGTTACCCGCCACGCGCGGCATCTCTACCCGATCCGGTACGACGCGACACGGTTCGGCAACCACCCGCGAGCCGCCTTCATCGCGGCGATGCACGCGGAAGGAGTGCCATGCATCAGCGCGGGGTACGTGCCGCTCACGCAATCCCCCGCGATCCATCGCGCGCTGCACGACCTCTTCGGCCCCGATAGTGTCGCCGGCATCGCGCCGTGCCCCCTGGCGGACGAGGCCGGTGAGCAAGTGCTCTGGATCTACCAGAACGCGCTGCTGGGCGATCGGGAAGACATGGAGAGCATCGCCACGGCGATGGAGAAGATTCAGGCGGCGTGGCGCTGAGGCTCGTTATCGTAGGGGGAGGCGGAGATTGAACCACGACCGAAACTCGACGGGAATTCAACTCGGCGCGGCGAAGGCTGTCATCACGCCCCCGGTCGGCAGCGAGTTGTCGGGTTTCATCGCGCGCACCGCGCCGATGGCCGGTGTGCATGACGACCTGTATGCGCGGGCGATCGTTTGGACGGATGATGGGGCGCTGGGGCGGGCGGTGGCGCTGGTTACGCTCGATCTGATTGACCTCGATGCCGCGAGCGTCAACCTGATTCGCGAGCGGGCGGCGATGCTCTCCGGCATCCCCGCCGAACAAATCGGCGTGACTTGCACGCACACGCACGGTGGCCCCGTCACGCTCATCGGGCGATGGCTGGGCGCGGGCGACCCCGCCTATCTGGACACGATGTGCAAGACAGCGGCGGGCGCGGTCGCCATGGCGGCGCGGCGAACGGAGCCGGTCGTAATGCGCTGGGCATGCGGCACGGAGCCGACGGTGGGGAAGAACCGGCGGGTGCCAGGCGGCGTCATTGATCCCGATGTGCCGGTCATACGCTTTCAGCGGCCCGACGGCACGGTCGCGGCACTGCTCATAGGCTACGCGTGCCACCCCGTGACGCTCGGCCCGGACAATCTGCTGGCGACGGGGGATTACCCCGGCTATGCCGTCCGCACACTCGAAGCGATCTATCCCGGCGCATTTGCTCTCTTCGCGACGGGTTGCTGCGGTCAGATCAACACCGGACACACGGCGCGGGATGGCATGCAGCGGCGCGGCGCGACATGGCGCACCCACGGCGAGGCGGAGCGCCTGGGCCGGACGGTCGCCGCAACGGCGGCGCAGGCGGCGGAGCAGGCGTCGCGCGATGACACGGCGCTCGCTGTCGGGGCGTACCCGATCCTGCCTGCGTCCCTGCGGGCGATGCGTCGCATGGTGCCTCTGCCACTGCTCCCAACCGCACTGCCCGCCGAGTTGGAGGCACTGGTGTGTCGGTGGCGCGAGGAACGCGCGCGTCTGGAGCGTGCCGGGAACGGCCCCGGAGAGAC
>QHBU01000151.1:0-31048 GCA_003244045.1 Candidatus Aeolococcus gillhamiae
GTCCTCGTCGTGGCCGCGGCCGCGGCGGCCGCTGTGCTCCTGCTCGCCGGCAAGAGTGGCGGCACGGGCGGTTCCAGCGCCCCACTGGTCGTGGGCGGCGACGCGACCCTGGCGGTCAGCCCGCCGAGCGCCGGCTGCAACACGACCTTCACGTTCGTCGCGCGTGGCCCGCTCAGTGGGACGGGAACCCTGGTATACCGCTGGGAGCAGAGTGACGGGCAGGTCACCGCGGACACGTCGCTGCCGATCACCTCGAACGAAGGCGCCTTCCAGCTCACCCAGTCCTGGCGGCTCCAGGGCTCGCAGAAGGTCAACGGCGCCATGACGCTGCACATCATCAAACCCACCGACCACAGGATCAGCCAGACGTTCACGTATTCCTGCCCATGACCGCGTGGCGACGCCTGTCCGACCGCAACCCCCTGCCCCGCGGAGCGATTACCGTCGGCATCGGCCTGCTCCTCGCCGGGGTGTGCACCTACGGGTTCCTGGCCATCGCCGGACACGCGCTCACCGCTTTGCGCTACTCGGCGTTTGCCGGCTTCTGGGCACTCCTGTTCGTGGTCGCACCCGGCATCTTCCTGCCGCTCGAGCAGGAGCTGGCCCGGGCGATCTCGGCGCGCCGGGCGCGCGGCGACGGCGGCGGCCCGGTGGTGCGGCGGGTCGTGCTCATCGGCGTGGCCTTCCTGGTGGTTCTCGTCGTCGGAGCGCTGGCCGGCTTCGGCCCCATCGACAGCCACCTCCTCGGCGGGGACGGAGTGCTGATGGTCGCGCTGCTGCTCGGGCTCAGTGCCTACTGCGCCGAGCACATCGGCCGCGGCACCCTGAGCGGCAACAGCAGGTTCCGCTCCTACGGCATCCTCCTCGGTGCCGAGGGCGTCTACCGGGTGGTGTTCTGCGCCGCCCTGGCGATCGCCCACGTGGCCAGTCCGGGACCGTACGGCCTCGCCCTGGTTGCCGGCTCATTCGCGGCGGTGATCACCGCCGTGGCCCGTGAACGTGGCCTGCTTGCGTCCGGGACGCACAGCAGCAATGCCGAGGTGACCACCGCGCTCGGCTCGCTTCTGCTGGCGTCGCTGGCGACACAGTTCATGTTCAACGGTGGAACGGTGGTGGTGCAACTGCTGGCGTCGCCGTCCGAGCAGCACGCCGCCGGAACGTTCCTCAACGGCCGGGTGCTCGCGTTCGTCCCCCTATTCCTCTTCCAGGCGGTCACGGCGGCGCTCCTCCCCCGCCTCTCCGCGCTGCACAGCCGGGCCGCGCTCGTCGAGTTCCAACGCACCCTGCTGCGCCTGCTCATGTTCGTGGCCGTGCTCGGCGCCGTCGCCATCGCCGGGGCGTTCGTCCTCGGACCGACGGTGCTCCGGCTCGTGTTCGGTCCCAACTTCTCGCTCAGCCGCCAGGACCTGGCCCTGCTCGCCGCCAGCTGCACGGCACTGATGGCGGCGCAGGCGCTCGGCCAGGGGCTCATCGCCCGCTCCAGCTATCGGGGCGTGGTGGGGGGCTGGCTGGCCGGGGTGGCGGTGTTCTTCGCCGTGGTCTTCGCCGTCCACCCGCTGCTCCTGCGTGTCGAGCTCGGCCTCGTTGTGGGAGGCCTGGCTGCTGCCGCCGTGCTCGCCGTGCTTCAGCCGAGCCTGTGGCGCGCGCACGAGGCCGCCCCGGCGACCTAGGCTCCCGTCGCCTCGAGGAGCTCGGCGCCCTGGTCCTCGGGGCCGACGAACGCGAGGCGCACCTCGCTGATCCCGGCGGCGATGCGCTGGGCGGCGGCCTGCACCTGCTCGGCGGTCACCTTGCTGATCGCCTCGGCCCGCGAGTCCGGTGCCTCCATGGGGAGGCCGGCACGCCAGCGACCCCCGAAGAAGCGCCCGAGGCTGATGGCGGTCTCGGTGGAGCGCAGCAGGCGGCCGATCATCGCCGACTTGGTGGCCGAGAGCTCGTCCTCGGGGACGGGGGTATCGGCGAGCCCGCGGAACTCGGCGAACGACAGCTCGGTGGCCTTGCGGGCATCCTTGGGCCGCGTCCCGGTGCTGATCACGAAGACGCCGGTGTCCTCGAAGCCCTCGTGGTGGGAGAAGATGCTGTAGGCGAGCCCGTTGCGCTCACGCACCGTGTGGAAGAGGCGCGACGACATTCCGCCGCCGAGGATGTGGGTCATCACGGAAAGCGCGGTGCGGTCGGAGTCGGTGGCGGGGATGCCCGGGACCGCGAAGACCAGCCTGATCTGCGGCTCCTCCTGGTCGGTGACGGCGCGAACGTTGCAGGTGTAGCGCTCGCCCTGCCCCCAGACCGCAGGGACGCGCGGGCGCGGCTTGGCGGTGGGGACGTCGGCGAGGAGCTCAGCGGCCCGATCGGTGGTGAGGCTGGCGCCGCCGGCGATGGTCAGGCACATGGACTCCGGCGCGTAGAAGGAGGTGTGGTAGTCGAGCAGCTGATCACGCGAGGCCTTCTCGATCACCGCCGGGAACCCCGCCGCCGACCAGGCCATCGGCTGGTCGCCACCGAAGGTCACCGTGCCGAGCCGGTCCCAGATCCAGCCCTCGGGGTCGGAGAGCCGGGCCGACAGCTCCTGCAGGACCACGTTGCGCTCCCGCTCCACCTCCTCGGCGGCGAACAGGGGCCGAGTGAGCATGTCGGTGATGATGTCGGTGAGTTCGTCGAGCGCTGTGGCCGGGCCCTCGGCGTAGTACGCCACCTCCTCGGTGTCGGTGTAGGCGTTGGTGTTGGCCCCAAGGCGATCGATCTCCCGCGAGATCTGCAGGGTCGTGGGCCGGCGTGCCGTGCCCTTGAAGAACATGTGCTCGAGGTAATGGGCCAGGCCGGACGTCTCCCTGGTCTCGTCGCGCGACCCGGCACGAACGATCAGGAACACACCGACGTTGCGCGACGCGGATGGCGCGTTGAGCAGGGTCGCACCGTTGGGAAGGGTCGTCAGCGACGGCGCGTACGGATTGATCGGGGTCTCGAGGGTCATCCCGGGCAGGGTACCCGGTCAGCTGGCCGGGCAGTCCGTACAGGCGCAGGGCGGGGCGGCATCGCTCCGGTCGCTGTGCTCGCGGGCGCTTCGGAGCTAACTCGGCTTCGCCGAGTGGATCTCCTCGCTGCTGCGCAATGCTCTCTCCGCGATGCCGCCCGCCCTTCCTGAGCGATCGCCGCCGGGTTAGCTGGTGCCGGACTCCCAGGAGGCGAGGTAGCGCTCCTGCTGGGGCGTCAGGACATCGATGGTGACGCCCATCGCCTCCAGTTTCAGGCGGGCCACTTCGCGATCGATCTCCACCGGGACGTCGTAGACGCGGGGCTCGAGCTCGGCGTGATGGCGGGCGACGTGCTCGGCGCACAAGGCCTGGTTGGCGAAGCTCATGTCCATCACCGCCGCGGGATGGCCCTCGGCCGCGGCCAGGTTGAGGAGGCGACCCTCGGCAAGGACGTGCAGGTTGCGGCCGTCGTTCATCTTGTAGCTGTCCACGAAGGGGCGCGGCTTGGTGACGGACGTCGAGAGGTCGTCGAATGCGGCGAGGTTGATCTCGTCGTTGAAGTGGCCGCTGTTGGCGATGATCGCGCCGTCCTTGAAGTTCTCAACGTGGTGGCGGTCAACGACGTTGATGTCACCGGTGACGGTGATGACGACGTCGGCGCGCGGTGCGGCGTCGATCAGCGTGGTCACCTCGAAGCCGTCCATGGTGGCCTCGAGCGCGCGAGTGGGGTCGACCTCGGTGACGATGACGTGCGCACCCATGCCGTCCGCGCGGCTGGCCAGCCCGCGGCCGCACCAGCCGTACCCGCACACCACGATGGTGCGTCCGGCGAGCAGGATGTTGGTCGCCCTGATCAGGCCGTCGAGCGTGGATTGCCCAGTCCCGTAACGGTTGTCGAACATGTGCTTGGTGAGCGCCTCGTTGACCGCGATGATCGGGAAGCGCAGCGCACCGTCGGCGGCCATCGCGCGCAAGCGGATCACGCCCGTGGTCGTCTCCTCGGTGCCGGCACGCACATCGGCGAGCAGCTCCGGACGATTGCGGTGCAGCTCGGCGACCAGGTCGGCGCCGTCGTCCATGGTCAGGTTGGGGCGGCTGTCGAGAACTGAGGTGATGTGCGAGAAGTAGCGCGTCGCGTCCTCGCCCTTGACCGCGAATGTGGGAATGCCGTGCTTGGCCACCAGCGCAGCCGCCACCGCGTCATTGGTGGAGAGAGGATTGCTGGCGCACAGACGCACGTCGCCGCCGCCTGCCTTGAGCGCGATGGCAAGATTGGCGGTCTCGCTGGTGACGTGCAAGCAAGCGCCGAGGCGCAGCCCAGCCAGCGGCTGCTCGCGCTCGAACCGCTCGCGGATCAGGCGCAGAACCGGCATCTCCAGGGCTGCCCACTCGATGAGGCGCTCTCCCTCGTCCGCCAGGGCGAGGTCGGCGACGTCGTGCTCGGTGCTTGTCATCGTGGTCATTGTGATCTCCGCTCAGAGGGTGATGAGTGAGGTGTGCGGGTGCGCGTGCAGCTGAGCCGAGCCACCGAGGCCAATCAGCTCGATGAGGAAGAGGAGGCGGGAAACGCTGGCCCCGGTCCTCTCCACGAGGTCGATGGTGGCGGAAGCGGTCCCCCCGGTGGCGAGCAGATCATCGGCGATCACCACCTTCTGACCGCGCTGGATGGCATCGATGTGCATCTCCAGGACCGCCTCGCCGTATTCCAGCGAATACGCGACCGATTCCACAGCGGCCGGCAGGCGGCCCTGCTTGCGAACAGGCACGAACCCCGCCCCGAGCACGTAGGCGAGCGCGCCACCGAGCACGAAGCCGCGCGCCTCGATGCCCACGACCACGTCCACGGCAGTGTCGGCACACGCAGCCGCGAGGGCCTCAACGGCCTCACCGAACAGCTGCGGGTCGCGGATCACCGTGGTGATGTCGCGAAAAACGATGCCCGGGCGAGGGAAATCCGGCACCACACGCAGCGCGCTGGTGATTCGGCTCACCAGCGGTTCGCCGGGCCCAGTCGAGAGGGGATCCGATCCACGAGGCGGCATCGCCGAGCGATTCTATCCGCGCAGCGTGGAAAGGCCGAGCCGCTCGCCAGCCGCCGGAAGGGGCCGCAGCTCGGCCGGGAGTTGGCATACTGTCGACGAGCGGCGCGCGTATGCCACATGCAGCGCGCCTCACCTGAGAGCAGATGACGCAGACAGAGAGCCATCTCCCCGCGCCCGGGGCCACGCCGGCGCCAGCGAAGTCGAACAAACCGACGTATGGGGCGGCGTACTTCGCCAGCCACTGCGGCATCGCCTACGAGCGCAACGATCACTGGCTGAAGTTCTTCGGCGACGTCGCCGACCACATCGTGCGCGACATCGCCCCCACCTCGAGCCTCGACGTCGGCTGCGCGATGGGCTTCCTCGTCGAGGCGCTGGTCGATCGAGGCGTCGACGCGTACGGCATCGACATCTCGCAGTACGCGATCGACCAGGTTCGCGCCGACGTGCGGCCCCGGTGCCACGTCGGATCCGCGCTGGAGCCCTTCGGACGCCGCTTCGACCTGATCAGCTGCATCGAGGTCATCGAGCACATGTCGTCTGCCGATGCGGAAGGTGTGGTGCAGAACATCTGCGCCCATACGGACGACGTGATCTTCGCGTCCACGCCGCTCGACTATCGGGAGGAGACGCATGTCAACGTCAACCCCCCCGAGCACTGGGCGGAGCTGTTCGCCCGGTTCGGGTTTCAGCGGGACCTCACCTACGACGTGACCTTCCTCGCCCCCTGGGCGATGCGCTTCCGGCGCTCGCGCGATCCCCTGCCGCGCCTGGTGCGTGACTACGAACGCGAGTTGTGGCGACTGCGCGACGAGGCGCAGCAGCGCAACGAGGTCGTGTTGAGCCAGTTGACCCAGATCGAAAACCTCGGTGGGCCGGCAGCGGTCATTGAAAGCGAGAAGTTGCGTGCCGAGAATGAGCGGCTGTCCAAAGAGCTCGGCAGCAACCAACGACAGCTCATGGCCACAACGGCCGATCTAAGCAACCTCCGGGACAGTGGTGCCGGCCGAATCGTCGATTCCGTGCAGCACGCGGTCCAATTCATCGCGCCACCTGGGTCGCGCCGGCAGCACTCGCTGCACCGCGCCGTGCGCGCCGCCATCGTCCTCCGCGAACAGGGGCCGGCCGGACTACGCAAGGCCATGCGCGAGCGCGACCGTGGCAACGTCGAGCCGATCCAGGACCAGTACGACAAATGGCGCGCGCGGCACGAACCGGATTGGGAAGACCTCAATCGGATGCGCCACGAGAACCGCCTGTGGACGGAGCGGCCGCAGGTCAGCATCATCATGCCGACGTTCAACCCGGACGAGGACTGGCTTCGTCCCGCCATCGAATCCGTTCTCGGCCAGGTGTACGAGAACTGGGAGCTGTGCGTCGCGGACGATGCCTCGACGGCGCCGCACGTGCGCCACATCCTCGACCAGTTCGCTGCAGCAGATTCGCGGATCAAGGTGGT
This sequence comes from Candidatus Aeolococcus gillhamiae, assembly GCA_003244045.1. Classification (GTDB taxonomy): domain Bacteria; phylum Chloroflexota; class Dormibacteria; order Aeolococcales; family Aeolococcaceae; genus Aeolococcus; species Aeolococcus gillhamiae. The sequence goes on from QHBU01000151.1 coordinate 6,474, forward strand.
GCGCCGGTCCGAGAACGGCGGTATCGCGGCGGCGTCGGCCAGCGCGCTTGAACTTGCCGCAGGGGAGTTCATTGCCCTGCTCGACCACGATGACCTGCTCAGGCCGCATGCACTCCATCGGATGGTGGAGTTGCTCCAGACCGATCCGGAGCTGGACGTCATGTACTCCGACGAGGACATGCTGCTGCCCGACGGAAGCTTCGGGAAACCGTTCTTCAAGCCCGGGTGGTCACCCAACCTCCTGCTCTCGGTGAACTACGTCTGTCACTTCCTGATGCTGCGCCGCGCCCTCGTCGACCGCGTCGGCGGCTTTCGCCCTGGTTTCGACGGCGCCCAGGACCACGACCTGGTGCTCCGCGCCACCGAGGCCGCCCGTCACGTCGGCCACGTCCCCGACATCCTTTATGCGTGGCGCCAGGTGCCGGGATCGGTCGCGCTGGCCGGCGACGCCAAGATGTACGCCTACGAAGCCGGTCAGCGAGCGGTCGAGGAGGCGTTGTCGCGACGTGGCCTCGCCGGCCGCGTGACCCGGGCCGAGGACCTTGGCAGATACCACGTGAGGCTCGACATCGTCGATGCGCCCCACGTCGCCATCGTCATCCCCACACGCGACCGCGTCGAGCTACTGCGTGCGTGCATCGAGAGCATCGAGAGCAAGTCGACGTACACGAACCGGTCGATCACGATCATCGACAACGACAGTGTCGACCGAGAGACGCTCGCCTACCTTGGCAGTGTCCCCTACCAGGTGGTGCGCAAGCCCGGGCACTTCAACTATTCGCGGCTCATCAACCTCGCCCGCAAGAGCATCGATGCGCCGTACATGCTGACCGTCAACAACGACGTCACTGTAGTCACCCCAGACTGGATCGAGGCATTGCTGGAGCACGTGCAGCGTCCCGAGGTGGGCGCGGCCGGGGGCCGGCTCCTGTACCCGGATGGGCGTGTCCAGCACGAGGGCATCGGAATCGGCAACGTCCGCGGCGGGTACATCGCCGCCAACCTGGACGCCTGGTGGATGGGGCGGGTGATCCGCGACGTCAGCGCGGTAACCGGCGCCTGCCAGATGGTGAAGACGTCGGTCTTCGACGAGGTGGGTGGATACGACGAGACGCTCCAGGTGGGATTCAACGACGTCGACTTCTGCCTGCGTGTCCACAAGGCCGGCTACCTGGTCGTGTACACGCCATTCGCAGAGCTCATCCACCCGGAGAGTGGCTCGCGCGGCAAGGCGCTGGACCCGGTGGCGGACTACGAGATCTTCTGGGACCGCTGGGGGGTGGCCGGAGGCATCCACGATCCCTACCTGAGCCCCCACCTCCGAGACCTCAACCCGCTCCAGCTGCGCCTCGACCGCATCCCCATCGATCGCTGACCGAGACGGACAGACGGGCCACGCCTACGCACCGGCGCCGCAGAGCATGGCGCCACCTGGAGGAAGGTCGACGATCGGCGCTGCCGGCAGGGAGAGCACAAGGTACACGGTGCGCGAGGCGTCGACGGTAGCCTGATGCGGCGGCGACTCGATGCGCGACGATGGCGAAGGGTAGAGATGGACGGTGATCACCGAGCCCGCGGGGGCGTGGACGGACACGGAGGCCGGACCGGTGAACAGGAGCTGGACACTCGATAGGCCGCCACCCCCATTGCCGGTAGCCTGGACGCAGCCGGATGTGCTGGTGCTCACCGCGGCATTCCGCGTGGCCTGCACCTGGAGAGGCCCGACGGGGAGCAGGGGCACCGGGGACAGGGCCAGCTCGATGTTGGCTGCGACGCTCACGGTGTCGAACTCCGACGGTGGAAGCAGGCTCGTGGCCGGGAGATCGTTTCTGTCGGTCAGGTAGACCAGGTCGGTCCAGGTCAGGTCGGGAGCGGTCACCGGCTCGGGTTGTCCAGGGAAGATGGCCAGCCTGCTGTGGACGAGGTGTGACGCGGCGACGATGCGCGCCTGGGCGTGCTCGCGCACACCGGTGACGCCGTTCACAGCACTTACCAGCGCGCGCACGTTGTGGACGCCGGCCCACGCCCCCACCAGCGCGATCAACACGGCGGCAACCACATGCCGCCGACCAACCCGTGACGCAGCCACCGCCACCGCGGGAAGAAGCAGCACGGCGCTGATGTAGACGTAGCGGCTGGTCCGTGACTCCCCCACTCCCAGACCGACGCGGCCGATGCCAACGGCCAGGAAGAAGAGAAGCGTCGTCACCGCCAGCCCCACCACGGCAGCCACCCGTGGCGAACGACGAGCCTCGACGACGCACCACCCCGCCAGGGGCAGCAGAAGCAGCGCGCCCACGAAGCGAAGCCCGGAGATGCCGGCCGCCGCCGATGTGATGCCGGTGAACATGTAATCAGGGATGTCGCGGAGCGCGCCGTGCGGCAGCGCGGGAGAGCCGGGGTGCCGTCCTGCCGTCAGCAACCAGATGGTGTACACGAAGGCAGGGACGACGACGGTCAGAAGCGCCCACCGCCAGCCGAACTTCAGCAACACGCCGACGCCTGCGGCAAACACCATGATCGGTCCCAGCCCGGAGAACATCAGGCTCACCGCTCCGAGCAGCCAGGCCACCAGCAGGCGGCGCCGGCTCCGCTCCTGCGCCGCCAGGATCATGCCCAGCCCAGCGGCCAGCGCTCCCACGAAGCCGATCTGGAATGCCCAATCGATGTTTTCGGCGCCGCTGCCGAGCACCAGGAAGATGGCGGCGATCGCCGTCGCCACCAGGAAGTCTGCCCCAGCGCGGACCATGATGCGCCAGAGGAGGTGCGTGGCGAGGACATGGAGAGCGAGCAGCACCGCCAGGTAGGGGATGTAGCTGCGCACCCCAACCATGGCGAACAGCGCCCTGTCGATGAGCAGCGGGATCGTCGACCAGTGCTCGTTGTGCGGCGCGAAGAGGCCGAGCTTGCCAACACCGGGGATCAACCGGTGGATGAACTCCCAGTCGTCCTCGGTGAAGTACTGGCGCCGCATGTACCAGAGCAGGCCCGCGAATGCCACCGGCAGGCCGAGGTAATGGAGGCGGACCGCGAGGCGGTCGGTGAGCACAGCGCGCCGCCAGCCGGCCACACCGTCCAGCGCTCCCGTCCCCAGTGTCAGGAGCGGGACACCACATGCTTCTCGGCCGTCGCCGCGTGCTGGTCGGCCGGGCGCGCATGGCGGCCCGGGACTTCCATCATCGGGGCGATGTGGCCGGGTTTCCAGAAGCGGTGGCGCAGCAGCACGCCGAGAGCCTTCACACCGTCCGACGGCCTGATCTTCTTGCCCTCCTCCCGCGAGCGGGCGACGTAGTCGACCGGCACCTCGTGGATCCGGTACCCCATGCGCAGCAGCTTGGCAGTGATCTCGGGGTCGATCTCGAAGCCCTTGGCCTCGAGGTTCATTGCCAGCGCCGCCTCGCGCGGAAAGACTTTGTAGGCCGTCTCGATGTCGGACAGGTAGACGTTGAAGAGCAGGTTGGCCGCGGTGGTGACCCCCTTGTTGCCCATGACGTACCAGTAGGAGTGCGCGGTGTGGCTGGCGAACACGCGCGTGCCGTAGACCACCTGGGCGCGACCCTTGATGATGGGATCGAGCAGGCGCGGGTAGTCGTTGATGTCGTACTCCATGTCGGCGTCCTGCACCAGGATGACGGAGCCGCACGCGCGGGTCAGCGCAGTGCGGATGGCGGCACCCTTGCCGCGTTGCTCGCCGTGACGGAGCGCTGCGACGCGGTCGTGCCGTGCCCAGCGCTGCATGCGCCCCCAGGTCCCGTCCGTGGAACCGTCATCGATGAGGATGACCTCGAGTGACACCGGCACGGCGAGCACCGCTTCGACCACGGCGTCGATAGTCGCCTCTTCGTTGAGCGCGGGGATGAGCACCGACAGGAAGGGGCTTTCGTCGCGAACGGCCGCGGGCTGGGGGCTCATGCGCGCGACGGTACCAGACGTCAACCGGAGCCGGAGCCGGCGCCTCGGCGCGGCGTGCGCCGGCGCGCGAGCGCGAAGGGAACAGCGAAAAGCGCGGCCAGGCCAACGATTCCCAAAGCGCTGGCGATCAGCCCGAACGTGACGCTGGCCGGCTGGTAGCGCAGCGTCACGAGGTGGTGGCCGGCCGGCACGGTGAAGCTCTGGAAGAGCACGTCGGCCGCGCGGACGGGCGTGGCGGCGCCGTCGACCTGCGCCTTCCAGTCAGGCGTGTACGACTGAAGGACCACCACGGTCGCGGGCGCGGTCGCACTGACGTCGAGATCGACCGCTCCGGCGTCCTGCCGGGTCAGCGAGACGTCAGCGTGAGCGGCTGGCTGGCCGACACCCGCCGACTCGACAACCACCGGTCCGAGCGGGTCTGCGGCAAGCTTGGAGACGGCGTCGTCCGCCCCGGCGGCGGCGACAACCGCCGCGGCCGAGAAGGCGAACGGCCTGGTGCCGGCCACCGAGCTCAGCGTGAAGCCGGGGTTCTGGATCACCGGCGTGGCGCCTGCCGGGACGTCGGCAGGCGCGGATACGTAGTAGCGCACCCCGGCGGCGGCGAGCCAGGCGGGGCCGGGACGGTCGAGCTGGGTGTAGAAGGTGCGGTCGTCGTAGCCGGGGTCGGCGTGGCTCCAGTAGAGGCGAACCCTTGGATCGATGGTCACGTCCACCCCGCGCACGTCACGCACGCCGTACTCGGTGGCCAGGTTGGGGATCATCGCGAGCGCCCGCCCGGCCACCGCCCCGTCGGCGCGGTGCTCCTGCAGCCAGGTCATGGTCGCGCTCGGCGGCGGGTCGTTGGCCAGGGGCACGCGGGGCTGGAGCGGGCCAGCGAAGATGGCTCCCTCAGCCAGGACCAGGCACGCCAGGCCGGCCGCCGCACCGCTGCCTCCCCTCCCCAACGCGGCCGCGGCAAGGAAGCACAGCACGGCCAGGAGGCTGAGCCCGGCCTCGAGCACCCAGAACCCGACGTTCCCGTGCCACTGCGGGAGGAGGCCGTCGACGGCCTTGCCCTGGGCGGCGAGCATCAGGCCCAGGACCACGACGCCGACGAGCGCGGTGGCGCCGACGCCGAGCAGTGCCCATCCGGCGCTGGCGGCGCGCCCGGCGGACCAGCGGGGACGCATTCTGAGCACCGCCTCGACGCCGAGACCTGCGAACGCCGCCATGCCGAAGCAGATCATCACGATCATCCGCGCGTTGCTGCTCGACGACAGCAGGGGCAGCCGTCCCGCCACCTGCGACAGCGGCCCGTATACGACGCCGGCGGCGAGCACGACGGAAATGCCGAGGGCGAACCCGACCGAACGCCGCGTCTTCAGGGAATGAACGATGCCCAGACCGCCGAGCACGAGCGCGCCCACTCCGATGAACCCCGTGGCCTCGAGGTAGTTGGGCGCCGGGCCGGGCAGGTTGTCGATGCCCGGGTTGCCCAGCCCATTGGGCAGGATCCAGCTGATCAGCTCGCCCGCCAGAAGGTGGCCGAAACCCACCCCGGTGGCGCTGCGGTCGCTGACCAGCGTGGAGTTGCCCAGCTCGGTCAGGAAGGGGACGAGCTGCACGCCGGCGAGCGCTGTGCCAAGGGCCGCGGCGGCCGCCACACCGGCAATCGCCTGCCACCGCCAGCGCTCCAGCACCAGCGCGCGGACAGCGACATAGAAGGCGAGCATGAGTCCGAGATGGAGTGTCGTCTCAGCATGCCCGGCGAGGAACTGGAGCGCGACCGCGGCGGCGAGGCCGAGCAGGGCGAGACGGCGCCGCGTCTGCAACCAGAGCTCGACGCTGGCGAATGCCCACGGGAAGATGGCGGCCACCGCCGACTGCGGGTGGCCGAGCCAGTCGACCATGAACGAGCTGCTCGCATAGGCGATGCCGGCGACGATCGCGGCGGTGTAGCCGACACGCAGCTGGCGCAGGAACACGCCCATGCCGACACCGGCAACGACCAGCTTGAACAGCATCGCCAGGCTGTACCCGCGCGCCGGTGCGAACGGCAGCGCCACCAGCGTGAACGGCGAGAACACCGCGGATTGGTCGTTGGCGAGCAGCGGCGCGCCCGCGAACGCATCGGGGTTCCAGAGCGGAATGTGACCGGCCAACCATTGCTGGCGCACCGAGGTGAGCCACGGGACGAACTGCGTCACCGGGTCACTGACGAGGTCGTTGCGGGCGTGCATCGGGGGCGTCCCGGCGGTCCACGGCGGGATGTTGTTGAGGATGTCTCCGCCGATGAGTCCCTGGTGGCCGAAGAGCACACCGCGCCACAGAACGGCGAACGTGATCGCCACGGCGATGAGCAGCAGTGCCGGCGCTGTTGCCAGCGGTCGGAGGCGCGAAGGGATCACAGCCGTTGGCTTCCTCGTACAGCGCGCCAGTGGAACATCGAATCGGACCTCTGTCAACCGCTCGGGAATGGCGCCGAAGGATCGTGACGGTGCGGTGGCAGGAACACCCACGCGCGCCGGCAGGGGGTACCCTGACCGTGGCGGAGCGGTGCATGATGCCGCATCGGCGCGGGCGGGATCGCTGCTCTGGAGGTTGCATGGCTGGGTTCAGGACGCTGGGAATCGCCGCCGCGGCCGGCTTGCTGGCTTCCGGGCTCAGCGCCGCCGTGGCGCCGTCGGGTGGTGTTCATGCTGCGCCGCCAATGAAGACGAGCGCGGCACCAGGTGTTTCTCCAACCAAGGGTCACCTGCACCGGGGGGTCATGCCCGTCTTCGGCACCGGGCGCGGCGCCACAAAACCGGCGGCTGCGGCGGCACCGGTGGCGCCGCCGAGAGCACATCTCTCCTACTACGGAGGCAGCGTGGTTTCGACAATCCGCGTGGTGCAGGTTCTCTACGGGCAACCATCCACCACGGTGAAGTACGAGTCCGAGGTGCAGGACGTCGCCACCTCGCCGAGCGTCGGCACGTTCTACGGCGCAATCGCAAGCTCGTCCTACGTGGACTCGATGTCCGAGTACAACACCACGGGCAGCCCCCAGGGGACCTCCGGCACCAACCAGACGATCACTCGCGGCGGCTTCGACTCGCAGAACATCATCGCACCCTCGCAACCCAACAACCCATTTGCGCCAGGGAACACCACCCACACCATCGACGACACTCAGATCCAGGCTGAACTCAAGGTGCAGATCGCGGCTCATACCCTCCCAGCGCCCGCCCGCGACGGCGCCGGCAAACTGACGACGCTCTACGCAACCTACTTCCCGATCAGCGTGCACATCACCCTGCATGTTTCCAGCGGGACGGAAAAGAGCGGCGTCGACTTCTGCGCATACCATGGCACGACCTCGGCCCCGGAGGCGTATTACAGCGTCCTTCCGGACTTCACCACCGGTGGGATGGCCACCGGCTGCGGCGGCGGCACCGAATTCCAGAACGTCATGTCGGTCTCGTCACATGAGTTCGCGGAGGTCATCACCGACCCCGAGGTTGGGCTGGCCACAGGGGCTGTCGGCTCTCCGCTGGCCTGGTACGACGTCAACAACGGTGAGAACGGCGACATATGCAATGGCATCAATGCCAGCGTAGTCGGCCATGACGCCGTCGCGTACACGGTTCAGAAGCTCTGGAGCAATGCTCAGAACGCGTGTGTCACCGCGCCGGCGACGCCTCCGCCAGCGCCGCCGGCGCCCTTCCATCCGCACGGCGTGGGCGCGCCCCAGGTGGCGGTGACGCCGGACGGCTCCACGCAGCTGGTCTTCTGGAGCGGTTCCGACGGCCTGCTGCACGAGGCGTGGTACACCGGCAACTGGAACGGTCCGATCACCTTCCCGCAGCTCGGCCATCTGACCTCGGCGCCCAGCGTTGCCGTCACCAGGGACGGAAGCACGCAGCTCGTCTTCTGGCAGGGCCCGAACCGTCACCTGCTCGAGGCCTGGTACGCCGGGTCATGGAACGGTCCCGTCGACCTGACCGCCGCATGGGGCGGCGCCGGGTTGCTCGCGTCGTCGCCGAGCGTCGTGCCGACAGCTGACGGGGAGCAGCTCGTGTTCTGGCGCGGGATCGACGGCCATCTCTGGGAGGCGTGGTACACGGGGAGATGGAACGGCCCGGCCGACTTCTCCACCCTGGGAACGCTGGCGTCGTCCCCGAGCGCGACCATCACGCCCGACGGCAGCCAGCAGCTGGTGTTCTGGCCGGGGGTCGACAACCGCCTCACCGAGGTGTGGTTCTCAGGCAGCTGGCACGGTCCCGTGGAATTCGCCAACCTCGGGCTCATCAGTTCGACGCCGAGCGTCGTCGTCACCCCGGACGGCTCCACTCAACTGGTTTTCTACAGAAGCCCGTGGGGCGACCTGCTCGAGTCGTGGTATGCAGGATCGTGGAATGGGCCTCTGGATTTGACATCGAGCTCGTTCGGCGGCAAGGGCACGTTGACGTCGTCCCCGAGTGCGACGGTCACCCCGGACGGCTCCTCGCAGCTCGTCTTCTGGCAGGGCCCACGGCAAACGCTCTGGGAAAGTTGGTATGCGGGCGGCGCCTGGCACGGCCCCGTGGATTTCAGCGCGGGGTAGGACAATCGTCATGAAGGCAAGACGAGCGGTGCGTTTCGGCGTGGCTGGCCTAGCGCTGGTGATCCTGACCTCGGGCCTGGCAGTCTCGGCGCCGGCGGCTGCGGCCACTCCGGGCGCGGCGATCTCCCCTCCGCATGCGCCGTTCGACGACACGACAGGCGCGCCGCGGCCCGGCCTCACTCCCGGGGCCAGGGCGAGCTCGCTCATGCATCCGAAGCACCCGTTGGTGCGGCCCTCGCCTCAGTCGCTTTCCGCTGCGGGGGGCGCGGCCGGCGCCGGCAGCAGCCCGCCGGACCCTGAGGTCCTGGGGTTCGTGCAGCAAGGCGAGGTTGCTTCCGGGGCGTGGACGTCTGACCTGCGCATGAACCTCCTGTCGACGGTCGCGTACTTCGGTGTCAACGTCAACACCGACGGGACACTTGTGACCGGCGACTCGGGTTACTCGACATGGTGGAGCAGCCAGAGCACCAACCTCATCAACGCCGCGCACAGCGCCGGCGACCGCGTGGTGCTCACCGTGAAGGCGTTCAACGACACCACGATCGCCGGGTCCACAGGATCGGAGCCGGCGCGGCAGACGTTGATCAACGGGATCATCAACCAGGTGGTCAACCGACCGGCGGATGGGGTCAACATCGATTACGAGGGCGTCAGCTCCAGCCTGGCGGCCAACTTCACGACGTTCATCTCGGAATTGCAGACGGCGCTTAGCGGCCGCGCCGCGGGGCGCTCGTACCTGACGGTCGACACGTACGCGAGCGCGGGGCAGGGGGGCACCATGTACGACCTCGCCGCGCTGTGGCACCACGTCGATGCGCTCGACCTCATGGGCTATGGCTTCGCGCCCTGCGTTGCCGGCCATTCGGGGCCCACGGCCCCGATGGGCGGCTGCTGGTACAACGTGACCCAGGCGGTCGGCGACTACATGACCAAGTACGGCGTACCCGCAAACGAGCTTCTCCTCGGTGTGCCGTACTACGGCTACAAGTGGAGTGTCAGCGCGCTCACCGGCTCCGGCCAGGACCCCACCACCTCAGGCAGCAGCGCGGACACGTACGCCGGAGCGCTGGGCGATTTCAGTTGCGCGCAGCAACTTCAGCAGCACTGGGACGCGACGTACCAGGAGCCGTGGGCCTCCTGGTACAGCCCCGCTACCGGTGACCCCTGCGGCGGCAACTACGGCTCGTACCGCGAGCTGTACTACGACAACGGCCAGTCGCTGGGGATCAAATACGACCTGGTCAACAGCCGTGCACTGCGCGGCATCGCCATCTGGGCACTCGGGTACGATAGCGGCAGCTCCGACCTGTGGAACGAGATCTCGGCCAAGTTCACGGTCACGAAGTACCCCGCGTTCAAGCCCAAGGGAGTCGGCGCCCCGAGCGTCACGGTCCTTCCCGACGGCTCGCAGCAGCTCGTGTTCTGGAAGGGATTCGCCAACCATCTCTTCGAGGGGTGGTACTCGGGCGGGTACTGGCACGGACCGCTCGACCTCACCAGCGTGCTCGGGCCGAGCGCGACGCTGGCGTCTGCTCCGAACCTGGCCGTGACTCCCGACGGGAACACCCAAACCGTGTTCTGGGCCGGCACCGGCGGGCATCTCTTCGAGGCGTGGTGGGCCACCGCCCGCTGGAACGGCCCCGTCGACCTGACTGCGGCCGCGCTGGGACCGTCGGGGGTGCTGGCGTCGTCGCCGAGCGTCGCCATGACCCCCGACGGGTCCACCCAGGCCGTGTTCTGGAAGGGTCCAGGCGCCCACCTCTATGAGGCCTGGTGGGCAGGAGGGCGGTGGAACGGACCAGCCGACCTGACGGCAGGAGCGTTCGGTGGCAGCGGTCTCATGAACTCCGCGCCCAGCGTTGTCGTCACACGCGACGGCTCGTCACAGCTTGTCTACTGGGCGGGGCCCGCCGGGCACCTGTACGAGGCCTGGTGGGCAGCGGGGCGGTGGAACGGTCCAGCGGACATCGCGGCCGCTGCCCTGGGGAGCGCCGCTACACTCGGCTCCGCTCCGAGCGTGACGGTCACCCCTGATGGCACGTCGCAGTTGGTTTTCTGGTCGGCACCCGGGGGTGCCCTGTTGGAGGCGTGGTGGGCCGGTGGGCGCTGGAACGGACCAGCCAACTGGACATCGTGGGCGTTCGGCGGACTGGGGCCGCTGAGCTCAGGGCCCAGCGCAACCGTCTTGCCGAACGGCTCGCAACAGTTGGTGTTCTGGCAGGGCCCGTCTGAGACGCTGTGGGAAGCGTGGTATGCGGGGCGCTGGTATGGCCCCGCCAACCTCAGTGCCGGGTAACGGCGGCGAGCCCGCCGCCGCCGGCCCTGAGGCGCATAGCCGCCAGCGCGACCGCCGTGAAGAAGAGCGGTCCAAACACCACCGACATCATCACGTACGGGAACCCGCCTGAAAGGAAGAGACCGTAGTACGCGGTGGTCCAGTTGACGGCAAACGCGCCGGCTGTGAAAGCAATGATCATCGGGGCGCCGACACGCCGGACGAACGGCGCCAGTGCAAGGAGCCAGAGCACGTACCAGGGCCAGAACCATGACAGTGCGAGCGCCACGAGCGTCAACAGAACCAGGAAGCTTCGCCTGAGTACCTCGGCTCCGAGATCCTCGCGGGCGCGACTCCGCACGAGGCGGACGCAGTGATACAGCAGGACGGCGACCACGATGCCGTACGCCGCCAGCGAGAGGCGCTGCGCGGCGCGGTCCGCCGACCACCCGGTGACGGTGGCGAGCGGGTCGGCCAGCGCCCATATCAGGGAGTTGGCGCGAAGGTCACCGTGGCTGGCCACCAAGGCGAGGTTGGTGCGGATCGTGCCGAGTCCGAAAGGAAGGTAGAGAAGCACGGTGAGGGCCATCGCGCCGGCGATGAACCCGGCCCACTGTTGGAGTCGCCGACGCCCGTCCACCGGCAACTTCCACATGGCGATGAAGAAAAGAGGCAGCAGCAGAAGCGGGGAGAACTTCACCAGCGCGGCGGCGACCACCGCGAGGGTCCCGGCGGCGGGCTGCCTGGCGACGAGGAAGGAGGCGGCAAGCACCAGGCACAGCACCTGCATCGCGTCGTTGTGTCCATTGGCACCGAATTCGATCAGGGCGGCGGGGTTCCAGGCGTACAGGAGCGTGCCGGGTAGTGCGTGCTCGGGCCGCCATCGTCGGAGGGACCGGTAGATCAGCGGGGCGCCGCACCAGAAGCAGGCGAGCACGAGGAGCTTGAGGGCCACCAAGTTGCGGACAAGCCCGCTGCCGACGAGTCGCGCGATGAGGTCGGCGGGATTCTGCCAGAGGGGACCGTATGGCGAGGCGGTACCAACGGACGTCACATACCGCATGTAGGGGAAATCGGCCACGGCGCCAGGGGGGGTGATGAACGGGTTGCCGCCGACGTCCACGACGAAGTGCGACCGCGCGACATAGTCGAAGAGATCCGTGGAGGAGAACGGATATGTGAACAACAGCAGCAACCCGAAGACGATGGAGCCGCCAACGATCACCGCCGCCGTTCGCGGGCCACCACCACGACGGCAGAGTCGGTACGCGGCCACGTAGAACACGAACAGCAGCACCCAACCGACGGCCAGGCCAAGCGCCGCTCCCTTCCCAGGCGCGAGAGCAGGGATCTGTTCGGCGGCGGAGCCAACGTGCCCGAGCAGAGGGTACACGCGGAGAAAGAACAGGCCGTAAACCGCGGCCGTGAGTGCGCCGAGGACGACCAGGCCCACGTCCAGAGGTCGGGGCCGCCACGCATCCCTGCCCGTGGACTGTCCCGCGACGGCGCCTTCCGGAGCGATTGCGGTGGTCTGGTCGTCGCTGCGCTGCGGAGGATGCGGCATCCGGTCGCTCACCCAGCCGGCATCATCGGTTGACGCTAGCCTGCCCGGCCGTAGGCTCGGCTCTGGCCGTCGACCGTCTGCTCCCAGGTGCCGTCGAGATCCACCATGCCGAGCCGGCCCTTCTCGTCGACGACGCGGAAGCTCATCACGTCCTCGATGTGGTCATACGCGTGGTTGAGGAAGCCGTCGTAGATGGCGGCGGTGATGTCGTATTTGGCGCCGAGCAGGCCGAGGTGGGGGATCGCGTAGCTGATGGTGCCGCGCGTGCCCGGTCCCGACGCCCTGACGTGGCTGTCGGCGGTCCGGGTGTTCGGCCCCGAGATGTTGATGCCGTCGCTGCGCTTGAAAGCGAGGCCGACGACAAAATCGTCGACGTCGGAGTGCACCGCGTAGTCGATGGCCACGGTGAGGCCGCCACCGGTGGCGAACGATGTGTGCTGGTTGCCGTTGTCGTCGAGGAGCCGCACCGCGGTGATCTCCACCTCGCGTGTACCCCAGCGATTCTCTGCGACCATGGCATCATCGGGATCGTGTTCATGATCGTCGGCCTCTGACATCGCACCGACGATGCGGCGGTACTGGGCGGTGACGTCGGCCGCCGGGCCGTCGGCGACCAGATGGCCTTTCTGGAGCAGCAGGACGCGGTCGCAATAGAGGTTCAACGCCGACAGGTCGTGGCTGACCAGGATGATGGTCCGGCCGTGCCGCTTGTAGTCGGAAAACACGTCGAAACACTTCTCCTGGAAGCGCGCGTCACCGACGGCGAGCACCTCGTCCATCAGCAGGACGTCGGCATCGGCTTGGATGGCGACAGTGAACGCCAAGCGCACGGCCATGCCCGACGAGAAGTTCTTCACCTTCTGGTCGGCGAACTCCTCGAGCTCAGCGAACTCGAGGATGCTGTCGACGCGAGTGGCGAGCTCCTTCCGTGTCATCCCCAGCACGGCTCCGCCGAGGAAGATGTTCTCGCGCGCCGACAGCTCGGGGTTGAAGCCGACGCCGAGCTCCAGGAACGGCGCCACCCGACCAGCGAGGCGCACCCGCCCTGAATCCGGTGAGTAGATCCGCGAGAGAATCTTCAACAGGGTGCTCTTGCCGCAGCCGTTCGGCCCGGTGATGCCGAGGAACTCGCCGGCGCCGACGTTGAAGCTGACGTCGTTCACCGCCAGCAGGTCACGGTAGCGCGAGGCGCTGCGCAGGTGGGTGACACGGTACTTCAACGTCGAGCTCCGATCCAGCGGGACGCGGAAATGCTTGCTGACGTTGGTGACTCTGACCGCCGGTTCGCTCACAGCGCTTCCCCGAACCTCGGGGTGAGCCGGTGGAACACCAGCAGGCCCACGGCGAAGAGGATGCACACCGCCACCAATGGAACGATGAGCAGGCCGCCGAGGATGTCGGACGACCACGGGATCACCGACGTCACCAGGGCTCGACGCATGTCCTCGATCAGCTGGGCCAGCGGGTTGAAGGCGATCAGCTGACGAAACCGCTCGGGGATGAGCGAGAAGGGGAACACGATCGCGCTCGCGTAGAAGAGGAGTTGCAGTGTGATCTCCCAGACGTGCCCCAGGTCTCGGTAGAAGACGAAGAGCGCGGACATGAGCAGGCCGATCCCCGCGACGAGCACGTAGAGCTCGACAAACAGCAGGGGGAGCAGCAGCGTCGACCAGCCGATGTGGAACCATCCCAGCGGCAGCCCGATGGCCAGCATCAACGCGAGGTTCACCCCCAGGGTCATGGTGGCGCTCAGGGTCGAGGCGACGACTGGGATCCAGCGCGGAAAGTACGCCTTGCGCACGATGTGCGCGTTGCCGACGATCGCACCCACCGCGGACACCGTGGCGTCGGCGAAGAAGGTCCAGACCACGATGCCGAGCAGCAGTTCGACGGCGAAGTTCTCGCCTGGCTTGGTCCTGCCTCGCAGCAGGAAGACCGCGAAGACCAGGTAGGTCATCCCGAAGATCAGCAGCGGTTTCACCAGCGACCACGCGTAGCCCAACACGGAGCCGGTGTACTTCAGCTTGAAGGTGGTCACAGCCAGCTCGCGCGTCAGGTTGAGGTTGCTGCGGAACGCGGAAGCGCGCGGGCTGACGGTGCGCGCCGCGACGGGGCGCTCGGGCAGGGTCGGATCAGAGATCATCGCGTGTCCAGGACTGGGGCAATGGCCTCATTGTGAGGTGCGTTCCCGGATTCGTGTCCTCAGCGCTTCAACCACGTTGAGAAGACGAGGATGGCGCCGCACCTGGCGACCCAGCTCGCCGCGCAGCGCGCGGTAGCACCGCCGCGCGACATCGGCGGCACCGTAACCGGCCAGCTCATTGCCGAGAAACGCGATGTACTCCTCCTTGAGGGCCACATCGTCGGCTTGATGGCGCAACTCGACGGCGAGCGCATCGACCTCCGCGGCAGAGTCCTGCACACGACCGCGTGACGTGCGCCGGCGGGGTGATGCGGGCGGCGTGGCGGCGTCGGTTGCCGAGATCCTGCGCGCCGCCAACGTCATCACGGCACGGGTGCCGGCGCGTGCCGGGCGCTCGTCGAACCGGGCGAGCTCGTGTTGCCACTTGTTGACGAAGATGGCCTGGTTGCGATGGCTCAGGAAGTGACGCAGCGGCACCGGCGTGCTGCCACCTTCCTCGTGGATCACCACAGACGCGGGTTCGCACACCACCCGCCATCCCTTGGCGCGCGCCGCCATGCACAGGTCAACATCCTCGTAGTACGCAGGAAAGTAGCGCTCGTCGAAGCCGTCCACGTCCTCCCACGCCTGCCGGCGCACCATCGCCGAGCAGAAGGACACGTAGTCCACGTCGCGCCTGCTCATGAGCTCCGCATCGTCTCCCGCGAGTCCGCGGCCGAGGTGCGAGGTGCTGCCGTCGCGCCAGATCACGTCGCCGGCCTCCTGGAGAAGACCATCGCCGAACAGCACGCGGCTGCCGGCAACGCCGATCCGCGGATCGTCTGTCATGGCGTCATTGAGCATGGTCAGCCATCCGGCGGTGACGGTGGCGTCGTCGTTGAGGAACACCAATCGGTCCGCGCGGGCGAACCGCGCCGCCCAGTTGCAACCGCCACCGAATCCGTGGTTCACGGCGGAGCGAACCAGAACGATGTCGTCGCGCGCGGCCAGAGGTTGCAGGGCGCTTGACGGAGTGCCATTGGCCAGTACGATCACCTCGGCGACCGGACCTCCGGCGACGTGCGCAACGATGGAGTCCAGGCACCGTTGCACACGCTCTGTGCTCTCAGTGACCAGGACGACGATCGATACCTCAGGCGAGGCGGGCACCGTGGCACCGCGGACGACGCGCTGACCTGGCGCGGGCGAGTCTTCGGTGGTCACCGTTGCAGTCGTCCGTGTTCCACCGCGTTTGCCCTCAGTGTCCGGATCGCGCTCGCTGAAGACGGCGCTGCCCCGCAGCGCGGACCGACGCGGCCGCGACGCGCCCTGCCCGAACTGCCTCACGGACCGCCTGGCGCGCGCCCTGTGGATGTGCTGCCGGGACCGCTCCGCTGGCCGGCGCGGAACCCGTCCAGGGCCTAGTCAGCGACGGCGCCGTGACCGGAACGGGCGCGACGCCTTTGCGCAGGATGAAGATGAACTCATCGTCGACACCCGGCTCGCATCCGGCGAAGTCGAGAAGCTCGAACTCGATGCCGTCGCGGCGACGCACTGCACCCAGGTAGTCGACGAACGTGTCCGGGCGCCACACGTGAAAGTGGATGCTGTAGTCCATCTCGAGGAGGAGCTGCACCCGTTCCTCTGGATCAGGACGGTCCGTCGCCCACCACGGCTGATGGCGTTCCACGTTCTCCACCCAGTCGACGAAGTGCTCACGACGCGAGGTGGAGCCGTCGGCGTGGTCGCGCACCAGGTGCTCCATGGTGGTCGGCTGACGCTCCCTGTCGAAAGTGACACGCGGCTCGGGAAGCGCGCAGAAGAAGATGCCGCCGTCACGCAGCACGCGATGGATCTCGCGCAATGCGCGCGTGGGATCCTCGATGTGCTCGAGCACGTGACATGCGACCACGAAGTCCATCGACGAGTCGGTGACGTCGGCGAGATTCTCAGCGCTGCCGATATGCGCCACCGGCACCAGGTCGAGCGCTGCAAGCTCGGGATACTGACGACGCAGATCGGCAACGCTGAGACGGTCGACGTATTCCACCTCCACACCTGGCGGAACAGCCAGCGGCTGATGGAGAGCACCCAGCTCGATGCCCTTTCCGGTCAGCCACCCGGCCAGGTGCGAACGCTTCGCGGATGACATGCTGGATCTCCATCGGAAGAGGGTGACGGACGTGCCTACATGGTAGCCGCCATCTCGATGATGACGTGTACCATTGCGCAAGTGAAGGGTCTGATCCTGAGCGGAGGCAAGGGCACCCGGCTGCGACCGATCACGCACACATCGGCAAAGCAACTGGTGCCGATCGCCAACAAGCCGATACTTTTCTACGCCGTTGAGGCCATCGTTGCAGCGGGCATCGACGAGATCGGCATCATCACCGGCGACACCGGCGCAGAGGTCGAGGCTGCGGTCGGCGACGGATCACGGTTCGGCGCACGCGTCACCTACATCGCCCAGGACGCACCCCGCGGGCTCGCTCACGCTGTGCTGTGCGCACGAGAGTTCCTCGCCGGCGAGCCGTTCGTGATGTATCTCGGCGACAATCTCATCCGCCATGGGATCGTACCGATCGTCGAGGGTTTCACCGAGACCCAGCCGGACGCGCTCATCCTTCTCGCCCGCGTTCCGGAACCCCAACATTTCGGCGTCGCCGAGTTGATCGAGGGCAAGGTGGTGCGCTTGGTGGAGAAGCCGGCAAAACCCACCAGCGACCTCGCGCTGGTCGGTGTGTACCTCTTCAACCACACCGTCTTCGAGGCCATCGACGCCATCGACTACTCTGCGCGTGGCGAGTTGGAGATCACCGACGCCATCCAGAGGATGATCGACACCGGGCGGCGAGTCGATCCACACCTCATCGTCGAGCCGCACCAGGCGCTGGTGGCCACCTGGAAGGACACCGGCCGTCTCGAGGACATGCTCGAGGCCAACCGCATCGTTCTCGATGATCTTGCGCCGCGCATGGAGGGGACGATCGGTGAGGGCGTCCGCATGCACGGCAAGGTGATCGTCGAGCGCGGGGCGCAGCTCACCAATTGCACGGTGCGTGGCCCGGCGATCATCGGCGAGAACACAGTCATCGACGATGCGTACATCGGTCCGTACACGTCCATCTACTACGGTTGCACCGTGCGCAACGCCGAGCTGGAGCACAGCATCGTGCTCGAGAACAGCGTGATCGAGAACGTCGAGGGGAAGATCGAGTCGTCGCTGATCGGCAAGGAGTGCCTGATCGGCCGGTCCCCGCTGCGCCCGCGCGCCTACAAGCTGATGGTGGGCGACCACAGCCGGGTCGAGCTGCGCTGATGGCCTGGATGCAGCCCACCCCGGAGATCGAGACCGCCCTGAGTCGCATGGAGGCGCGGCCCGCGGCCGAGCGCTTGGGGCGGATCCACGACGTGCAGGTCAAGACCTTCGTCAAGCACGCCGACCAGCGCGGCTTCTTCATCGAGCAGCTCAAGCGCGGCGACCTCGACGACGACGGCCGGCCGTTCATCGGTGAGCGACCCTTTGCGCAGATGTCGCGCAGCCTAGTGTACGCGCGCGGTGGCAACCCGCCGGAACTGATCAAGGCCTTCCACTGGCACGAGCTACAGTGGGACTACTGGGACATCGTCGTCGGGAACGCTCGCGTCGTCCTCGTCGACCTGCGGGCGGACTCGCCGACGTGCGGCACCATCCAGACGCTCATCCTCGGCGAGAACAGCCCGTGCATGGTGGCCATCCCCCCGCTCGTCGCCCACGGCTACCAGTGCCTGGGCCTGGAGAACGTGCACCTCGTGTATTACGTGACCGAGCCGTACAACCCCGCCCAACCGGATGAGGGACGCATCGCCTGGAACGACCCACGCATCGGGTTCGATTGGCGGATCGAGAACATCTGATGCGCCGTCAACTCCGCTCCCCAGCATGAGACTGCTTGTCTCCGGTGGCGCCGGGTTCATCGGCAGTGAGTTCGTGCGCCAGACAATCAGCAACCACCCCCAGGATCGCGTCGTGGTGCTCGACAAGCTGACCTACGCCGGCAACGTCCGCAACCTCGACCCGGTGGCGCAGAGCGCGAACTACCGCTTCGTGGAGGGCGACATCTGTGACGGTACCCTGGTCGCGGAGCTCGTCCGCGACGTCGATGCCATCGTCAACTTCGCCGCGGAGTCACACGTCGATCGCTCCCTGGAGGCACCCGGGCAGTTCATCCAGACGGACGTGTTCGGAACGTATGTGCTGCTGGAGGCGGCGCGCGCCAGCGGAGTCGAACGGTTCCTCCAGGTGTCGACCGACGAGGTCTACGGCGACGTCGAGGAGGGCAGCAGCACCGAGCACGACCCGCTGCGTCCGCGCAGCCCGTATTCGGCCAGCAAGGCCGGGGGCGAGATGATGGTGTGGGCGTATCGCGCGTCCTACGGCTTGCCGGTGATCACCACCCGCGGGTCGAACACTTACGGTCCGTACCAGTACCCCGAGAAGATCATCCCCCTGTTCATCACCAACGCCATCGATGATCAGCTGCTGCCGATCTACGGCGACGGCAGTGCGGTTCGCGACTACATCCATGTCGCTGACCACGCTCGTGGCATCGACACGGCGCTGCGACAGGGCACGGCAGGTCAGGACTACAACGTCGGCTACGGTGGTGCCACCAGCGGCGGGGAGGTGGCGGACCTGGTGCTCGGCGCGCTCGACAAGCCGGCTTCTCTGAAGCAGCACGTACGCGACCGGCTCGGACATGACCGGCGCTATTCCGTTAACAGCGACAGGCTGCGCGGGCTCGGCTGGCGCCCGCTGGTCCCGCTCGATCACGGCCTGCGCGAGACCGTCCAGTGGTATCGCGAGAACGAACAGTGGTGGCGTCCGCTGAAATCGGGTGAGTTCTGGGAGTTCTACCGCCGCAATTACAAGCCGCTCCAGGCCGACGCGGCGCAGGGCTTGTGAAACTCCTTCTCACCGGCGCGGACGGCCAGCTCGGCCGCGAGCTGTTCGACACCGCGACGGCGTCGGGGCACGCCGTGCACGCCACCACCCGAGCGGGATGCGACATCACCGACGCGGCGGCCGTGGCGAGCAACCTCGAGGAAGCCACCCCCGATGTGCTGGTGAACTGCGCCGCGTGGACCAGGGTGGACGCCGCCGAATCGGACCGCGACGGTGCCTTCCGCGCCAACGCGCTCGGACCGCGCGTCCTCGCCTCTGCATGCGCCGCACGCGACGTTCTGCTGGTACATCTCAGCACTGACTACGTCTTCGACGGCACGGCGACCGACCCGGTCGACGAGTGGCAGCAGCCCTGCCCGCGCTCCGCCTATGGCGCCAGCAAGCTCGCCGGCGAGGCTGAGGTTCGCGGTCTCGCCCGGCGGCACCAGGTGGTGCGCACATCGTGGCTATACGGAAGCCATGGGCCGAACTTCGTTCTGACCATGCTGCGCGCCGCCGCGAGCGGCACGCCCTTGCGGGTGGTGTCCGACCAGGTGGGCACGCCGACGTGGACCGGTCACCTGGCGCCGGCGCTGCTCCGCCTCATCGCCCGGGACCTGCCCGGGACCTTCCATCTCACCAACTCCGGCCAGGTCAGCTGGCACGGCTTCGCGCAGGAGATCTTCGCGGCCAGCGGGATCGCCACCGATGTCGCCGCCATCACCACCGCGGACTGGCCGACGCCGGCTCCGCGGCCCGCATACTCGGTGCTCGACAATCGAGTGTGGCGCCTGCTCGGCGAGAGCCCGCTGCCGGACTGGCGCGACGGGCTCCACGCGTACCTCGCAGCGATCCGTGAGCAGGGTGTGCCCGGCGCGTAGTGCGCCAATCGTCGGCTGAGGATGAGCGTGCCCGAGGCAGAGCCCCCCGATCGCGAGCCGCGCCACGCCGACGCTCTGCGCATCGTGGTCCCCCGCTACGGAGAATCGGTGGTCGGCGGAGCGGAGAGCGCCATGCGCCGGCTCGCCCATGCACTGTCAGCGCGGGAGTGGACGGTGCAGGTGTGGACGACCACCGCCGTCGACGAGGCGACGTGGCGCACCGCCTTCACAGCCGGCGTCGAACGCGACGGCCCGGTGAAGGTCCGTCGGTACCCGGTCGCGCTGCGGCGGCATCCCTGGCTGTTCGCACGCCTGTCGACGGCCGCGTACCACCTCCCCCGTCCGCTGCGTGGCGAGCGGATGTGGTCCATCGCTCAGGGTCCGTACTCGCCGGGATTGATCCGCGCGCTCTCACAGGCCGCGCCGGTCCCGACGCTGTTCTCGCCCTACCTGTTCCATCCCACTCTGTTCGGCCTCCCCGCCGCGCCACACCCACGCATCCTCGTGCCCGCGGCGCACGACGAACCGGCACTGCGCCTGGCTGTCGTGCGCCGGGCCATGCTCTCTGCGGATGCGCTCTGGTTCCACAGTCTCGAGGAGCGTGACCTGGTCGCGACCATCCACCCAGAGACAGGCGCGCTGCCCTCAGCATGCGGCGTCGTCGGTGTCGACGCACCGGGCGACGTCGACGCTAACGCGTTCGCGCGGCGCCATGAAATCGCCGGCCCGTACCTCTATTTCGGCGGTCGCATCGCGGGCGGGAAGGGGCTTGAAACGCTCCTCGCCGCGGGCGCGCTGCTGCACACGTCGGACGCGTCGGCGACGCTGGTGTTGAGTGGCGAGGCGGGTGACGGCGTCGACACACCCGAGGTGCGCCGCGTCGGGCGGCTCGGCGAACGGGAACGGTGGGAGGCGATCGCGGGAGCTGTGGCGATCGTGGTGCCCGGCTCGATGGAGTCCCTCTCCCTTCTGGCGCTCGAGGCCTGGTCCATGGGCCGGCCGTGCCTGCTCAATGCCAGCTCCGCAGTGCTTGCCGGCCACGCGGCGCGCAGCGGCGGCGGATGGACGTTCCGTGACGCGAGCCAGCTCGCCGCCCAGGCTGCCCACCTCATCGACAACCCGGAGCAGGCTGCGGCGATGGGGGCGGCTGGACGCGCGTACGTTGCCGCCACCTACCGCTGGGACCTTGCCGAAGAGCGACTGCGAACCCTCCTGGCGGCCACGGCACGGTGATCCGCTACCTGCTCGACGGACGCTCGCTCCAGGACGAGTCGTCGGTGCGCGGCATCGGCACCTACCTGCGCGGCCTGCTCATCGGCTACGCCTCCCTGGGGGTGAGCAACGACGTCGGCCTGCTGCTCGAGCGCGGCCCCGCCCCGCACGCGGGACTTGTCGCCGCCGGCTTTGCGACGTACCCGGCGCGGCTGCGGCCGCTGAACCGCCATGTGCGACCGGTGCTCGACCCACTGCAGATCCGCCGTGCACTGGCTGGCCGGCCTCCGGCTCTGTATCACGCGGTGGAGTACGGCCAACCGCTACGTCCCTCGATCCCGGTGGTGGTCACCGTCCACGACCTCATCCCCTTCGTGATGCCGGGCGAGTACCCATGGATGCGCCGCGAGCGGGCCCTGCCGATGCGCCAGTTCCGCAGCGCGGACGCGGTGGTCGCCGTGTCGCAGTCGACCGCCGACGACCTGCAGCGCATCGCCGGGGTCGATCCCGCGCGCATCTCCGTGATCGCCGAGGGGGTGTCGCCCCACCGACCGCGGTCCGATGACGAGACGGCGTCGCTGAGAGCTCGACTGCGTCTCCCAGGACGCTTCGTCCTCGCCGTGGGGACGTTTGACCCGCGCAAACGCATCGAGCTCCTCGCCGATGTGGTGCGCGGCCTGCGCCGGCATCACGGGGTCCGTCTGGTCATCGCCGGCTCCCAGGGCAACTTCGCTGCCGCCGTCGCCAGCATCGTGGCCCGGGCTGGGCTGAGCGAGCACGTCCGCCTCCTCGGCCACGTGACCGACGACGAGCTCGGGGGGCTGTACCAGATGAGTGAGTGTCTGCTGTTCACCTCTGCCTACGAGGGCTTCGGGCTGCCCCCGCTCGAAGCGATGGCGGCGGGCGCCCCGGTCGCGGTGTTCGACAACTCCTCGCTGCGCGAGGTCGTGGCGGACGCCGCCCTGGTCGTCGAGGACGGCAACGCCGCCCTGATGGTCGCCGAGGTGAGCGCGCTGCTCGCCAACCCGGCCGAGCGTGAACGCCGCGTCGCCGCCGGGCGCGAGCGGGCCGCACAGTTCACCTGGGAGAAGACGGCGGCCGCGACGTTGCGCGTGTACCAGCGGGTTCTAAGGCAGCGCTGACCTGGGGCCGGCGACCGGGACGGCGGCGCGGGGCGCGGTATCATGCCGCTGTCCCTCGCAGCGCCAACTCGAAAGGCGTGATCGAGGCGGGTGCGCAGCGCACCACCAGCTCACCACGGGAGAACGCGCGTGCCCGGCACAGCCCTGATCACCGGTATCACCGGCCAGGACGGGACCTACCTCGGTCAGTTGCTCCTGTCCAAGGGATACCACGTGTATGGCCTGGTGCGCGGCCAGAACAACCCCCGGCTGGAGTCGGTGGCCCGTCTCTGTCCGGGCATCGAGTTCATCGAGGGTGACCTGCTCGATCACTCCTCTCTGGTGGCGGCGTTCGAGAGCTGCCAGCCCACCGAGGTGTACAACCTCGGCGCGATCAGCTTCGTGGGGCTGAGCTTCAAGCAGGCGCTGCTCACCGGCGAGGTGACCGGCCTCGGCGTGGTGCGCATGCTCGAAGCGATCCGCACCGTCAACCCACAGATTCGCTTCTACCAGGCGTCGAGCAGCGAAATGTTCGGCAAGGTGCGCGAGTCGCCGCAGACCGAGCTGACCGCCTTTCATCCCCGGTCGCCGTACGGGGTCGCCAAGGTGTACGGCCACTACATCACGGTCAACTACCGCGAGAGCTACGACATGTTCGCCTGCAGCGGCATCCTCTTCAACCACGAGTCCCCGCGCCGCGGGCTGGAGTTCGTCACCCGCAAGATCACCAACGCCGCCGCCAAGATCAAGCTCGGCCTGCAGAAGCAGATCTCGCTCGGCAACCTGGACTCACAGCGTGACTGGGGCTTTGCCGGCGACTACGTCGACGCGATGCGCCTGATGATGGCCCAGGACCAGGCCGACGACTTCGTGATCGCCACCGGGGTCACCCACAGCGTCCGCGAGTTCTGCGACATCGCCTTCGCCCACCTCGGGCTCGACTACCGCGACCACGTTGTCAGCGACGACGCCCGCTTCCTTCGGCCGGCCGAGGTCGACGTGCTCATCGGCGACGCCTCCAAGGCACGGCGGGTGCTCGGCTGGGAGCCCAAGGTGCCCTTCGCCGAGCTGGTCACGATGATGGTGGACGCCGACCTCGCCGCCCAGCAGAAAGCGATGCGCAACGAGGCGGCCGGGTAGGCCGAGCGGACCCATGGACCGTTTGGCCGGTTCTTCGGCCGGGTAAGCTGGTCGTGACCGGTCTCATTCCCCCGGTCCGAGGAATGCCATGCGACCGCAGCTTGCCACCAGCCCCGACGTCTACGACCGTGCCCGCCGGTTCGCCCGCGAGCAGGGAATGCCCGTGTACATCAGCGAGGGCGAGGTGGTCGTCGAACGGCCTGCCAAGACCACCGCGATGGTCTGGCCCAACGGCAGCGTGACATGGGGCAACGCCTCCGGGTCGGACCGCCGCCGAGCCGCCGCTTAAGGCGAAGGGGGAACTGCGTTCCCCCCTCGGACACCCCCCGGCGAGCGGTGTCAGCTGCGGCGACGTGAAGTCGCCGGCGCTGACGGCTCGAGCGCATTTATTCTTTTTCGGTGACTGTGTACTCCAGGTAGGCACCGAACATCAGGCGGGTCTGTGCCTCGAGGGCGGGGATCACGCTCAGCGCCAGGCCGACCACCGGGTAGAGAAAGAGCTGCAGCTCCGCGTAGCGCCGCCGCCACCAGGGCCAGTCCGACGGCTTGGGGCACATGGTCGCGTCCACCCGGATGAGCACCAGGGTGTTGAGCAGGGTGAAGGTGAGGATCGCGGCCGTCAGCCAGCCGATCCAGAACGCCTCGGTGGTCAGGCTGTAGTCGAGGTCGATCAGAGCCGGCAGCGCACCCCCGAAGAACAGCAGCATGGGCAACGTGGTCCAGGTAAGGTGGTTGAACACCAGGTTCATGTAGCGGCGCAAGCGAAGACGGAACGGGATCTCCGAGTGTTCGAGCATGCGCAGGGTCACGTAGGGCACGTCGCTGGCTCCCCACGCCCAGCGCTTGATCTGGTTGTACTG
>QHBU01000151.1:31054-32441 GCA_003244045.1 Candidatus Aeolococcus gillhamiae
GACGCGTGCGTGGATGCGTAGCTGCGCGCCCGCGGGGCGTCACCGAACACGCGGATGAACGCGGGACGGACGTGGAGACGCTCACCGAAGCGGAAGAAGCTCTTCCAGAAGAAGCGTGAGTCCTCGGGGATGACGTCGGAGTCCCAGTAGCCGACGTCATCGAGCAGCTTCAGCGAGGTCGTGTACGAGGAGAACATCACCAGTCGGTGGGGGTTCTGATGCAGGAACATCTGCCATTGGGTTGCCGCCGTGGCCATCACCCGCACGGCCGCAGGCACGCGCCAGAGATTGTTGAGGAACACCGGGATGGGCTGCCAGATCGACGTCAGCGGGTCCTCGGTGGTGCAGAACTCGTGGGTGATGTAGGCGAAGTACTGCGGGTGGAGGCGGTAATCCGAGTCGAGATCGGTGACCACCGTGTGCGCAGGGTCGAGCCCCATCTCGTCGCAGGCCTCCTTGAGCACCGGCCCGCCGTACGCCATCGCCGCCGACTTGCCGACGACGATGCCGGGCAGCAGTGGGTCCTTGATGTGGATGAAGGCACGGAAGCGATGACCGAACTCATCGCGAAGGCGATCGACGTTCTCCCAGCCGCCGTTGTCACTGACCCGAGTGATGATCGCGCACACCCGTTGCTGGTCTGGAAAGTTCTGGTCCACGAGCGCCGCGACGGTGGCGCGCAGCACCTCGTACCTCTCGGTGTACGTGGGGATGAGAGCGCATTGCACCACCTGGTCGGGGCGAGGGCGTCCCGGTGCGGCCGACAGTGCCTGGCAGCGCGCCCACCAATCGATCTCCTCGGTTCGCTGCACGACGCGCAGCGATCGACTCACCGCGCGCACGGTGAGCGCGGTGCGGCCGAACCAATAGACGTCGAGCATGACGGCGCCGAGACCGAGGATCCACAGCTTGGTCGGGTCGTTGAGGCGGATGGCGAACGCCACCACCACGGGCAGGAGCAGCACCGTCCAGGTGAGCGCACCCGGAACGATCTCGAGCAACCGCTGCCGGGCGTGTGGCGACAGGCGTTGCGCAGCCGTGCGGGCGATCACCGCGCCAGTCTAGGTGGGCGTCCTCGCAGGGAGCCCCGCTGATGGGGACCATCTTCGTCACGGCGGCGTCGACGCCCGCCCGCGAACGGTTATCCTCGTCAGCCCCGCGCAGGCGCTGCGCACACTCCAGGACAGGTCTTCACATATGCCCGCTCGCACGCCCGACGACAAGGACGAGACGACCCCCGCTGCCGAGGCTGAGCCCGAGAGGGCTGCCGCCGAGGAGGAGGTGGACCCAGAGGTCGTCGACAGTGTCGCTGAGGTGGACGTGGTCGAGGACGTCGAGGTGGTCGTCGATGAGGAGGAGGACGACGACGACGACGACGACGACGATG
>QHBU01000152.1 GCA_003244045.1 Candidatus Aeolococcus gillhamiae
CTCATCGTGGGACTCCCTGGTCATCGTCGTGGCGGGGGGACGTCATAGCGACCGTGGACCTCGTGTCGCCCGGTACCGCCTTGTCCGCTGTGGCGGATGCTGCCGTTTGGTCCCATGCTCTGAGCACCTCAGCCATGCGCTCGAGCACGTCGGCGGCGTCATCGACCTCACCGACGCACTGGCGCAAGACCGACTGGCCACGGGAACCGAGGGCGGACCCAAGTCGGTCGGCTAGGTCGGCGGGGGAGACGTTGGGCTTCCTCCGCTTGCTCTTGGGCATGGGTGCGATGCTTGCGCTGTAGGCCCGAAGTTTCGCCTCCCAGTGGACCAGGTTCTCCGGGGTTCCCAAGACGGCGTCGAGGAGGACGATCGGGTCGAGGCCGTTGACACCGGCATCGGGCGCGTGGAGGCCGGCGTCGAACTCGGGGGACGGCGGAGTGAGGAAGTAGCCGACGGGCAGATCGAAGCCCCGCGACAAGGCAAGCAGGTCGTCGGCGGAGAACTGCTTGACCCGACCAGGTGTCCAAGCGGAACGCTCAAGAGCGGAAAAGCTGGGTCCCGAGAGCCGGGCACCGAGGTAGGGAGCCAGGGCATCGGCGGCCTGCTCCTGGGTCCAGCGCCGCAGCTCCCTAGCTCGAGCCACGTTGTGGGCCACGATCTGGTTGGGAGTCATCGTCCGTCGGATCCGGTTCGGGCTCATCGTCTCACTCTACCGCGGTCGACTGTCGAGTACCCAACGATTCCGTTTAGCTGTGATACCCTACGAAATGCATGGGCACTCTACAGATTCCCCAGGAGCGGCCAGCCGATCTGCTAGTGGTCGCCGGAGCGGCGAGGACGCTCCGCGTCCGAAGCAGGAGGTCTGCGGAGCAGGTGGGCACGGCGGACACCCGGCCACCCTCGCATGAGGATCGCAACCCAGCCCGCGTCTTGCGGCGACTCGCGCTTCTGAAACTCTCCCTCGGCACCGGCGCCAGTAACTGGGAGTCGGCGGTCTCGTGAGCCGCGGCCGCTACTTCACCATCCCCCAGGCCGTGGAGGCTTATCCGGGCGTCCTCACTGAGCGGCTCATCCGTCGCCTGGTGCACGAGCGACGGATTGCCTTCACCTATTGCGGTCGCCGGATCATCCTGGCCGAGACCGATATTGAGGCGCATCTAGAGGCCAACCGCCGGGAGCCTGCCCCCACTCCGATGTCGACGCCGTCGGCCCGAGGGGGACGAGGGCGATCGCATTCGACGACTGCCCCGTCGGACGCTCGTCACCGGTAACAGACCAGCGGCGTTCTGGAATACGGGCGGCGGGCGAACATGATCCCGGAGTCGCACGCCGGCGGGCGGGCGCGGTCGAGGACGGCGAACAGCTTGGGAAGCTGGTCGAGGCCATTGCGCTGACCTGCGAGAATCGCTAAAAGTGCTGTTCAGAGCCCATTTGGCCTTGTCCGCACTTGACCGCAGATCACCCCTTCTGACCATGCGTTAGGTCACGCTAAGGTCACGGTCGCTGTCTGACCCATCGCAACGCCGCCACCCATCGTCGTGACCACCTGCACCGGCGACCCGACTGGCTGGGAGCTGATCCTGCCGAGGCCGCCGCCGCGTACTCGCGCCACCGACGTCGGGAGCAGAGACAGCTCTCGCCGGCGCCGCCGACCACAGTTCCAGGAAGGATGAGGTCCATGGCCAGTACCTCCCTTGCCGACGCCACAAAAGGCTGGCCGGACGCTGCCGGCTGGCCGACGCGGTCGACGACTGGCGGGAGCGCACGTTGCTGGCTCCCCTCGTCGACGTCGCCGACTACGTGACGCGGATCGGTGATCACCCTCACGGCGCCCACTACCGGGCCGACAAGGCTTGGTGCGCTGCTGCGGGCCGCCGTCCGACTCCAGGGCCACCATTGGAGCGGGCACCGTCTCGGCACCTCCTCGCTCGGCGCCGGGCGGTGATCTACCAGCCGTCACGAGGGAGCGGATCTACGCTCCTTCATCGCATCAAGCCTCCGCGGGCCCGAGACTAGGGATTTAGCTGGGGCGAAGCGCTGCCCAGCCTCCCTACGGTGCCGGCACCCGCCGGTCACCACCTCGCTGACATTGGACCAAGACAGGAGGCGGATACGAGTGGGCACGTGTGGCCCCCCCCCCCGGACACCTGCTGGCACGCTGTTTTCTGCACGCCCGTCTGTTCGATGCTAGATCCGGGCGATCGAGCCCCCGGCGAGGGCCACCCAAAGGAGCGTCATGGATACCACGAGGACCACCACATCGAAGCGCCGGCGGCTGCTGGTGGCTGGCGTGGCCAGCCTGGCGCTGGTCGCCATCCCGTCGGCGGCCGGAGCTCTCACTCCCGACGTGAAGCCAACGCCCCCGGGCACGGCCGTCGCGATCAAGACCGGGCCCGGTGATCAGACCGAGCCCCATGTGAGCGGCAACCTCGTCTCCTACACCGACTTATCTGTCATCCCCAGCCAGATCCGCTACCACGACCTGGCCACCAACACCGACACCGCCATCCCCTCGTTGCCTGACGGCGGTCGCGACCAATCTTCCGCGGTCAGCGGCACCACGGTGGTCTACAGCCATTTCCCGCCTTAGGGCCCGTGCAGCAATAACT
>QHBU01000153.1 GCA_003244045.1 Candidatus Aeolococcus gillhamiae
GGGTTTTTCATCACCCTGCTAGGCGGCCTGGACGATCCAGCGATCGGAATGGATGTCCGCCCCGACGCACGTCTGCAGGGTCAGCAACGGGACAGGCGAGAACTCGGTGATCCACGAGGTGTCGTTCCACGCGGTCCGCCCGACCACGCGCGAGATGTGCAGAGTTCGCAGCACCCCGGTCGTGTAGTTGTGAAGCACGACCTCCTGGTTCGTCCTCGCGTAGAGAAGCGTGCCGAACATGCCGCGCAGGCCGTGGGCGTACAGGTAGCTGTTGCCCCCATTACCTGGATCGGCCGTGCCCGGGTAGTGGAGCGCCACCCAGTCGGGAATGGTGTCCGATCCGTCGCCGTCCCGGATCGGAAGGGCGATGCCGAGGGAGGCCACCTCGATCCACAGACCTGTCCGGGGCACGTCGGGTGGCGACGGGGACGCCGAGTGGGAAGCGGCGTACGCGTTGATGGGGTCCGAGGGCTGATCGAGGAGCAGCGCCGGCGTGTGCATGAACTGGATCGCGAAAACGATCCCGACCACGGCCGCGGCCAGGCCTCCGAGCGCGACCACGCGCCGTGTCCACCTCACCCAGGCGGGTGCGCGCTTCGACCCGGGGCCGAAGCGCCACTCGATCTCCGGGCGCCCCTCGTCAGCCATGGAACGTTACCGGCGCAGGCGACGCCGTAGCAGCGCGGGACCGACTCCAGCGAGAACAGCCAGCAGTAGGCCGGCGCCTGTCAGCAGGGTGGCAGCCACCGGGAACGGGTGCTCCGGGCCGCCGGTGAACGGTGTCTTGGTGGCGGCTGCCTGGACCGCGCCGGTCGGTGTGGGCGCGGGCGTGGAGGTCACGCCACCCACACCACCGCCACCGCCGCCCCCTCCACTGCCGCCGCCACTAGGCGTCGGGCTGGGGGATGGCTTAGGCGTGGCCGAAGGGATCGGGAGCGCGGGCGCACATCCGCCGACCACGGGAAGCGCGGCGGCACCCACACAGGACCCCGGCCCGCTGACCCCCATAGGGGCTGCCGGGCCACACGTCGGTTTCCCAACGATTGGGGGAAAGACCGGGCACTGAATTGCGTTCTGGGTCACCGAGGTTCCGGCCTTTGTGCCATGCGGTATGGACAGCGTTTCTACGCCCAAAACGTTGTTCCCGACGGCGGGGCCGGTCGTGACCGTCCAGGTGCAGGCGTTGTTGCTAATGAGGGCGCTCGTCGAGTACGCGAAGGGCGAGGTGACGGTTGTGCCCACGCACCCGGAAACGACGGCGTTTTCCGGTGCCGACGGCGCGACGGTGAACTGATCCCCCTGAGCTAGCGCCCCAAAAATGGAGACGATGCAAAAGTCTTGCTGTCCCGGCTGGGCCGCGCCACCAGGGCCAGGCCCGGTGCATGTCTTGGTCGGAATCCCCTGAGCCGCGGCGTGCTGAGATCCGAGAACCATCCCCGCCCCGACTGCGATTGCGCCCCCCAGGACCACCGCGGCCAAGCCGCGTCGAAGCCTACTGCTGGTTGTGCCCGCCATGGATATCCCTCCTCATGACGGTCGAGGCGCGCTTCTCCGCCCCCCGGCGTCCCTTACGGAACATCCGCCCGGAACGGACTGTACCTGTCGCGTACTTCGTATGCAAGCGAGTGGCGCGATTCGCCCGGTTGGCCGACCTCTACGCGACCGCTCATGCCCTGCCTAGGACCGCGTGGCAGGGTGCTCCAGTCGCTTGAGCAACCATCTGACCGCGCGCGGCGCGGCGACGGTTCCTTTGAGATCTGTTTCGTGGTCCTCCTCTCCGTCCCCGAAGAGCCACAGCAGGCGGCGACTGTCGCCCGGGGCCCTCTCCCACGCAACTCCCGGGGCAGGGGCATCGTCGGCAGGACTGCGTTTCATGGGGGCATCCTTGAATTGCTACGAGCCGGGTGGCGACCTCACTGCGGGCAACGTGACCGCTCGTTCCTTCCGACTGTACGGGCGCGACGCGAGCGCGTCGTCGCGGCCGCGCTACCTAACAAGACCGTCCCTGTGACGATGACCCAGCCCCTGAGCGCCCGGCTCCGATGCGAGGCGACCCCCGACGGAACGAAGGGTTTGACGCTTTTGGTGGGTTGCGCTAGAGTTCCCCTTGGACTAGCCGGAGGGGGAAAAGTGGGCTACCTGATCAACTGCGCTGCGTGCGGCGGGCCGCATCCTGTCGATGCCCCGTCGTGCAAGGCGCGCACTTCCAACGCTGCGACGCCGACTCCGTATCGGCAGGCGGAGGCCGACCGTATGGAACGCCTGGCGATCGCTCGTCACGACGCGACCCGCCAGAAGCACGCGTAAGGGCGCGTCCTCCGCGGCTTTCGGCCGTCCGATCGGAGATGCATCGCTTCGGTCGCCCTGGTGCTTGAGAGAAGCAACTGAAGGCACATTGCTGTCACGTTTGCGATCAAGCCGCGCTCATAACGTGGGCGCTTTCCTCGAAACCTCGAGGTTGGTCGGGAAGGGGAGATTCGCGTCAAACTCACTCAGCGCGTCTCAGCGGTTCTCAGAGTGCCCTTGCGTACCAAGGATTTCGGCGTTTGGCCGTCTCAGCACGTCTCACCGTTTCTCCGAGCGTTGTCGTCAGCTACTGTCGTCAGGCGAGTTCGCGGCCTTAGTGGGCGAGAGCCACGACAGCGAGCTACGCCTCGCCTCAATCCGACGCAGGAAGGCGCCAGCCAACCCGGGTCAGGCGCCCCCACGCCGAGTGAAGGTCGCGGCGGAAGCGCCATTTGCTCCGGGGGCCGTCGTCGTGGCTGCCATACCTGCCGCGCTTGCGGCCGGGGCCGGCGTTCCACTGCTTGCGCCAGTCTTCCCAGGGTGGCTTGCCATCGCCGTACCCGTGGTCGAGCGCGAACCGGGCGAGCGCCTGGGACTTGTCGTCTAGCGGACGGACGCGTACGCCGCTGTAGATCGTCGCCCTAGCGCGACCATAGGCGGCTGCAACGTCGGAAGGAGTGAACGCGGGGTCGACCTCTAACACCAGGCGGGTCGTCGTGTCGGTGATTTCACCTCGATGCAGTCCTCGAAGCTCGGGCTTCCATCGGAACACCCAAGGGACCGGCGAGTCGCCGCCGCATACGAGCCAGCGCGTCGCATCCCACGGGCTCCAGCGGTAGCGATCGGCCAACTCTGCGGCCACCTTGGCGACTTCGCCGAGCAGGCTGCCAGCCGGGACCGCCACGACCCGAACCTCGTCGCCATCTCGATACCACAGCTCTGGGAGCGTCCCCAGGTGTGGGACGAGGGCGGTACGAACCGCGTCAGCATCGGCGTCTGCCGCGATGTTCAATGCTCGGTAGTAGCGGTCGATGATCCATGTCACCAGCGCCGCGGGTTCCGGCGTCCCGGCTACCTCACGGGTGGCCTTCTCCCTACCAGCCTTCCTGAGTGCGGCCCGCCGGGATAAGCCGTCGATCTTCGCCCGGAGGTGACGAACTGACAGCTCCTGTTCGGCCAGTTGGGTATACACGCGGGCGAGCTGCCGGATTCGATCCTCCTGCCACCCCTTCGGCGCGCGTTCAACATGATCGATCGGCTGACGAGTGGTGCGGAAGACTCTGCGATGCTTTCTGACCGCTTCGGCGGCCCCCTTCGCGCCGCCCTCCTGCCACTCGATGTCATCCGTGTAGCTCTCGTCCTCCAACCAAGCCCACACGGCGTCGGTTATGGGGCCCCGTAGCTCCCGCTCTATCTCGGCGCGACAATCCGGCGACATAAGCCTATCGTAACCCGCCGGCATAGTCTCTGAGCCATGGAGAGCACCACCGCACCCCGCAGCGCCACCGACACCCCACTTCGACTCCTCGTCCCTGTTGCTGAGGCGAAGCGCCTCCTCGGCGACATCTCGACCGCGACCTTCTACAGGCTTACGGGGTCGGGTCGCCTGCGTTCCGTCCGCGTAGGTGGGAGGCGCTTCGTCCGCCGTGGCGACCTCGACCGTTTCGTCGCCGATCTGGACGAGTAGGTGCAAACACCCCCGGGCGATACCGCCACAATCGAGCGCGAGTACAGCGTCGGGCCCAACCTGCGCCTACGCGACGAAAGGGCACTCGAGCTTGCAGACCTGGCGCTCGCTGGATCGGCCGCACCAGTCTGCGACGTTGCCCGATTGCTGGGTGCGGTTCGTGCAGTCCTGCGGCGCTATCTCGTGCTGCCCGGAGACCACTTCTATGACGTGGTGACACTGTGGATCGCTCATGCTCACGCTGTCGCGGCCGCGGACACTTCACCGCGCCTGATCTTCAAAAGCCCCGAGAAGGAGTCGGGCAAGACCCGCTGCCTCGAGCTGCTCGAGTTGCTAGTCCCGGCGCCGCTGACAGTCGTTAGCGTCACCACGACCGCCATCTTCCGACTCCTCAAGCAGGAGCAATGCACGGTCCTCCTCGATGAGTGCGACGCCGTCTTCAGTCCCAAAGCCGGTAATTACGAAGACCTGCGCGCTCTGTTGAACGCCGGCTACCGGCGTGGCGCCACTGTTGCCCGCGTTGTCGGTGACGGCAAGCGGATGCATGTCGACCGGTTTCCCGTCTTCGCAGCCACCGCGCTTGCCGCCATCGGTGATCTGCCAGACACCATCGAGTCGCGGTCGATCATCGTGCCCATGCGCCGCCGCGCACCCAGCGAGGCCGTCGAGAAGTTCCGGCACCGCCGCGTCGACCTCGAACTCGCGGATCTGCGCGAGGGATTGGTTGAGTGGTCCGCAGCTCAGAGCGAATCGCTGGGCAACGCGAGGCCGTCGATGCCGGAAGCCCTCGAGGACCGGGCCGAGGACTGCTGGGAGCCGCTGATCGCGATCGCTGATCTCGCCGGCGCGGAATGGGGTCGGCGAGCTCGCGAAGCAGCCGTGACGGTGGTCAAGGGTCGGGTAGCGGAGGATGCCAGCGTCGGCGTGCGCCTTCTCGCCGACCTCCGCGTGGTCATGGATGGGCACGACCGCATGCCCAGCGCCGCACTGTGTGCTGCGCTCAACGGTCTCGAGGAGTCCGGCTGGAGTGCGTGGAACGACGGCAAGGGCATCGGCCAGCGCGACCTGGCCAGGCGGCTGAAGCAGCACCGCATCGCCTCGCACAACATCAAGCTATCGGACGGCACTGTGCCCAAGGGGTACTTGCGCACCGACTTCTCGGATGCATGGTGCCGCTACCTTCGGGATACCCCCGCTACCTCCGCTACCACCGCTACCCGGGTACGAGTTGACGTAGCGCCTGTAGCGCATGTAGCGGACACCACGGGAGAGGACTTCACCGTCATTGACGCGCTGTTCGCGCCAGACGAGGACCGTCCGCTGTCCGACGTCATCCACCGCCCGGCCTGTCCGCGATGCGGCAGCACTGCGGCGTCTATGCTGCGAGCCGGCGATGCCGCCGCACTCTGCGCACGCTGCACGCCCGAGCCGCAGAGCCGGTGGCGAGGCCCCCGAGGCGGTCGCGTCATGACCGGATGACCCCACGCACGTGCCGGAGAGCTGGTCAGGCTCACAGTTACCTAACCCGCTACAAACACACAGGCACGTGGTTGAGCCCGATGGCGCCGATGTATATCCCCGCGTGAGGACCGCTTCTGCCGCGCACTTTGCCGCCCCGCGCTCACACATTCACCGAGGAACACAGATCATGCCAAGAATTGCCAAGTCCCGCGGCGGACCGCGAGGGCCCGTTCCGAAGCGATCCGACCAGAGGCTGGGTCACGGCAGTCCATCGCGGATGCAGACCGTCCGGGCTCCGGCGACCTCGCCGATCAAGGTTCTCGAGCCGGACCCCGCGTGGCACCCATTGATTCAGCGGTGGTTTCGCTCGTTGACCACCTCCGGTCAGCACGTCTTCTACGAGGATTCCGATTGGGCGCTCGCGGCAGTCATGGCTGAGCGTGAGAGTAAGAACCTGCTCAGCCCCCGGCCGTCCGCCCAGGCGTCGGCCCTCTTTCTGTCGGTTCAGAGCGACCTTTTGACAAGCGAGGGTGCTCGACGGCGGCTGCGAATCGAGTTGCAGCGCGACCAGCCGGAGGAGCCGCCGAGCGTTGCGATCATGCGGAACTATCGGGCGCGTTTGGGGGGTGACCATGCCGCTTCCGCGTGACCTCGATCTCACCCCTCACGGCGGCCTCGACTCAACCATCCGCGATCTCTTCGCGCAGCGCGCTTCCGAGATCGCAGCAGTGGACGAGGAGGCGTTGCCCGACT
Source organism: Candidatus Aeolococcus gillhamiae (assembly GCA_003244045.1). Lineage (GTDB taxonomy): Bacteria > Chloroflexota > Dormibacteria > Aeolococcales > Aeolococcaceae > Aeolococcus > Aeolococcus gillhamiae. The sequence continues at coordinate 6,188 of QHBU01000153.1, forward strand.
TGATCGCCGCAGCCGGCGCGACACTTGCCAACGGAGACGAGGATAACCTAGCCAGAGTCGCTGCGGGCTTGCTTTGGATGGCATTGCGACATCGTCAACTCGGAGCGAGCGATCTCGAGGTCCATGCCCTCCTTCGGCGTTGGGCCGACATCCTCGTTCAAGACACAGGAGGCGAAAGCGAATAGGCGTCAGGCGCGCACTGCTATTGCCTCGTCCGCGAGTCGAGCCAGAACGCTGAGCGCCGCTAGATGCTCCAAGGCTTCCTGCTCGCCCGGCTGCTCGTGGAAGTGTGTCGCAAGATTGTCGATGAACATCGTGCACCCGACGCCGAGATGCAGCGCCCCTCGTGTGCGCTTCTGCCAATCCTCCGTCTACTTGGTACTTGCCGAAGCGGAGGCGGGGCCGCCCAGGTCTCGGATCGTCGCTGCTGAATGCCGCCTGAATAGACGGCTTCCTGTTACGTCGTTCCTGCCAAGCCTCGCCCGAACGACGATGTCCAGTTGGGTGGCCGCGGCCTGTATGGCCTCGCGGCTGCCGGCTGCGTTCCACACTACCGGGTGAAGGCCCGTCACTGCGAGGGACGGGAGCGAGGAATTTCTCTACGAGGGTTGCGGAGGAGGGAAGAAATCCGGGCATCATTACGCCCGATGACCACTCGGTATGACGTCAGCAAGGTCCCCCTCCAGGGCGGTTACGTCGCCAAGCAGTGCCCCGTGCGGGCTCAGAACGACGCGATCGTGCCGGGCGTGCGCCTGGCGCCGGACACATTCCAGCAACGGCTGATCGATCAGGGCGTTGCGTTCGAAACGGATGTGGTGGCGGAGCTCGTGGCCGCCCAACCGGCCGCCGTAATCATCGAAGGTGGCGGGGAGATTGCAGAGGTGGCGACCCTTGAGGCAATGCGCGCCGGGGCACCACTTATCGTGAATGCTCGGATGTCCGATCCGGCAGGGCGGAGGGTGGGCAAGCCCGATCTGCTAGTACAGGCCTCCGCCGGCTACGACGCAGTAGACATTAAGTGGCATCACGCGTTAGAGGTGGCGAAGCCTTCGGGTAAGGATCCTTCTGCGCTGGTCTCAGCTCTCTCAGCACCGACCCTCATGTTAGCCACGAATGACCCCGCTTTCGTTCCACGGAAACACGAGGGAGATCTGCTCCAGCTAGCCCACTACCGGCGGATGCTGGAGACCGTCGGTATGGCGGCGCCCGGGGATCGCGTCGCTGGGATTATTGGTACGGAGCGGCGCGTCGTGTGGCACGACCTGGATGCAGCCATCTGGCGCACGCCGTCGCTTTCGGAGAAGCACAAACGCCGCAGCACCATGGAGCGATACGACTTCGAGTTCGACTTCCGGCTCGACATCATATCGGTGGCGCATCAGCACCAGAACGACCCGTCGGTGGATCTACTAGTGGTGCCTGTGCGCTGCGGCGAGTGTCCGACTTGTCCATGGAATGACTACTGCCGACCAATACTCGAAACTCCGCCCGGAGATGTGAGTCTGCTCCCACGATTGGGCTGGACGCAGTGGAAGGCGCATCGCGAACGTGGCGTAACCAACCGTGCGGAATTGGCCGCGCTCGACATGCGAACCGCACAAATCGTCGCCGCCAAACTGGATGTAGCGGGACTAATAGCGACAGTTGCCGGCGTGAATCCTGCTACTCCGATTCTGGAGCTCGGTGCGAGCTGGTCTAAAGGTAAGCGGTTCGAACAGCTGCAACAACTTGGAATAGCAACAGTGGGCGACGCCCTCTCGTTGGATGCGTCAACTGCCCGATATTCAGACGCGCCTATTCCCTCGCTACCTGACCAGATCGACATGGCACGTGCCGCACTGGGACCCGAATCTGTGTACCGGCGACGTGGAACGGATGAGGTGATTGTGCCTCGCGCTGATATCGAGATCGATGTTGACATGGAAAGCACAGAGCTGGGTGTCTACATGTGGGGAACGTGGCTCTCATCGGGAACAAACGTCGGGGACGCCTTGTTGCACGCGCTGCGTACGCGAGGAGCATCGATGGAACTAGTGGAAGGCTATCGGTCGTTCGCGACCTTTGATGAACTGACGCCAGAATCAGAGGCCAAGAATTCGCTGACGTTCTGGCAGTGGCTCCAGCGGATTCGTGAGTATTGCCACCAACAGGGCCTAACGGTCCGTGCGTTCTGCTGGAATGAGTCCGCGGAGAACCAGTACCTGCGCAACATCGGTCTGGCCTGGGACGTTGCCGATGACGTTGAGGCCTTCATCACGTCTGGTGAGTGGGTCGACTTGCTCAGGGTCTGGGATGCGCAGCTGGTGACAGGCGGAGCGAGCGGTCTGAAGGTCGTGGCGCCGCTAATCGGCTTCCACTGGGACGTAGATGAGGCAGGTGGTGGGGAGTCCATGGTCGTGCATGACCGGGCCGTGAACGGGCCCGATGCAGCGAGTGCCCAGGAGTGGTTGCTGGCCTACAACCGTAGTGATGTGATGGCAACCCGAGGGGTCCGCGAGTGGATGACCAATACAGTCGTGCCCGCGGCCGAGGAGCTAGATCACGCCGCGGGAATTAGCTCCGCTCCTGGCGCCGCCACCGTCGCCCCTACAGTGTCCTCGGCCGTGGCGTCCCCAACTGGACCTGCGATCCAGCTACCCTCCCACCAGGTGGCCTCGCGGACTGCTTTCGGAGGAGCTATGACCGCCGCTGAGTTCGCACGTAAGTGGATCGGGAGCACTCGTGGCGAACGCGCTGCATCACATGAGCATTTCATGAACTTGTGCAGCCTCCTTGGGCAACCCACACCGAACTCTGACCAGACCGGTGATCGGTATGCCTTCGAAAAGGGTGCCGCGAAGGTCGAGGGAGGAGAGGGGTGGGCGGATGTTTGGAAGAAGGGTCATTTCGCATGGGAGTACAAAGGCAAGCACAAGGACTTGGAAGCCGCCTACCGGCAACTCCTCCTCTACCGTGAGGCGTTGGAGAATCCACCCCTCCTTGTCGTCTGCGACCTGGACAAGTTCGAGATCCACACCAACTTCACGAACACGGCTAAGGAGGTCCACAAGTTTTCACTCCAAGACTTCCTGGACGGGCCGGCGCGGCCCATGCGGCTCCTCAAGGCAGTTATGGAGGCACCGGACTCCCTCAAGCCGTCTGCGACTCGGGAAGAACTGACAGAAAAGGCAGCGGGACATTTCGCAGAACTCGCGGTCGGCCTTCGCGGCAGAGGTTACGACGCCCAGCGTGTTGCTCACTTTCTCAACAAGCTGGTGTTCTGCATGTTTGCCGAGGACTCTGGTCTCCTTCCCGCCGGCCTGATCGCTCGGGTCACGAAGATCGGCGATTCGCTCTTCGCCGACCCGGCGGAAGTACGTGCCGCGATGGCCGAACTATTTTCCCGTATGTCCAGTCAGGGAGGCCGTTTCGGAGCGGAGCGTATTCAGTGGTTCAACGGCGGTCTTTTCGACGGCGACGATGCCCTTGAGCTGACATCCGGTGAGCTCGACGTCGTCTCGACGGTCGCTGCTCTGGACTGGTCGCAAATTGAGCCAGCAGTCCTTGGGACTCTCTTCGAACGCGGGCTTGACCCGGACAAGCGCAGCCAGATGGGCGCGCACTACACGGATCGCATCAGTATTGAGCGAGTCATTGCCCCGATGGTAATCGAACCACTAGAGAGAGAGTTTGCTCTTGCTCAGCGGGCGGCTCGGGAAGCACTCGGCGATATCTCTATCACGGGATCCCTCAGTGGTTCCGCGCTCGGCACCCGCACGAGAGCCATCCAGCGTGCTGAATCGATCGTGACCAAATTCCTGAAACGGCTCGACGGCGTGCGTGTGCTTGACCCGGCATGTGGCTCGGGCAATTTTCTGTACGTCGCCCTCCAAGCGCTGAAGGATCTTGAGAGTCGGGTCATCCTTTGGGAGTCGATGGAGCTGGGGACCCCCATACGGTTCCCTGTCCTCGGCCCGCACAATCTTCTCGGAATAGAACTCAACCCGTATGCCGCCGAACTCGCAAGGGTCGCCATCTGGATCGGCGAAATCCAATGGATGCTGGGCAACGGTTTTGCCTATCTACGAAACCCGGTACTGCGCCCCCTCGACAACATTGAGTGTAGGGACGCCGTAGTCGCGTTCGATGGTGATGGCGCGCCCGGTGAACCCCGGTGGCCGCGGACGGATTTCATCATCGGTAACCCACCATTTCTCGGCATCCGCAAGATGCGTTCAGCGCTGGGTGATGCATATGTCGACGCCCTTTTCGAGGTCTACGCGGGCCGGGTCCCGCATTCCGCAGATCTGGTGTGCTACTGGCACGAGAAGGCTGGCGCGATGATTGCCGCAGGAGAATGCACGTACGCCGGATTGCTGGCTACCCAATCAATTCGCGCTGGCGCGAACCGGGTCGTCCTCGAGCGGATCAAGACCACGGGTGACATCTTCATGGCATGGGCCGACGAACCTTGGATCGTCGAGGGTGCCGCAGTGCGCGTGTCGATCATCGCCTACGACGACGGCAGAGAAGGTCAACGAACCCTCGATGGCAAGGCCGTCACAACAATCAACTCCGACCTAACGGCTGAGATTGATCTATCACGAAGCCAGGCGCTTCCAGAGAATGGAATGATTGCCTTCCAAGGGCCCGTGAAGGTGGGCCCCTTCGAGATTCCGCACGTATTGGCACGGCAGCTTCTCGATTCGCCTAACCCGGATGGACGCAGCAACGTGGACGTTATCCGCCCCTGGATGAACGCTAAAGACATAACGGGTCGGCCCCGGGACATGTTTATCATCGACTTCGGCGAACTATCCGAGGAGCACGCGTGCTTGTATGAGGCGCCGTTTGAGTACGTGCGTGAGCATGTGCGACCAGTGCGCGTGACTAATCGCCGCGCGCGAAGAGCTGAGCGGTGGTGGCAGCATGGTGAGACGGTTCCTGGATTGCGTGCAGCGATGGTCGGGCTCCAGCGATTCTTCGTCACTCCGCGCGTGACGAAGCACCGCATATTTGCCTGGGTCGACGCGCGAACCCTTCCCGATACACGACTCATAGCATTCGCTCGACAGGACGACTACTTCTTTGGTGTTCTTCACTCGCGTGTCCACCAGGTGTGGTCGTTGCGTACCGGTAGCCAGCACGGCGTGGGTGCAACCTTCACGTATACGCCCACTACGACATTCGAGACATTTCCACTTCCTCACGGTACAAATGAGCAGACCCGAGCGATCGCCGAAGCCGCCCAGAGAGTGAACGCGCTCCGGGAAGGGTGGCTCAACCCGGCGAGTATGTCGGAGTCGGAATTGAGGATGCGCACGCTCACGAACCTCTACAACGCGATGCCGACCTGGCTCATGCAAGCACACGAACGCCTCGACCGGACAGTGCACGATGCATATGGGTGGTCGTATCCGCTGGATGATGGCGAGATTCTGGCTCGCCTCTGGTCACTGAACGTTGAGCGCTCGTCGGCATAACAATCAGGGCTTGGCGAGAAGCCTCCGCAGCATACTGGTCGCCGCGAGGCGTCATCGGACGGAGGTCATCCAGGGCTTCAGTCGCTTCGGAGTGGGCCGCCGATCATCGCCGTTCTTAGCCTCTCGTACGTGCCGTCTCAATTCGGCCAATCCAGCCGAAGCCCCTTGGTTGGTCCCCGGCACGCAGGTCGTTCTGAAGTTCTTCCAGGGCGACCCGCCGATACTACCCAGCCGGCAGGGCCGGTTTGAATCCGAGCTGTCGAGGCGCTTCGCTCTGTCGGGGCTCGCCAACGACGTTGATGATTCCGTGCCACTGGCCGCGCGGAAAGAAAGCGATTCCGTCGTACTCAACGCGACCGACGCCATCGGGCTCGCTGACGGCCTTTTAAAGAACGAGATTGCCGTCGTTGCGCGAGTCGACATTGACCTCTTGCTCGATCACGTGGGGTCCGGCGAGGACGCGCAACCTGAACGTCGTGACGGCGCCAGTCGCAAATACAGGTCCTTCCACTAGGGCGCACTAGGAGATACGGCATCCGTCGTGGTCGCCGGGCGAGCGCCGACGTCCCCGCGCTGGTTCGCCGTGGTCCGCAACTTTCCCACCGATCTCAGGATCGAGGGACGCGCCGTTGCGCGGCATTTGCTGATTCAGCTGCTGCAACAGGTCGAGGCCAGACTGGTAGTCGGCAGCCCGTCGGCGCAGTCCGGTGGCGGCGGCTGCAACGTCACGGGTCACGCGGAACTCTCGAGGCAATCGATGCACCTGTCCAGCGACGCCAGGTCACCGACGTCGGCGTTCATAGCCCTGCACCTGTCGCCTAAGAGGCGAGCCTCAGTCAGCACCTCGTACAGAATTGGCGAAACTGCTCGTCTGCACGCCAGGCGTACTCACGTCGCGCCCCAGCGGCATCGCGTCGTGTTTGCTGCTCGTGCTGCTGCTTGTTCGTCCAGATGGAGGCGCCGAACCCGATCAGCGCACCCACTGCCACCGAAACGATGGTCGACCACCGCTCCACCCGCCGGCCTACCCGCAACCCCAGCCAACGCAGGCTCCGCCGCCGCGCAGAAAGCCGCAGAAGGAGAGCACATAGATCGAGACGCGCACCGCCGCGCCGATAGCAGTAGCAACCTTCGCCCAGCGGCGAGGACGCTTACCTGCGTGGTAAACGCCGATCGGAAGAGTCGAGACGGTCACAGCAACGGTCGGTCCAGCTCACCGCTAGCGATCATGTCTGCGGAGGAAGTGCCGCAGTCGCCGGCGGCGGCTGTCCCTCAACGAACCGAAAGGGGACGCTCTTCAGATGCTGGCCATCGACGCTGACTTCAAAGCTGTAACGCCCCGCGGCGGGAATCGGCAAACCATGTAGCCCAACGGACAATTGGGCCGGGACTTCCCAGTTGGGAGGATGGCCCTCAGGCACGGTTCCAGGCCCAAGGTCGACCTGTAAGGGCGGCGCGAAATCGGCGCCATCCTCATCCCAAAAGCGGACCTCAAGCCTGTGCTGAGCAGCGACTTCGGTCCGGTGGACCATGACCCGGAGGGTTAGCGCACCGATGAACGTGGTGGGGAAGGATGGCCGCCAACTGGTGTCCCATCCGCCGCCCAGCACGTAGCTCAACCCCGCCTGAATCTCGCTCGAATTTGAGAGGATCGCCCAGTCGAGTCTCATTCGGCTTCCGGCGACGGGAGATCCAGGAATTGGGCCAAAGCCTCTTCGATCTCCCTCCTCAGGACGGGGTCCTCCACGCGCCCGCGCCTCCGGACGATCCGATCGCAATCGATGGTTCGAATCTGTTGGATGAGGATGACACCGCGGTGAACTATGCCCGGGAGATCAGGAAGCGCGACCTCGGATGGGTATTTCGGCGGCTCCCGTGAGGTTATTGCGACCACCGTCGCCATTCCCGCCCGCCGATTGAAACCATCATTGGAAACCACGATGGCCGGTCGCGTTTTGCCCTGCTCATGCCCACGCGGGACGCCGTAGTCCACATCCACGACGTCCCAGCGACGACCGTCCAAGGAGCCTATTCGTCCTGAAGGACAGCCTCGGCGTCAGCGGCCTCGGCCAGTTGCAGGAGCTCGGCCTGCTCCGCACGCCACGCCCGATCGGTCTCGACGGCCGCCCAAGGGTCCACGCCGTCAGCCCGATTTTCGCCTGTTTGGACGCGTTCCGGCGCGCCGGTCGCCGAAAAGCTGAAGTGAATAGTTCCTGTCGTCATTTGTTGCGTGTTCCTCCGGCTCTTCCAAGATTAGTGCTGGAGTGCCTGCCGCCGACTCCCCCGTGACAAGTCTGATGCAATTGCCACCCTCCCGAGTTCCTTGGCGGGAACTGTACGCCCCGCATCGCATCACTAGCCGTGGTTCCAGTCGGCGCCTGGGCGGGGGGCGCAGCACTCACCTCCCGAGCAAAGAACTGTGTCTTCAAGGCAGGCGGGAATATCACCTTCCCGACCAAATGGCATCAGCCCTATTCGATTGTCGGCTTCGCCGACCGATTGACGACAGCTGTTGACGACAGTAGACTGCTCATGAGACGGCATGAGCCACCCAGGGAGGCCGGCGTTGCGGGCACCAGTCCAGCCCGTGATCGGACACCCTGACCAAGAGGGCACTCGACAATGGCCAGGCGTACTGCCAGCCCTGGACGCCGCACCCGCGCCAATGGCGAGGGCACCGTCAGTCGGCGGCAGGACGGCCGCTGGGAGGCCCGCGTCTTCGTCCGCCAGGATGGCCGCTGGGTCCGACGCGCTCTCTACGCGAAGACCAAAGCCGAGGCCAGCCGCAAGCTGCGCGAGGCGATCACGGCCCGCGACAAGGGGCTCCCGATGCCCAAGGGCTCAACGACCGTTGCCGCCTTTCTGGAGGAGGAGTGGTGGCCCGGGGTCGCGCCGTCGCTCCGGCCGGGGTCGCAGCGTCGCTATCACCAGGTGGTCACCGACTACCTCGTACCCGCTTTGGGTAGGCGTCGCTTGGTCGACCTCCAGCCCGAGCACCTTCAAACCCTCTACGGACGGCTGCTAGCCGAGGGCAAATCGCCTGCCACGGTTCGCCTCGCTCACGCCGTCCTCCACCGGGCGCTGAGCCGCGCGCTGTCCTGGGGCAAGGTTGTCCGCAACGTGGCTGACGCTTCCATGGTCGATTTGCCCCGGAGTCCGCGCCGCGAAGCGGCCCACTTCGACGCCCAGGCAGCTCGGCTCGTCGTCGGTGCTGCTCAAGGGGACCGACTGGAGGCGCTGTGGGCGCTCGCCCTCACCGCTGGCCTGCGCCGTGGCGAGCTGCTCGCCCTCCGATGGGATGCCGTCGATCTTGACCGCGGGGTCGTCGAAGTCCGCTACACGCTCCAGCCCGACGGAAGCCTCGCCGAGCCGAAATCCGCGAGCTCGCGCCGGGCTGTCCCAATAGCCGATGCCGTCATTTCCGTCCTCCGCTCTCACATGAGCAGCCAAGCCGCCGAGCGGCTTGAGGCGGGGAACCAATGGCAGGAACCTCGCCTCTCTGTAGCCGGTAGCAAGGTGACCCTCGACGGCGGACTCGTCTTCACTACCCCTCTAGGCCGGCCGCTTCCGATCACCTCGATGGTGAAAGCGTGGGTCGCCGTGCTCGGGCGGGCCGGGGTGCCCATCATCCCCTTCCACGGCACCCGCCATACCGCCGCATCCCTGCTCGCCGACGCTGGGGTTCACCCCACAGTGGCTCAGGCCCGGCTCGGACACGCGACGTCGGCGATGACGCTTGAGCGATACACCCACGTCGGCGAGGCTCAGCGGCGAGGGGCGGCTGACGACGTCGAGCGGTTGCTCGGGCTGAGCAGCTAGCAGTGTGCAGCCGGCTAATCGCCATCGCCCTACTCATTGCCGGGATCAGCGGCATGTGGCAAGTGAGCCCTGCCCTCGGGGTGGTCGGCATCTTGGGTCTCCTCCTAGTCCTCGCGGCTCGCGGTCGTCTCCAGTGGCAGCGCGCCGAGGCTGACGCCCAGCGGATGCGCGCCGGCACCCCAACTCCCTGGGTCAAGACCTACCGTCGGGCGAGGGAGTACGCACAGGACCGCCGAGCGGATGACCGCATTCGACGGCCGCGCTCAGGCGAACGTCACTACGGGCTTCGCAGCAACAGGATCGTAATCACGTGGGATCGGTGATCCGGTGGCGGAGCCGATCGGCTCTAGCGTCGCCTCGGGTCCATCCAGTTGACTAGGCGAAGAATCCGGTCACGCCAACAAGAAATGTCGGGCACGCGGCCCCGTACAAGGACACAGTAAAGGTGAGATTCCCGCCCGGTGCAACGCCATTATTCTGATCGGCAAACCCCCCGGACGTGTTGACGATTGCCCCGGTCGCATCGAAGCAGTAGACGTTCACGTTGTACGGACCCTGCAATGCAGCTCGTGTCGCGTTTGTTGCCGTGCCCACGATGCTACCTCCTAACAGCTTCGCTTCCGTCACCTTCGCCGTCGCTGTGTTGTACGAAGACGTGTCGGCCGGGACGGTCTCGGAGGTAAAGGCGTACACCGCGGTGTCAGGAATCTGCGCCGCCGTTCCGATCTGGAAGTAGATAAAGGAGAGAGCGGCCTCCCCGGGAGCCAACTGCGATGGGTCGGTCTCTTGACTCTGACCAGTCGCGCGGAGGGTTCCGGTGGCGTCGCGAGCCGTCGCTGTCACGTCGATGTGGGAAACGGCATGCGCCGTGTTGTTCCTCAGAACGATTGGAATGTCCGCGGCGCCACTCGGATCCCGAAGGAGCTTCCCGACATATACAGCGTCGATTTTGCCCGGGTGTCCGGCGGGAAAATTGGGCTTTGCAGTTCCGGCGAGCAGAGCACCTGGGTTGAATGTCGAAGGCGCGCTCGCGCTGCTTGAAGACGTCACCGGACTACCTCCGGTTGCAGTCATAGTGCTCCCGCCGCAGGCGCTTAGTGCCAACACAGCCCCGGCGGCGGCAGGCCCGACCAGCTGGCGCAGTCTCATTAATCGGGAGATAGTAGGACTCCTTCGGCGGTTCCGCTCAGCCTCCGACCGCTAGTCGATGAGCCGTGCCTTCAGCCGGGCGAACTCCTCCTCGGACAACGCACCCGCCTGACGCAGCGCGACTAGATTACCAACCTCATCGGCAAAGATGAGCGGGGTGCGGCTGCGTCGTCTGAGCCCAAACGTGCTTCAGGAAGAACGTCATCCACCCCAATTGCATCCACAGGCCCTGACGCCCGTGCCAAGATCGCCCAATGCGTGGCGGCTCCAGGGTATTTGCCCTGGGCCCACACTCAACCGATGGCCGGTCAGATGCGCATCACTCATCCTGCGCGGTCGTCGATCCGCCTGGATGACGTGGTCGCGAACCAATGAGATACCACAGCGACTTCACCCGGAGCTGCGCCTCCGCGGCTGGCTCATTGTGGAAGTTGGCTGGCAAGTTGATCGGCCGTCAGCCACCGCCGAGGACGCTGGGCCAGAAGGTCCAAGGGTGCGGTTGCATGATGATCTTCCCCGTGTTCTCTTTGACGTTGTGGCTGCTCAAGTGGATGGTGATGGCTATGGCGGCGCTAGCACTGATAACGGCAGCGACGGGCTGCAGCCTAGCGGCTGGGGTCGGGCTGATCGTGGATCTTTTCCCCAGCCAGGCCAAGAAAGCCTGGAGTCCACCACAACCACGGATTCCACCGCCGCCCGGCCGTTCGGTTGCTTCCAAGGTGGCGCCCCAGGCGGCTCCTGACGTAGTAAGTGACCCACCGCCCGTCGCAGCTGGCCCCCCTGTTGCATACAGACTTGAATGGGCAGTGAAGAATGCACTTGCGGCCCAGGTGATAGCTGGCCAAAAGCATTACCGCGTCAACTGCCTCCACTGCGGACAGTTGCTTGAGGTTCCGACAGGGAATATCCGCTGCCCGCTGTGCCGCAAGCGGAACAGGGTCAAGGCACCGCCTGAGTCAGGTTAGCCCGAGCAACCGCTCGACATCTTGAGCCGCGCGTTCGGCGTGTTCGAGCTAGCCGCGAAGGGTTCTGGAAGCCACGCAACTGTCGTCATCCGAACAAACGGCGAGGCGGCGGAGACGGGCTGCTTCACAATCCGAGACCTCTCCGCGGCTGAGGTCCGGGCGAAACTTGCCGGGTGGTTGCGCGGTCGAGACATTCCTTGGTACGAGGACCAAGAGGGTGAGGGCCCGGCTAACGCCACCTCTGCGACACGCTCTCCGCCGGCGTGGGCGACTAGTTGACATTCGACCTCCCGAATCGCCCTTGCGGTGCTGCGCCTTCGAGAACAGCAGCCTGCGGCTGGCCGGCGACGGTTTCAGTGGCGAGCTGGTGCTGGACGGCTCGGTGCGGCCGGTCTGCCTGAGTGCTCGGCCGGCGTAGGAAAGTCAACACACTGCTCAAGTCGGGATCGAGGGCCTACTGTCGTCGGTGCTGTCGTCATTCGGCCCATTCTCGTCAGAAATCCCTTGTGTTATAAGGGTTCTCTAAAGACATGTCGGGAAGGGGAGATTCGAACTCCCGACCTCACGGTCCCGAACCGTGCACTCTAACCTGGCTGAGCTACTTCCCGAGGCGCCGGAGTGTACCACCGCCCTCTCCGGCGCTCTTCGGCCGCAGACCTACAATGTCCAGTCCATGCAGGGACAACAGTCATGAGCCGCCGCGTGTCAGCGCCCTCGGGAGCAGCCAAAAAGCCACGCGTCTCGCGCGTTGCCGGCGACGAACTTCTCGCGCTTGCCGCCACCCCCACACGCCGTCGGCGCCGTGCGTCGTCGGCCGGCCCGCCGAGCCCGCTGCGAGAGATCATCGACACCCTCGATGGAACCGTGCAAGGCGTCATCGAGCGCGGCCGGAAGGGGTCACTCGACGAGCGCGACCCCGAGTACATGGAGCGCAACCTCCGCTGGCTGAACTACGTCGCCGATTACTACTTCCGTGGCGAGGTGCGCCACATCGAGCGCATCCCCGCGAAGGGACCGGTGCTCCTGGTCGGCAACCACAGCGGCGGCATGGCCACGCCTGACACATGGGTCTTCATGGTCAACTTCCTGCGCCATTTCGGCCTGTCCCGACCGAGCTACGCTCTGGCTCACAACATCGTGATGGGCCTGCCCATCATGGGCACGATGCTGCGCAAGTCGGGCACGCTGCCGGCGCATCCTGACTACGCGCGTGCGGCATTGCGAAAGGGCGCGTCCGTGCTCGTGTATCCCGGTGGCGACGAGGACGTCTTCCGCACCTGGTCGGAGCGCAATCGCATCCACCTGGCCAACCGCACGGGATTCGTGCGCCTTGCCCTGCAGGAGCGCGTGCCCATCCAGCCGGTGGTCAGCATCGGCGGACACGAGACCGTGTTCGTGGCCAGCGACGGCAAGAAGCTGGCGCGCGTGCTCGGGCTCGAGAGATTTCGCCTCAAGGCTCTGCCGATCATGTTCTGCCTGCCGTGGGGCATCTCGCCGGGCAACTACCTTCTCCACCTGCCGCTGCCGGCCAAGATCACCGTCGAGGTGGGGGAGCCGATCGATTTCCACGCACAGTTCGGGAAGCTCGACGCCCGCGATCCCGAGGTTCTCTGGGCCTGCTACCACTACGTCGAGCAGCGCATGCAGAGCATCCTCGACGGCCTCGCCGAAGAGCGCAGACTTCCGGTGCTCGGCTGACGCGAGGGGAAGGAGAGACAGATGGGACACATCACCACAAGTGAGCAGATCGCGGCGCCGGTCGAGGCCGTGTTTGCGTACGTCGACGACCATCGCAACACCACCAAGTACATGAAGGACCTCACCAAGTGGGCCCCCGTCGGTTCGAAGACCCACGGCAAGGGCGCGAAGTTCGCGGTGGCGATGAAGGCGGGCCCGATGACGCTGTCGTCGGTCGTCGACATCACCACCTGGACGGAGAACCGCGCCATCGGCTGGAAGTCGACCGAGGGTTTCAAGCAGACCGGCAAGTGGTCGTTCAAGGCGTCGGCGGAGGGAACGGAGGCAACCTTCGACATGGATTACGAACTGCCAGGCGGGATCGCCGGACGGATGGTCTCGCGCGCTGCCGATCCGATCGTGCGCGGCAACATCGAGCAGTCCGTGCGCAATCTCCGCTCGCAGGTCGAGAAGGCCTCCAAGAAGCCCACGGCCTCGGCCAAAGCGCGTCGCAAGGCCTGATCCGGACGACCCGGGCACGGCGAGTCGCCGTTACTGGCCCAGCACCACTCCGCTACCGGGTGGGGTCAGGCAGGTCGCCGAACCCTCGGGATAATGCCCATGTGAGCATCGCGGCCCCGACTCCGCGCGTTGCCGCACCGGACGAGCCCTCCTCGAGCCAGCACGACATTCAGGCGCCGCGCCCGCCGCTGGATCTCGCCCAGGCGGTACGCCTCTTCACCGGCCTTGCGTTGATGGGCTGGTCGATGTTGTGGTGGATCGACACCGGCACCTCGCCGCTCGGCCCCGCGATGACCGCTGTGTCGCTGGTCGGCGGTTTGACAGTGGTCGGTCTGAGCGTCACCAACCGTTCGGTTGCGAGCTGGCGCCGGCTCGACCTCCGCGTGCTGGTTTTCACGCTGATCGTCACCGGCATGTGGCTGTCCGTCCGGTCATCGGAGCACGTGTACCAGACCGACGAGATCACCACAGGCCAGGCATCGGCGGCTGTGCTTCTCTCCGGACACAATCCGTACGCGACCGACCTCACCAAGGAGCTCAGCCGGTTCAACCTGCCGCCCGATGTCGCCACACCACTGCTGGACGGCGGCACGATTCACTCGACGAGCTACCCCGCGCTGTCATTCCTTCTCTATATCCCCTTCGGAGCGTTGCTCGGGCTCGGCTCGCCATTCGCGCTGGTCGCCGACGGCTTGGCGTGGATCCTGCTCATGTTTCTGCTCTGGCGCCTGCTCGATGAACGGCTGCGCCCCGTGGTCCCGCTGATCGCCAGCTTCCCCTTTTACCTCAGCTTCATCGATGGTGGCGTCACCGACGTCCTCTATCTGCCCTTCCTGCTGCTTGCCCTTCATCGCTGGGACCGTTTTCTCGACAGCGGCGGGTCACGACTCATGCGCTGGCTGGGTCCCGTCTGTCTTGGGCTGGCCTGCAGCGTCAAGCCAACGCCGTGGCTGATCGCGCCCTTCCTCGTCGCCGCGTTGACGATCGAGTCGGCACGCCGCGGACGCAATCCCTGGCGCACCGCGGCGACGTACTCGACGATCGCGCTCGGCGCATTCCTGGTCGTGAACGGTCCATTCATCGTCATGGACCCCGGTGCCTGGGCCCACGGCACGCTGTTGCCACTGCTGCAGCCGATCGTGCCGTTCGGGCAGGGCATCGCCATGCTCCCGGTGTACCTCCACATCGCCGGTGGACACGTCTCCTACCTTGGCGTCGCGGGGGTCGCCGCCATTCTCGCCAGCCTCGGGGCATTCATCGCGTTCTATCCGCGCAGCGCGCGCCTGCTTCCTTTGATGGCGGCCGTGCCACTGCTGCTGTCGGCCCGCTCCCTGTTCAACTACTTCATCTACCTCGCCATCCTCGTGCTGGTGCACGCCGCCAACGTGCCGTACAGCCGGCGCACCCCGTTCCGAGGCCAGCACCTGTTCCGGTGGGCTGGCCTCGGGCTTGCCGGCGCCGGAGCAGCGGCGGCGGCGGCGGCAACGGTGGCCTTCCTGGTCAGCCCGGCGCCATTGCACCTCACCATCACCGCACAGCGCGGCTCGGGTGACCCCGGCAGCCCCGTACCCACCATCACCGTGGCGGCGGACAACATCACCGACAAGCCGGTGAAGCCGATCTTCCTGGTCACGTCAGCCGGGTGGATGAACCCGGCCTGGCGCACGCAGGGGCCGGCAGTGCTCGGGCCACACGCCTCCGCCACCTACACCCTGGTGAGCACCGACTCGCGCACCAGGTTCGACCTCGGGACGGTGTACCTGGTCGACGCGCTGGCCAGCAATCCCGGCTCGGTCAGCACCTCGCAGTGGGTCACGGTGCCGTGATGGCGCGGCAGAACACCGTCCACGCCGCCGCTGCCGTGCTCGTCGTCGTCCCCACCTACAACGAGCGCGAGAACCTGGCCACGTTGGCCCCGCGGATCCTGGCGCAGGGCGAACAGTTCCATCTCCTCGTCGTCGACGACGACTCTCCGGACGGCACGGGGCCGCTCGCCGACGAGCTCGCTGCCGCCGACCCCCGGGTCCGCGTGCTGCACCGCGCATCCAAGGGCGGTTTGGGGCCGGCCTACATCGCCGGACTCACCACCGGGATGAAGCGCGGGTTCGACTACCTGGTCACCATGGACGCGGACCACTCGCACGACCCGGCGGATCTGCCCCGTCTCCTTGCCGCGACCCACGACGCCCTGGCGGACGTGGCGCTTGGCTCGCGCTGGACCGCGGGGGGGAGCACGCGCGGCTGGCCGCTGCGGCGCCGCGTGCTGAGCCGCGGCGGCTCGGCCTATGTCCGGCTGGTGCTGGGCGTCGACCTGCGCGACGCCACCGCGGGCTTCAAGTGCATCCGCGCGTCGGCGCTGGCGGCGTTGGAGATCGACACCATCGGCAGCTCTGGGTACGCCTTCAATATCGAGCTCAACTACCGCGCCACGCTGCGCGGCTTTCGCATCGTCGAGGTTCCCATCGTCTTCACCGAGCGCATCACCGGCGCCAGCAAGATGTCCGGACGGATCGTCGCGGAAGCACTCCTGCGCGTCCCGGCGCTGCGCACCACCAGCCTGCGTCCCCTCGCGGACGTGCGCCCCCTTGCCGACGCCCGCCCCACCTAGGCGGAGTCAGTCCGCCGCAGCCCTCGCTTCCGCGGTCGGGCGGTGGCGCGCACCCGGCACACGCGGCAGGCGTGAGCCGAGCACTCGACGCAACGGTGCCGGCCAGGCCAGGCCGCCCCGGGGAACAATGCCCGGCGCGCCGGCCACGAACAGCAGGGCGATGGCCGCGCTGAAGTAGTAGTTGAGGAACGCCTGCTTGGCGAAGATGCAGGCGACGATGAGCAGGCCCGCGCCGGCCACCAGCAGGTCGCCGTAGTCACGACAGCGGCGCAGCGTGAAGAGGACAACCGCCAAGACCACACCCACCAGCAGCACCGTGGCCGGGATCGGCGCACTGCCGAAGACGTGCAGCAGACCGTTGAGGTTGGCGGCGTCATGGCGGCCGGGAAGGTCGCCGTAGATGCCGACCGTGTCGTAAACGAACTGCGGGACCCCGGTCCAGATCGCGAACGGAGCCACGATCGCCACCGTCGCCACGGCGGCGCGGAGCAGCTCGCTGCGCACCGCGCCGTTCCAGAAGGCCAGCGGCACCATCACCGCCAGCATGGTGGGCTTGCAGGCCAGGCCGACGGTGAGCGCCGCGATGGCCCAGTTGCGGTGGCGGTCACGCAACACCAGCCACCAGGCCATGCCGGCGACACAGAACGTGTCGGTCCACTCGGTGAGGATCATGAATGGGAGGAACGGCGAGGCCAGCCACACCGCGGCGATGGTGGCGCTGTGCCTATGGCTGCCCGCCGCTCGCCGTGTCCACACCACGACGGCGGCGAGGATGGCGACGTTGAGCGCGACCACGGTGAGGCGCACGTCGCCGATGAGCCGCGCCGGAATGCTCAGGATGATCACCATCGGTCCGTAGTTCAGCGAGCCGGACCCGTACAGCTGGTGCGCACCGTAGCTGTCGAGCAGGATGGGGTAGACGGGCGCGTAGGGGTTCTGCCCGTGCAGGAACGCCTGGGTGGACCCCTGCACCTCGTCGAAGACGTCGATGGGCGCGTATCCCCAGGTCCAGGCGTGCGTGACGGTGAGGGTCACCGCCAGGGCGCAGGCGCCGAGAAGCAGCCAGGCTTGGCGCGGGGAGCGCAGCAGCGGGACGGCGGCAAGCGCGAGCCCGGTCAGGTACATGGCCGCAGCCGGCGGCAACACCACCGGCTGGCCGAGTGTCTGCACCGCGATGGCCACCGTGCAGACGAGCGCACCCGGCATCGCCGCGGGCCGTCCCGACGCCAGGTAGCAGAGCCCGGCCGCCGCCACCACCAGCGCAAACCCGAGGATGAACGCCCCGGGGCTCGGCGCGGTCACCACGTTCCCCCCGCCGACCCGGATCCAGACGTTGCCCGCGCCCAGCGCGCAGAAGCCGATCACGGCCAGTTCCGCACGGTTGAGGGCGCGCAGCGTCGCAGCGATTCTCGATGCCCGCTTCACGCACAGATCATGCGATCGATCGGCGGGACGCGCGCACAGTGATGTCGCAAGTCGGCTTCGCCTTCTTCTCGTTGTCTCGGCGGCGCGGCGGGCATCCCGACGTCGGCGGTCTGCGAGAATGACCCCACGACGTGAATGAGGAGACACCTGTGGCCACCAAGAACGGGAGCGGACGAAGCGAGGCCAACGGCCATCAGACCGGCGGCCTGCGCGTCAAGCGCGGGCTCGCGGAGATGCTCAAGGGCGGCGTGATCATGGACGTGGTCACGGCCGAGCAGGCACGCGTCGCGGAGGCGGCGGGCGCGGTCGCCGTCATGGCGCTGGAGCGCGTCCCGTCCGACATCCGCCGCGACGGCGGTGTGGCCCGGATGAGCGCGGTCAGCCTGGTCAGCGAGATCAAGCAGTCGGTGACCATCCCGGTCATGGCCAAGGCGCGCATTGGCCACTTCGTCGAGGCGCAGGTGCTCGAGGCGCTGGGCATCGACTACGTCGACGAGTCCGAGGTGCTCACCCCCGCGGATGAGGAGCACCACATCGACAAGTGGGCGTTCACGATCCCCTTTGTGTGCGGCGCGCGCGACCTCGGTGAGGCGCTGCGCCGCATTGGTGAGGGCGCCGCGATGATCCGCACCAAGGGCGAGGCGGGCACAGGCAACGTCGTCGAGGCGGTGCGGCACATGCGCGCCGTCCGCGGGGGCATCCGGCGCCTCCAGGGCCTGCGCCGCGACGAGCTCATGGCCGAGGCCAAGCGGCTCCAGGCGCCCTACGAGCTGGTCGTGGAGATCGCCGAGACCGGCCGGCTTCCGGTCGTCAACTTCTCGGCCGGTGGCATTGCCACCCCCGCCGACGCCGCGCTGATGATGCAGCTCGGTGCCGAGGGCAACTTCGTGGGCAGCGGCATCTTCAAGAGCGAGGACCCACTCAACTACGCAAAGGCGATCGTGGCCGCCACCACGTACTTCGACAAGCCCGAGGTGATCGCCGAGGTGAGCGCCGGGCTGGGACCGGCTATGCGCGGTCTCGACGTCGCCGCCATGCCGCGCGAGGAGCTCCTCTCCACCCGGGGCTGGTAGCCGGGGCGGCGGTGGTCGACGGGCTGACGGGGTACACTCATCTCGTGCTCATGACGCTGTTCGGGCCTCGCGGCGAGCGGGGCTGCCACGTCCGCTGGGAAAGCTGACGATCACCACTGTCGGTGTCCTTGCCCTTCAGGGCGACGTTCGCGAACACCTGGCCGCCTTCCGCCGCTGTGGCGTTGACGCCGTGCCCGTCCGACTCGCCGCCGAGATCGAGTCGGTCGACGCGCTGGCGGTGCCGGGCGGCGAGTCGACGACCATGGGAAAGCTGCTCCGCGCCTTCGCGCTCGAGGACACGTTGCGCCGCCGCCTCGCCGGCGGCCTGCCGACGCTGACCACGTGCGCCGGGCTCATCCTGCTCAGCCGCTCCATCGTCGACGGCCGTCCTGACCAGGTCGCCACCGGCACGCTCGACATCGCCGTGCGACGCAACGGCTGGGGCAGCCAGGTGGACTCCTTCGAGGCCGACGTGCGCTTCGAAGGGCTCGGTGACCTCCTGTTCCGCGGCGTGTTCATCCGTGCCCCGCGCATCGAGGAGGTGGGCGCCGATGTCAAGGTGCTCGCGCGGCTGCGCGACGAACCGGTTGCGGTGCGCCAGGGTGCGAACATCGGCCTCACATTCCATCCCGAGATGACCGGCGACGACCGCATCCACCGGCTCTTCCTCGAGCAAGTCGACGCCGCTCGCAACGAGAACGCCGCATGAACGTGCGCTCCGCGTCGTTCCGCGACCTCGCCCGCGTTGAGCAGCTCTACCGCGACGCGCTCGCCGCCGACGAGAGCGGTCCCGGGCCTCACCCTGACAGCCCCGTTCCTGAGGCGACGCTGCTGCGCCTCTGGTACGCGCTCAGCAAGACGCTCTCCTCGCTGGTGCCGCTCAGCGACACGGGCGGAGTCCTTTTCGTCGCCGAGGATGACGCTGAGGGTGTGGTCGGCTTCATCCAGGCGCAGAGCACGTCGACGCGGCCGTCCGTCTGGCAGATCGTCAACCTCTGCGTGGCCCAGAGCGCCGCCGGTCATTTCGCGCGCGAGCGGCTGCTCACCCATCTCTGCAACCACGGTCTCGAACAGGGTGTGCACCGCTTCCATGTGCGTCTGCCGCTCGGCCACGCGCTGGTCGGCGTCTTTCTCGAGCACGGCTTCACCCAGTTCGCCACCGAGCAGATCCTCTTCCATGACAACCCCGAGCAGATCACGCGGGGCGACGCGCAGGCCCTGCCCATCCGCCCCGCGCGGCGCGAGGACGCCGCCGCCATCCATCTGCTCTACCGCCGGGTCACGCCAAGTCACATCGCCGGCTTCGAGGCGCCGTCGCTGAAGACGTGGCAGGCCTCGTTCGCGCAGGGCAGCGTGGCCCGCATCGGCCGTGACGAGGTGAAGCACTTCGTCGCCGAGCATCCCGGGGTGGTCGGTTGGGCGGCGGTCCGGCCCGCCGGTGCGGGGCGGCCGAGCATCCTCTCGATCATGTGCGAGGCGCACGACCCGGCCATCCGCGAAGGCTTCCTCGACGCCATCCTCGCCGAGCTTCCGCCGCAGCCGATGTCGTGCGTGCTTCGCCACTACGACTCCGAGCTGATCCGTTCATTGCAGAACCGCGGCTTCGCGGTCTACGGCACCCAGCTGCTGCTGGTCCGCGACCTCGGCATCAAGGTGCGCATCCGTGCCGTCGCCAAGCAGAGCAAGCAGGTGCTCGCTCACGCCGGTGTGGCCAGCTCCCACGCCGCCGCGCCGTCGCTGACAGTGTTGCGTCCACCAGAGAGGAGAGAGAGATAGTCGCCCAGATGATGCCCTACGGTTCGTCATGGCAGGAGGAGCTCAACGTCCTCATCGAAGCGCTTCCGCCGCGCGTCGCCGTCGCCGCGCAGCGTCTGTCCCAGGAACGTGGCGATCTCCTCGAGATCGTGCTCGACCTGGGACGTGAACCCGAGGCTCGGTTCACCGACGGCGAGGTCATCCTCGACGCCGTCCAGGTGACCCACCACGACCTCGAGTACGTCACCGAGCGCGTCGGCGACTTCGGCGATGACAACCGCGCCGGCATCGAGCGCACTCTGCACCGCATCAGCGCCATCCGCAACCGCGCCGGCACGGTCGTCGGCCTCACCTGCCGGGTGGGCCGCGCGGTGACCGGGACCATCGACATCATCAAGGACATCGTCGTCAACGGCCAGTCGATCCTCCTGCTGGGGCCGCCGGGAATCGGCAAGACCACCATGCTCCGCGAATGCGCACGCGTACTCAGCGACGAGTGCAGCAAGCGCGTGGTCATCGTCGACACCAGCAACGAGATCGGTGGTGACGGCGACATCCCGCACGCCGGTATCGGCCGGTCGCGCCGGATGCAGGTGCGCACCCCTCCGGAGCAGCACGCGGTGATGATCGAGGCGGTCGAGAACCACATGCCCCAGGTGATCGTCATCGACGAGATCGGTACCGCGCTGGAGGCGATGGCGGCGCGCACCATCGCCGAACGCGGCGTGCAGCTCGTCGGCACAGCGCACGGCTCCAACCTCGACAACCTGCTGGTCAACCCCACCCTCAACGACCTGCTCGGCGGCATCCAGACCGTGACCCTGAGCGACGAGGAGGCTCGCCGGCGTGGCACCCAGAAGAGCGTGCTCGAACGCAAAGCGCCGCCCACCTTCGATGTGCTCATCGAGATCCAGGAGCGCGACCGCGTCGTCGTGCACATGCCGCTCGACGAAACCGTCGACGAGGCGCTGCGCGGACGGATGAAGCCGCCGCAGCTGCGCCTTCGCGGCGAGGACGGTGAGATCGTCAGCCGCATCGACACCAGCGCTCCGCCCCCGGCGGCGTTCGAGCCCAGTCCGTTCGCCGGCGCTGGCCGCCGGCGCAGCCGCGAGCGCCACCGGCGCGGCTTCGACGTCGAGGAGTACATGCAGCAGCGTGCGCGCGACACCTCGTGGGAGGGAGCCGGTGTGCCCCACCCTGGCGGTCGCGCGTTGCAGCCGCTCGCCGTCTTTCCTTACGGCGTCTCGCGCACGTACCTCGAGCAATCGGTGCGTGAGCTCCAGGTGCCGGTGCGCATCCAGCACAACGTCGACGACGCCGACATGGTGCTGACGCTCAAGAACTACTACCGCCGCAAGGATTCGCCGGTGCGGTCCGCTGAGGCCACGGGCATCCCCATCCAGGTGCTGCGCAGCAACACGGTGGCGCAGATCAAGGGCGCCCTGGCGCGTGTGTACGGCGTGGAGGAGGTCGACCCCACGGAGACCGCCCTCGAGGAGGCGCTCGAGGCGGTCGAGCGGGCGCGGCAGACGACGTCGGACGTCGAGCTGGCACCCCAGAACTCGTACGTGCGCCGTCTCCAGCATCAGCTCGTCGAGCGCCACGACATGAGCGCCCGCAGCACCGGCAACGAGCCCAACCGCCGTCTCGTCATACTCGGCGCCGAGGAGTGACGAACTGTGGCACGTGCCGGATTCTTCGTCTCGTTCGAGGGTCTCGACGGGGCTGGTAAGAGCACCCAGGTGGCCGCGCTTGGCGCCGCACTGGGGGCCGACGGATACGACGTCATCACCGTACGCCCCAACGACACGCCGCTCGGCGCGATGGTCACAGGAGCCGTCCTCCAGCACCAGCTCGCCGCGTCCCTGCAGCCATGGACCGAGGCGCTGCTCTTCAACGCGGGGCGCGTGCAGCTGCTCGCCGAGGTGATCCTCCCCGCCCTGGAGCACGGCACGGTGGTCGTCGCCGATCGTTTCGTCGACTCGACGCTCGCCTACCAGGGCGGTGGCCGCGGCGTCGACGAGCAGGCTCTGCTCCGCTTACATCGCGACTGCTGCGACGACATCTGGCCGGATCTCACCCTCTACCTCGACCTCGACCACAGCGTCGCCGCGCAGCGCCAGCACGCCGAGCAGCTGCCGCTCGATCGCATCGAGGGTGCGCCCGACGATTTCCACGCCCGCGTGCACGCCACCTTCGACCGGCTCGCCGCCGAGCAGCCCGAACGGATCGCGCGTGTCGACGCGAGCCGGCCAGCGGTGGCGGTGTCGCAGGACGTGATGCGCCTCGTCCAGGAGCGGCTGCGCAGCGTGCGCACCGCCCCCCGTCCGGCGGTGCTGCGGTGAAGCTCATCTTCGCGGTGGTGCAGTCCAAGGACGTCGAGAGCTGCGCCGATGCGCTCACCGCCGCCGGGTTCGTGTGCACGCGTTTTGCCACCCAGGGCGGTTTCCTCGACAGCGACAACTGCACGTTCATGACCGCCGTCGACGACGAGCAGGTGGAGCAGGTGCTCGACATCCTCCGCCGCCGCGCCAAGCGTCGGGTCGAGATGCTCGAGGCTGCCCAGCCGCTCTCCGGCGGTCTCGCCCCGGTGATCGCGCCGCCCCTGGACGTCGAAGTGGGCGGCGCCGCCGTCTTCGTGCTGCCGCTGGACCGGGTCGAGAAGCTCTAGCCGGCCTGCAAGGAGAACGGTCGCTGATCCCCGGCATGGGCACCCTGCTCAACACCGCGACGGTGCTCACCGGCGGCGCCATCGGCATACGCGCCGGTGACCGCATCCCCGCGCGGGTCCGCGAGAGCCTGATCGCGGTGCTGGGGCTCTTCACCATGGTCTACGGCTTCCGCACGGCGCTCAGCCCGGCGTGCAACGGCTCCCCGGCGCCGGACCTGGCGTTGGTGTTGCTCGCGCTCCTCGTCGGCACCGCCGTCGGCAGTGCGCTTGACCTCGACGGCCGGCTGCAGCGCCTGGGGGCTGCGATCGAGGCACGCATCGGGCGGGCGGCCCCCGACGGGCGCATGGCCCACGCCCTGGTCACCACCAGCCTGCTCTTCTGCGTCGGTCCGCTGACCATCCTTGGGTCGTTCGAGGATGGCGCGCGCGGCGACATCCTGTTGCTGGGCATCAAGTCAGCGCTCGACGGCGTAGCGGCGCTGATCTTCGGCGCCAGCCTCGGCGCCGGCGTCCTGCTCAGCGCCGTCACCGTGCTCGTGGTTCAGGGGTCGCTCACCGCGGCGGCGTACTTCAGTCGCGGTGTGCTCGACCCCGTGCTCACCACCGCGGCGCTCGGCGCCGGCGGTTTCATGCTCATCGCCATCGCTCTCGGCCTGCTCAACATCCGCCGCCTGCGGGTGCCCGACATGCTGCCCGCGCTGGTGATCGCGCCGCTGGTCGCGCTGGCGGCACGCGGCTGGCACATCCCCATCTGACGCCTCAACCGGATGCGGGCGACAGCCTCCGGCTGGGCCGTGTGAGCGCCCAGGCGACCGTTGCCACCACTACCGCTCCGAGCAGAGGGAAGTACCAGCGGTTCGCGGCGGCGCGGCGTCACGGTCTGCAGACGCCCGCGGCGCAGGCGTTCTGGCAACACCTCACCGCGGTGGCCCGGGGCGCTGCCTGATTGCATCGTCCGGCCGGCGAACGCAGGCGTCGGTGACGTACGCTCGGGCACTCGCCGGGCACGGAGGAGTGGGATGGCTCACGTCGCCGCCGTCGCGATGCTGGCTGCGCTGGCGAGCATCAGCGCCTGCGGGTCGGCCAACCAGCCGGAGCCGGTGCATCCCAGCACCAACCCCGCCACCTCGACACCGAGCGGTGCCGGGTCGACGCTCAGCTACCGGCTCACTATGTCCGGGCCGGACCCGATCGCTGAGCAGCTTCCCCCCACCGCGGTGCAGGGCCGCGGTGGTCAACTGGAGCGCTGTGGCCAGTTCGTCGCCGGCTCGGAGATGCTCATCGACATTCAGGGCAACACCCAGAACGGCACACGCTACCGGCTGACGCTGGACATCTTGCCCTACAACGGGCCGGGCACGTACACCACCTCGACGCTTCTGCCGGTCGACCTGCTGGTCGGCCCACCCCAAGGTCCGACCGTGCAGTACGAGGCGCCGCGCGACTCGACGGCCAAGCTAACCGGCGTGGTGCTCAGGACGCAGGGCAACGGTTCGGGCACCTTCACCATGACCAACTGGCTCGACATGGCCAGCGGCAGGACCGAGAGCGGCGTGCTGGGCTGGACCTGCAAGGACGGCTGAGTGAGGGCGGCCGCTGGGGAGGGAGCGCCGGTTATTCCCCGGGTCGCACCACGACCTCGGCGGCGTCGACGACCCGCTCCACCCGCGTGCCCACAAGGTGAACGCGTACCCCGGGGACGCCCGGCGACCCGGGCTCCCAGCCGTCCGCGAAGAGCCGACGTGCCTCACCCCAGGTGCGCGCGGTGCGCGCCTGGCGGCCATCCGTGAAGGCCACCGACCCGGGCCGGGTTGCGTACCCGAAGCGCACCTCACCGCCGCTCTTCAAGAAGGCAGCCACCTCGGCCAGCGGGCGATCGTCGGGAAGGAGGTCGGTGGTGCCCAGCGCGTCGGAGAAGCTGGGCATCTCGCCGCTCTTGGCCTGCTCACGCACTGCAGCGCGCGCGGCGATGTGCGTAGCGCGCTCGCGGCGGCGCCGTTCGGTGGCGATCTGGCCGGACCGAGCGCGCAGCTCGCGGAGCTGAGCCTGGTGCGGGGCCATCGCCGTCACCGTCGCGCGTTCGACGGTCGCCAGCGCGCCGGCCAGGTCGTCGAGCGCGCCGTCGTCGAGGGCGGTGAGGGACTCCTGCTCGAACGGCGCTGGCAGGTCGGGAAGCGGGGGCAGCTCGGTCACCGCGCTCATGATGGCGCCGGACCCGTGCCGTGTGTCCGGCGCGCTACCGTTGCGCGAGGCAGTCATCGTGAGGAGGGCGTACGCGAGTGTCCACGGTCCTGAACGACGTCGTGCGTGTCGACCGCGACGGTGCCCTGGTCGTCGTCACCATCGACCACCCGCCGGCCAACGCGATCAGCCGCGCCGTCATCAGCGGGATCACCCAGGCGATCACCGAGGCGGAGGCCGACCCCGGCTGTCGTGCGCTCATCCTCACCGGCGCCGGGCCCAAGTTCTTCGCCGCCGGCGCCGACATCAGCGAGTTCGGATCGGCAGGCGGCGACAACATCGCCGCCGGCGCTGAGTTCACCCTGGCCATGGAGCGCTCGCGGTTGCCGATCGTCGCGGCCGTCAACGGCATCGCCTTTGGCGGCGGCTGCGAGCTCACCCTGGCCTGCGACGTGCGCATCGCGTCCACCACCGCGCGCTTCGGCCAGCCCGAGATCAAGCTCGGGATAATCCCCGGCTGGGGGGGCACGCAACGGCTGCCGCGGCTCATCGGCCGAACCGCGGCCATGGAGCTGCTGCTCACGGGCGATCCCATCGACGCGGCGCGGGCGCTCGAGCTCGGCCTGGTCTCCCGCGTCGTCGAGCCCGATGTGCTGCTCGACACCGCGCGTGAGGTCGCTGGACGCTACGCCGCCCAGGCCCCGCTGGCGCTGGCGGCCACCAAGCGCGCTGTCGCTGAGGGCCTCGACCGTCCGCTCGCAGAGGGGCTCGAGGCGGAGCGCCGCGAGTTCGTCGGGCTCTTCACCTCCGCGGACGCGGCCGAGGGCATCACGGCGTTTCTCGAGAAGCGACCGCCGACGTGGACGGGCCGCTAAGCCCGTGACCGCGATCGTCAGCCCCATCGCCCTGGTCCTGCTGGCGGGCACGGCAACCGTCGCGACCGGCCTGCGCTGGCGCCTGCTCATCAAGGCGATGCTGCGCAGCCGCCGTCCCGATCCACGCTTCGACAGCGTCGGTGAGCGCGTCAAGGCCTTCTTTGTGTACGTCATCGCCCAGGGCCGGCTGCTGCGCTGGCCCTACGCCGGCATCCTCCACGCGCTCATCTTCTGGGGATTCCTGGTCCTGCTCACCGCCATCGCCCAGGCGATCGTCGAAGCACTCTGGCAGGGCTTTCGGTTCAACGACGTCCCGGCCGCCTTCGTCATCGCCTTCGCGCAGGACATCTTCTGCGTCGCCGTCCTGGCCGGCGTCGGGCTCGCGCTCATCAACCGTCTGATTGTCAATCCCACCCGTTTCCGCGGCAGCCACCGCGCCGACGCCGTGCTGATCCTCGGCTGGATCGGCACCCTGCTCATCTTCATGACCCTGAACTACGCGACGCTGATCGCGCAGGGCAAACCGGCGCAGGCGATGGCCGCCGACCGCCCGTTCGCGAGCGCGGTGTCGCGGCTCTTCACGCCGCTCGGCGCCAACAGCAACGTGCTCGTCGGCTTGCACGGGCTCTTCTTCTGGGCCCACCTCGTGCTCGTCTTCGGCTTCCTCGTGTACCTCGGCTACAGCAAGCACCTCCATATCGTCAGCGCCGCCCCCAACGTCGTCTTCAAGTCCACCAAGCCGAAGGGCCGGCTGCCGTTGCTCGACATCGAGGCCGTGATGAACGCCGAGGACGAGACCGACCAGCACTTCGGCCCGGTCACGCTCGAGCATTTCAGCTGGAAAGACATGCTCGACCTCTACACGTGTACCGAGTGCGGCCGCTGCCAGACGCACTGCCCCGCGTACAACACCGGCAAGGTGCTCTCACCGAAGACGCTGATCACCGATCTGCGAGATCACCTCTACGAGAACCTCGCCGGCGGCTACGGCGCCACCACGCACGACGCCTACGTCGCGCAGGGCGCCAATCCCGACGGCACGCCGGCGCCGGACGGCGCGGTGATGTGGGCCACAGGCGATCACCACCCCGGCGCCCTGCACGACCTGCCCGGGCACTTCCAGCCGTCCTGGATCGCGCCCGACAAGGTCGCCGCGGCGGCGGAGGCCAACGGCGGCGAGCGTCCGCTGTTCGGGGGCACCATCGCCGACGACACCCTCTGGGCGTGCACCACCTGCGGCGCGTGCATGGATCAGTGCCCGGTGCTCATCGAGCACGTGCCCAAGATCATCGAGATGCGCCGTCACCTCGTCCTCGACGAGTCGCGGATGCCCAAGCAGGCCGAGACCGCGCTGCGTGGCATCGAGAACGTGTTCAACCCGTATGGCCTCTCCCACCAGACGCGCGCCGACTGGGCCAAGGACCTCGGCGTCAAGTTCGCCGCTGACAAGCCCGACGCCGAATACCTCTACTGGGTGGGCTGCGCCGCGTCGTTCGACGACCGCGCCAAGACCATCGCCACCGCGCTGGTGAAGATCCTCCAGGCCGGTGACGTGGATTTCGCCATCCTCGGCACCGAGGAGAAGTGCAACGGCGACCCCGCGCGCCGCATCGGCAACGAGTACCTCTTCCAGGAGCGCGCCAAGGAGAACGTCGAGGTCCTCAAGAAGTACAGCGTGCGCAAGATCATCGCCTCCTGCCCGCACTGCTTCAACACGTTCGCCAATGAGTACAAGGATTTCGGTGGTGACTACGAGGTGGTGCACCACACCCAGATGATCGAGCGCCTGCTCGCCGACGGCCGCATCACCCTCGACCAGGCCAAGCGCCAGGAGGAGACGATCACGTACCACGACTCCTGCTACCTGGGACGCTGGAACGACATCTTCGCGCCGCCGCGCGACATCCTCGAGCAGATCCCCGGGCTCAAGGTCGTCGAGATGGCGCGCAATCGCAACGAGGGGATGTGCTGCGGCGCCGGGGGCGGACGCATGTGGATGGAGGAGGACCAGCCGCGCGTCAACCACAAGCGCGTCGAGCAGGCGGCTGCGACCGAGGCGACCAAGGTGGCCACGGCGTGCCCGTTCTGCCTGTCGATGTTCGACGAGGGCATCGCCAGCAAGCAGCTCGGCGAGCGCCTCGCGGTCGACGATGTCGCCGTGTACGTGGCGCGCTCGCTGGCCGGCGCCGCGGGTGAGGAGGCGGTGGCCGCAGTGAGCGCCGCCGAGCACGCCGCCGCGGAGTCCCAGAGCTCGACCGAGGGAGCCACGGCACCCGCCGTCGCCGAGCAGGACGCGCCGGAGCAGGCGCCGCCGCCGTCTCCCGGCGAGGCTCCGCCCGAGGTCCCCGCACAGCCGGCCACACCGAGCCCCGAGATCCCCGGCGAGCCGTCGGGACCACAACCGGAGGTGCCTGCAGAGCCGGCGGTCCCCGAGCCGGAGATCCCCGCCGAACCAACCACGCCGAGCCCCGAGGTCCCCGCCGAGCCCACCGTCCCCGACCCCGGCGGTCCGGGCGTCCCGGACGAGGTGCCCAGCATCGACACACCAGACGGGCCGAGAGCCAGCGCGTAGGCGCCCCCAGCCATAATCAGCCACCGCTCATCGATCCTGGAGGAGAGACGTGGCATACGAAGCGTACAGCCCGGAGTGGGCGGAGGCCTTCAAAGCTGAGATCAACAAGTCGCCCGTGTACAAGCAGGCCGCGGCCAACTGGGAGGGCACAGTCGGTCTCGTCGTCCTCGCCGAGCCCGACAAGAACGTGCCCGACGACATGGGCATCTTCCTCGACCTCTGGCACGGTGAGGCGCGCGAGGTGCGGCCGACGACCCGCGAGGAAGCCGAGGCGGCCCAGTACGTGATCACCGGGGCCTACTCGCGCTGGAAGAAGGTCGCCAAGGGTGAGATGGACGCGACCAAGGGGATCATGCTGGGACAGCTCAAGCTGAAGGGCGACTTTCCGACGCTGGTGCGCTACACCAAGGCCAGCCAGGAACTGACCGAGTGCACCACCCGCGTCCCGGTCAACTGGCCGGACGAGGCCTGAGCGCGGCGGCTCGACGGTGAACGTGTTCGACGGTCGGACCATCCTGGTCACGGGCGGGACCGGTTCCTTCGGCAACCATTTCACGCGCGCCCTCCTCGCGCACGCCAACCCGGCGGCGGTGCGCATCTTCAGCCGCGATGAGCTGAAGCAGTCGGAGATGGCGCGCCGGATCGACGACCCGCGGTTGCGGTTCCTCATCGGCGACGTGCGCGACCGCGATCGCCTTCGCCGGGCAGTCGACGGCGTGGACATCGTCGTCCACGCCGCTGCCCTCAAGCAGGTGCCAGCCTGCGAGTACAACCCCTTCGAGGCGGTGCGGACCAACATCCTCGGTGCACAGAACGTCGCCGAGGTCTGCATCGACGCCGGTGTCCCCCGAGCGGTCGCCCTCAGCACGGACAAGGCAGTGAGCCCGGCCAACCTCTACGGAGCCACCAAGCTGTGCGCGGAGCGGCTGTTCATCCAGGCCAACGTCTACGCCGGGGCGCACCAGACCCTGCTCTCGTGCGTGCGCTACGGCAACGTCGTCGGGTCACGGGGCAGCGTCATTCCGCTCTTCCTCGACCAGGCGTCGTCCGGGGAGCTGACCGTCACTGATGAGCGCATGACAAGGTTCTGGATCACGCTCGACCAGGCCGTTGCCTTCGTCGTCGAGTGCATCAGCCGCATGCAGGGCGGTGAGCTGTTCATCCCCAAGATCCCGAGCATGCGGGTGCTCGAACTCGCCGAGGCGGTCGCCCCCGGTCTGCCCATCCGCTATACGGGGATCCGCCCCGGCGAGAAGCTGCACGAGTCGCTGATCACGCCAGAGGAGGCCAGGCATACCCTCGATGCCGGCTGGTGCTACGTCGTCGAGCCGGAGCATCAATTCTGGGGCGGCCGCCAGATCCCCGGAGCCACGCCGGTGGCCGAGGACTTCGTGTACAGCAGCGACCGCAACACCGAGTGGCTGGACGTCGACGCGCTGCGAGGCCTGCTTGCATCCGGTCAGAGGATTGCGGAGCCGGCGGCGATCGAGGTCGGATGACCGACCCGGGCTTGCCCGCGGTGGCGGGTGGCACCCCGCTGCGATCCCAACCCCTGCCGTACGGCCGGCATCAGCTCAGCGAGTCCGACGTCGCTGCGGTCGTCGAGTCGCTGCGCAGCGGCACGCTGACCGGGGGGCCCGGCGTCGCCGCGTTCGAGCGGGCTCTCGCCGACCGATGCGGTGCCGCGCACGCGGTCGCTGTCAGCAACGGCACTGCGGCGCTGGACCTGGCCGTCGCCGCGCTGGGCATCGGTCCCGGCGACGAGGTGATCACGACGCCCCTGACGTTCGTCTCGACCGCCAACGCCGTAGTCCGCGCCGGCGCCACGCCGGTGTTCGCCGACGTCGGCGCCGACAGGTGTCTGGACCCGCGCGCTACCGCCGCCGCGGTGACGGCGCGCACGCGGGCGGTCATCACCGTCGATTACTCCGGGCTGCCCGCCGACGTCGATGCCCTGCGAGCAGCCCTGCCCCGGCCTCTCCCGGTCATTGCCGACGCGGCCCACTCACTGGGGGCGTCACTTGGCGGCCGCGCCGTGGGCTCGCTGGCCGACGTGACCACGTTCAGCTTCCATCCCGTCAAGCAGATCACCACCGGTGAGGGCGGGGCGGTGCTCACCTCCGATGGCGCCGCCGCCGACCGCGTCCGCCACCTGCGCAACCACGGGATGACCAGCACCGCAGAGGAGCGCAGCGGGGCGCAGTGGCGCTACGACGTGACCACTCTCGGCAGCAACCATCGGTTGACGGCATTCCAGGCGGCGCTGGGGACCGCGCAGCTGGGCCGGCTCGAGGACATCGTCGCTCAGCGCTCCGAGCTCGCCGCTCGGTATGACGCACTGCTCGGCCGCATCCCTGGGATCGGCCTACCGCCTCGGCCGGACGGGCGGCGCAGCGCCTGGCACCTCTACGCGATCGAGATCGATGCCGGTGTGTTCGGATGCAACCGCGACGCCGTCATCGACGCGTTGCGCGCCGAGGGAATTGAGGCCACCCTGCATTACCCGGCGGTCCATCTGCTTGCCCTGTACCGCTCCCGCGGCGGCCGATCCGGCACCGCGCCCCGCGCCGAGGCCCTCTGCGGCTCGCTGGTGACGCTGCCCCTGTTCCCCTCGATGACCCCAGCCGACCAGGAGGACGTCGTCACGGCGTTGACGAGGATCCAGGCGTGGGCGGGAGCACACCCGGTGGGGCGGTGACCACCAGCGCGCTGCTCGTGCCGGACTGCGGGAGCGGCGTTGGCCTCGGTCACCTCGAGCGGATGCTCGCG
Organism: Candidatus Aeolococcus gillhamiae; assembly: GCA_003244045.1. Lineage (GTDB taxonomy): Bacteria > Chloroflexota > Dormibacteria > Aeolococcales > Aeolococcaceae > Aeolococcus > Aeolococcus gillhamiae. The sequence continues at coordinate 37,711 of QHBU01000153.1, forward strand.
CTCGCCGACGCGCTCCGCCCCGACGTCACCGCGATGCTCGTGGTGCCCGCCGGCGATGACACCGTGCGGCGGCGCGTCACCGACCGTGGCCACGCGACGCTCGAGCAGGCCGGTGCCGCCGCCACGCGCGCGCTGTCGGCCGCGGCCGGCAGCGGCACCGATGTTGTCGTGCTCGACGGCTACGTTTTCGACGTCGCCATCCAGCAGCGGCTGCGCGAGATCGCCCCACTGATCGTCGTCGACGATCTCGGGCTGCCGAGCGCCTGCGACCTGGCCGTGAACCCCGCCCCAGGCGGCGAGGCCAAGCATCCCGACGGCGCCGATTCCTTCCTGGGCGGCGCCCCCTTCGCGTTGATCTCCGCCGCCATCGTGGAAGCACGCGACTCGGTGCCGCAACAAGGCCGGGGACGGCGCAGCGTGGTCGTCTCGACGGGTGCGGCCGACGCCAGCGGTCTCTGTGCGCTGGTGGTCGCAGGCGTGCTCTCCGGTGACGCCGGCGCCGAGGTGGTGGCCGTCGTCGGCCCGGACATGCGTCGCGATGACCTTGGCGATGATCCGCGCCTGACCGCCCTTGTCGGGCCGTCGACACTGGCGGGGGCACTCGCCAGTGCGACGCTGTTCGCGGGGGCCGCGGGCACCAGCGCGGTCCAGGCAGCGTGTGTCGGCATCCCCGCGGTGATCACGGCCACGGTGGCCAACCAGATGGACCAGGCCGCTGCCCTGGCCGACGCCGGCTGTGCCGTGCTCGCGCCGCCCCACAGAATCACCGCCGAGTGCCTCCGGCTTCTCGATGACGCGACGACCTGTGCGGAAATGTCCACCCGCGGTCGCCTCCTTGTCGACGGGCACGGGGCCGTCCGCGTCGCCGGCGCGGTGCGCCGCCTCATCCGCGCTCGGGCGGCCTGATGCGGGCGCTCGTCCTGGGGTGCGGGTCGGTCGGGAGCCGGCACGCTCGCAACCTCACAGATCTCGGCCTCGAGGTCGCCGTTGCCGACGTCGACGAGGGTGTGGCAACCACTCTCGCCGCCGCGATCGGAGCGACACCGGTGACACGCGAGAGCGCGCCGCCGGGCGAGCTGGTGGTGGTGGCCACGCCGACCGCGGCGCATGCCGGCGACCTTGGCTGGGCGCTCGACCGGGGCGCTGACGTCTTCGTCGAGAAGCCATTGGCGTCCTCGCGGGGGGAGCTGGCCACGGCGCGAGCGCTGGCCCTCGCCCACAGGGACCGCATCGTCATGGTGGGCTGCAACCTGCGCTTCTCTGAGGGGTTCGAGACGGTGTCCTCCAACCTCGTGAGCGTCGGGCGTCCGGCCGCGCTGCTCGTCGACTTCGGCTGGTGGCTGCCGGCCTGGCGGCCGGCAGCTGACTACCGCACCCAGTACAGCGCGCGCCGCGCTCTCGGGGGAGGGATCGTCCTCGACGCCATCCATGAGCTCGACTACACGATCGCGCTCGCCGGTCCCGTCGAGCACGTCCATGGCGAGTGCGACTCGACGGGGATCCTCGACATCGACGTCGAGGACGTCGCCGACATCACCCTGCGCCATCGCGGTGGCGTGCAATCGCACGTTCACGTCGACTACCTGCGCCGCACGTACTCGCGGAGCTGCACGGTGATCGGCAGCGATGCGCAGATCACCTGGGACGTTCCGCGCGCGGTGGTCGAGCTCTCGCGCGACGCCGGGTCCGAAGCACAGATCCTGGCAGCCGGGATTGACGCCGATCCCAATGCGCAGTACGTCGCGGAGATGCGCCACATGCTCGCCGCCATGGAGTCGCGAACGCCGACGTGCAACGATATCGAGCGCGCGGCCGCCACCACGGAGATCGCGCTGACCGCGCGCGACGGCGCTGCATGACGACTGTCGCGGTCATTCAGGCACGCACCGGGTCCACCAGGTTTCCCGGCAAGGTTCTCGCCGACCTCTGCGGCCGGCCGATGCTCGCTCACGTCATCGAGCGGGTGTCGCTGGCACGCACCGTCGACCGCGTTGTGGTGGCAACCACCGAGGAGGCAGAAGACGACGCCGTCGCCGCCCTCGCCGGACAATGCAGAGTTGCGGTGACCCGCGGGCCGGTTGACGACGTCCTCAGCCGGTTCGTTCTTGCGGCCACGCAGCAGGCTGCCGACGTGGTGGTGCGCATCACCGCGGACTGCCCGCTGGTCGACCCGGCGGTCGTCGACCAGGTGGTGGAGGCGCGCGCTCTGCAGGGCGCCGACTACGCCAGCAATGTCGAGCCGGCGACGTACCCGGACGGCTACGACGTCGAGGTGTTCACCGTCGCCTGCCTCGAACGCCTCGACCACGAAGCCGTCCTGCCGCACGAGCGAGAGCACGTCACCGCGCGCGTCCGGGAGCACCCGGATGAGTTCCGTGCTGTCCGCGTGGCCTGGGACCGCGACCTCTCGTCGATCCGTCTGACGGTCGACGTGCCGGAGGACCTTGAACGCGTCGCCGCGGTCCTGGCAGCGCTCCCGAAGGCGCCTCCACCCAACGTCGCGGCCGTGGTCGCGTACCTTGCCGGCAGGCCCGACCTCGGGCGCGGGCAGGGTCTGCCCGAGCGAGATGAGCGCTATCGTGCCCAGCGAGACGCGGCGCGGCCACAGGAGAGCTCGGGATGACGGCATCGACGGCGGCCACCGACGGCGAGCTGCTCCAGCGTGCCCGGCGTGTCCTGCCGGGGATCACCCAGACCTACAGCAAGGCCCCCGACCAGCAGGTGGAGGGCGTCTACCCGGTCTTTCTCGAGCGCGGTGAGGGGTGCCGGGTGTGGGACCTGGCCGGCAACGCCTACATCGACTACCCCTGCGCGCTGGGGCCGATGGTGCTCGGCTACGCTGACGCCGAGGTCGACGCGGCGGCGCGCGACCGTGTGAATGGCGGCCCATGCTTCTCGCTCGGGCACCGGCTCGAGGTCGAGGTGGCCGAGCTGCTCGTGGAGATGGTCCCGGGTGCCGAGATGGTGCGTTTCCTCAAGACGGGCTCGGAGGCCACCACCGCCACCGTGCGCCTGGCTCGTGCCGCCACCGGCCGTGACCACGTGGCCATGTGTGGCTACCACGGCTGGCACGACTGGGCGATCGGTCACACCACGCGCAGCGCCGGCGTGCCGCCCGCGGTGCGCGAACTGACGCATCAGTGGACCTACAACGACCTCGAGTCGCTGCGCGCCGTGCTCGAGAAGCATCGAGGCGGCGTGGCGGCGGTGATCATGGAACCGGTCGGTGTCGAGCCGCCGGCGCCGGGCTTCCTCGAGGGCGTCCGTGCGCTGGCCGACGAGCACGGCGCGCTGCTCATCTTCGACGAGGTGATCACCGGGTTCCGGCTCGCCCCGGGAGGAGCGCAGGAATACTTCGGCGTCCTGCCCGACCTGGCCGCGTTCGGCAAAGCGATGGCCAACGGCTACCCGCTGGCAGCGGTCACGGGTCGCGCCACGGTGATGGAGCAGATCGCCTCCACGGTGTTCATCTCGAGCACGTTCGGCGGCGACACCGTCTCGCTCGCCGCGTCCCTCGCGACCATGCGGCGCATCCGCGCCGGCGGCGTCATCGAGCACCTCTGGCGGCAGGGCGCGCGGATCATGGAGGGGTTCAACGCGCTCGCCTCCGAGCACGAGGTACCGGCGCGGATGATCGGGCTGGCACCACGCCGCGTCATCGCGTTCGAGCCGGCGGGAGGCGCGGACGGCAATGGCGTGAAAGGGCTGCTCTGGCAGGAGTGCCTCGACCGCGGTGTGCTCATGGGCAACGCCAACTTCGTCTCCCTCGCCCACGATGATGCAGCCGTCGACGCGACACTCGATGCCTTCGACGGCGCGCTGGCGGTGGTGGGACAGGCGGTCCGCCAGGGTGACGTCACCAGCCGGCTGCGCGGGCATGAACCAGCCGAGGTGTTCCGCCGCGCATGACCCAGCCGGCCGAGCCCGAGGTCAAACACGGCCGCCGCGTCTTCCGCAACACCCTCATCACCGGCGTCGTCGGCGTTCTGTCCCTGCTGCTCAACTTCTTCGTGGTCGCCTATGCCATCGGCAAGCTGGGCGCCGACTCGTACGGGGTGTGGGTGCTTGCCCTGTCGTTCTCAGTGTCGGCCGGCTACCTGAGCATCTCGGACCTCGGTCTGCAGGCAGGGGTGGTGCGCTTCGTCGCCGACGCCGACGGCCGCGGGCAACGCGAGCGGATCGGCGAGGTGGTCAGCTCGGCGCTGGCGGTGCTCGGCGGGATGGCGCTGGTGGCTGTCGCCGTGCTTCTGGCGTTCTCGATCGGTGCCGAACATCTCTTCCACGTGCCCGCATCGCTGCACAGCGCCCTGCGCCTGCTGCTTGTCCTGCTTGCGGCCGAAGCGCTGTTCAGCCTTCCTGGGCTTGCGTTCGTCGGCCTTCTCGAGGGCCTGCAGCGGTACGGCTGGATCAAGGCCGTCGCCCTGACCCGTCAGGTCCTCTACACGGTCCTCGTCGTGATCGTGCTCGGCACCGGGCACGACGTCGTGGCCTTCGGCGCGCTCATGGTGGGGAGCAGCATGTTCGCGGCTGTGGGGTACGCGGTCGTCAGCCGCGTGCTCTGCCCGGAGCTGCGCGTCTCGCCGCGGCTTGTGCGTGTGGTCGCGTTGCGCCCGCTGGCACGGTTCAGCGCATGGGTTTTCGTCGGCCGGGTCAACGGGGTCATCTGGGCACAGATGGACAAGGTTATCCTGGCCACGTTCGTCGGAACCTCCGTCCTGACCGGGTATGACGTGGCTGCGCGCATCCAGTCGGCCGCCGCGTACCCGCTGTCGTTCACGTCATCGGCGGTTGTGCCGGCCGCCGCCAATCTTCGTGCCATGGGGTCGACCATTCGGCTCCAGGACCTGCTGGTTCGCGGCACCCGGTACACGCTGGCGCTCGCGCTGCCGGTCACCATCGCGGCGATGATCTTGGCCAGGCCGCTCATCGTGGGATGGGTGGGCGCCGGTTACGCCGACTTCGCGGGGCCGACACAGCTATTCCTCACGTACCAGCTGGTCGTGTGCACGGCCACCATCCCCAACACGATGCTGGTCGGCCTGGGACGCGTTCGTGCGGTCGCCGGGTACGTCACGACGGCGGTGGTCGTCAACCTGGTGATCTCCGTTGCGCTGGCTCCCCACCTGGGTATCACCGGCGTCATCATCGGCACGCTCGTGGGCTTCGGCATCACCGCGCCGCTGTACATCCGGCTTGTGCTGCGCGAGGTGTCGATGCCTCTGCGCGTTTTCCTGCGCGACGCCATCGTTCCCATCCTTCCGTGGGCGGCACTCTTCGCCGCCATGGTCGTCGTGACGGCGCACATCGCCCAACCGGGCCACCTCATCACTGTCGCCGCCTGCTGCGTCCCAGCGGGAGTCGTCTACCTGGGCGGGGTCCTCCGGTTCGCGATGAGCACCGAGGAGCGCGCCGCCCTTCTCGGATTCGTGCTTCCCTCGGGACGCAGAACCTGATGGGCCGCGTCCGGGTCCTGGCCATGGATCACTTCTTCGACCAGGACCTGCGTGCTCTGGAGGCGCACCCGGACCTTGATGTACGGCGGTTTCCCTATCAGCGCCTCCGTAACCCTGCGTTGCGCATCATGACCGAGGCCATCTCGGCGGGGCTGCGGGGCTACAACGACCCTCGTCTGCGGCAGCGACGACTCCGATATGCGGCTTGGCTCCGCCGCGAGGTCCGCCGGCTCTTCCTTGAGCGAGCTTTCGACGTGCTCGTACTTCCCTCCGACACCTTCTTCTACGTTCGCGCCCTACCCGTGGCGGTCCACGAGCTGGGCATCCCGGTGGTGGTCGTGCAGAAAGAGACGACCATTTCCGCGGATACCATGAAAGCTCACAGCCGCCTCACACGCGACGAAGCCCCGTTCATTGCCGACTTCATGACCGTCTGCAGCAACAGACAGCGCGAGTTCTGGCTGCGTGCCGGCGCGGACGCGTCGGTCATCGAGGTGACCGGTCAACCGCGCTTTGACGTCTACGCGTCGCGACGGTTGCGTCCGGCATCAGTGCGAAAGCGCGTGCTGTTCCTCTCGTACGAGCTGGATGCCTACGTCCCTGAAGCCGATCACGCCGCAGGCTCGGCGCGCACGTGGGAGACGCTTCGCGACGCCACGGAGTCCGTTTTGCTCGACGCAGTCCGCGCTGGCAGCTGTGATGTGGTTGTCAAGTGCCACCCTCAACAGAACTACAGAGTGGAGCGGGCGCGCCTCGCTCGCCACGCCGGCCAGGAATGGAACAGGGGCGTCTCCCTTGCCGGACCCAACGCCGACACGCGTGACCTCATCCTCGCCTCGGACTGCGTGGTTGGCTTTCAGACCACGGCGATCTACGAGGCGGTCGCCGCCTCCCGGCCGGTGGTCTTTGCGGCGTGGGGTGAGGCCTACGACCGGTTGCGCGGCGGCCTCATCCCCTTCTATGACGCTCCGCCGGCCTGCGTGAGCAAGGCCCGATCAGCCGCCCAGCTCGCGACCCTCCTCGCGGAGAAGCAGCAGCCCCCCTCGTCGTCTGCCTGCGCTGCCTGGTACGAGGAAGCTCTGGGGTCGGTCGATGGCGGTGCCACTGAGAGAGTCGCGGCGCGGCTACAGAAAATTGCCGCGGACTGGCGCCCCACCGCAGAGCGGCGCCTCTTGGAACGCCGCAGGCGCAGTCATGCCGTGGGCCTTCTTGTGAGATCGTTTGCGGCCGAGGCGGTGTGGACCGCGGCCGTGCCGGCCGCCCGGCTGGCGGGTCAGCAGCACCGCGTCGAAGCCCGTCGGTGCCGCGCGCGCGAAGGCCGATGGATGGCGATGACTACAATTCACGGCGGGTAGGCAACCAGCGCGGCGGAAGGGCGTCAGCCATGGTGCAGGCTGAATGGACCCTCACCGTACCGCACCATGACGTATGGCTTCCCGTTTTCCGTGAGCAGGCCATCGACCTCCAGCCGAATTTTCTGAACGGCGCCCCCCGCAGCAACAAGGTCCCCCGCGGCGACGGAGACGCGAATCGCACCGTGGGCGGGTACGGATGCGGTGCGCTCGACCACCGTCCTGCTGTCCGGATGCGTGACCCAGCGAATGGTGGTTCGACCCGCCGCAGGGCTGTGGTTCACGAGGTATGCGTCGACGCGCCGCAGGTCCTGCGCGTCGATCAACCGTTTGCTCGTCCACGGACCGCCGCGGTGCCAGCGGCTTCGAAAGGTCAGGCTGCCAAGGCGGCCGACGCCGAACGCCTCTCCGTAGTACTGGTCGATCGAGTGCACGTACGCCACGCTGCCACCGGCGTCGTAGTACCCCATCCAGAAAGGCGACTGGGTCATGGCCCCATCCGGCCCGGACTCGACGAGCCGCTTCGCGTACGCCTCGCCCGGGTCCACGTCGACGGCGACGGTACCCAATGTGGCGGTGCTTCCCAGCTCGGCGAGTACGCCCGCGACCGGGAGTGTCAGCGAGGTGAACGGAGCCAGCTGGCGACTGACGTCCCCGAGGACTCTTCCTCCGGCATCGAACACGCGAACGTGCGCATCGACGGGCTCGGTGACGTCGGGCAGGAACATCGAATAGAAGTGGTGCAGGTGCAGCCGGCTGTGGACACCATCCTCCTCGATGAAGCAGTGCGCGTAGGCGCGGCGAGGCAGCCGGCCGCCGGGATTGGACAGCCGCCGCGCCACGACAATGCCGCGCCGGGCGAGCGATCGCGACGTGCTCACGGCGCACGACCTTCAGCATGGTCGAAAAGCAGCTCGCGCACCCGCCGGTTGGCCGCCTTGCGCACGTCACCGCCCCACCAGGGGATGTAGTACATGGGCGGCAGCGTGTGATCACAGGCCAGCCCGCCGGAGCGGTCGTTGCGTGTGATGGAGAGTGGCACCACGCTGCCCTTGTCGGAGAAGCCGACGACCATCCCGTTGCCGCCCAGCTCCACGAAGCGCTCAAAGACGCCCGCTGCACGGAGGACCCCGCGCGAGCTCACTCGTGTGAAGCCGTACGCCGGTATCCGGACGGTGTGGTTGGCAAGCCGCTCACCGTTGGCCGCGATGAATGCGAGGTCGAAGGAGATGTCCAGCTGATAGTCCGCAGACGTCGAGATGTTGAGGAGCACCAGGTTCGTGTCCGTCTCATCATCGACGAGCAGTTTCGGTGACTGCATCAGTGTGCTCCGGGTGCCGCCGAAGCGCGGGTCGTTCATCGGAATCGACTGGTACGCAAGCCCCGCCGCGACCGACCACTCCTTCGAGTGGTATTCGATGTATTCATCCGACACTGCGACCTGGTCGAAGATCGCGCTCAGCTCGATGTCCACGGCGTCGATGCCGACGTACCGGCCTGGGGTGAGGTGGAAGATGCCAAGCACATCCTCGCCGTCGGTGTCGATGGTGCGGCCGGGACCGACGTGGTCGTCCACCTCGACGACGGTGAACCCGCCGGGCTTGATCACCTCGAATCGGTCGACGGCGCCGAGCCGCCGCCCGCCGGCGCTGAACGCCTCGAACGACACGTGGAGATCGTCGACGAGCGGGCTCGACTCCGTAGTGCCGTTTGCAAGAGAGACCCGGGTGCGATACCCCAGTTCGCCGAGGGTGGCGAAGTAGCACATCTTGATGTACCGGGGATCGAAGCCCTTGATGAGCACGAAGTCCCTCCGTGAGCGGCCCGCCGGCAGTTGGGTCGCAGTCTAACCGCGGCGGTCGGCGTGGTCGGTACGGGTGCCCGGCCGGCCGCGCAAACGGAGGGCACGAAGGATCCGACCGCCCATGGTTCGGGCGTTTCGCCAGGCGCCGACCGACGCCGGTCGACCGCGAAAGGTGCGTTCGCGCTGGTAGCGGGTGACATCGATGGGCCGGCCGTCGAGGAGGCAGTCGACGGCGTCGAGCAGCAGCGGGCGCGTGGCATGCTCGCTTGTGTGGCCGCCCGAGCGCCGGGCGTCGAGTGCCACCGAGCCGCCTGCCGCAGCCCAGGCCAAGGACAGGGGTTCGACCTGCTCGCCGAAGACGCCCTCGTCGTCGCGGCACGCCTGGACGAACAGACGCGGTGGCGGCTGGGGCTCCCCCCACTCGTCGATGATCCGGCGGACCTGCCGCGTGTAGCGGTGGTTCTGGCTCGACACCGGGTCGCCGTCCGGGCAGATGAAAGCAACGTGTCGCCAGCGTCCTTGTCGTTGGGCGCACACATCGAGGTCGACGTGTGGGCTGATCGCGACGATACCCCTGACCCCGAACTGCAGCCCGAACTTGAGTGCGGCAGTCGCTCCCATTGACGACCCCATCGTCACCGTCTCGGACGCCGAACGAGCGGAGGACTCCATCACGGTCGTGATCACCTCGGTCACCGCGCGCTCCACGAAGAAGTCACCAGCCTCGCCGGTGTAGTACGTGCCATTGCCGTCAGCCCCGTACTCGTCGCAGACGAAGAGCCAGTCGAAGTCGACAACGTCGCCGAGCATCCGCAACCTGTGGAAGTGGCCCTGGAACGCCGCTCGATACTGGCGGGCATCACCCCATTCGCCGAAGAAAGCGCTGAAGTGAATGACCAGGCCACGCGCTCCCGGATGGGTGACGTGCACGTAGTGCAGGACGTGCCCGGCTGCATCGCGATACTCGCGGACCTGGTCCGACCACTGCTGTCGCGTTGTGGACGTCACGGCCACTCGAATACCAGGAACCCGGCATCCGCAGAGGCCATCCGTCGAAACCCCGCGCGCGTGAATGCGCGAAGTGACACGCTGTTGTCCGGATGAACGAGCGCCCTGAGCCTGGTCACCGCACCGGTGGACAGCACGCCTGCCTGCATCGCTTGCAGGATCGCCGACCCGACGCCTCGTCCGCGCTGCCCGGCGGCGACGGCGATGGACACCGTGCCCGTGTCGTCGTCGACATCGAGGCGGACCTGGCCGACCGCGACACCGTCCTCCTCAGCGATCCAGAGGCGAGTGGCGGGGTCCCGCAGCCGTCGGGCAAGCCATGCTTCGTGCTCGTCGAGCGTCACCGCCCTGCCGCTGACGCTGAAGCGCACCGCGTCGTGGTCATTGCGCCATTGGAAGAGCAGCGCGACATCGTCAGGGCGGACCGGACGCAGCGTCACCCGCGGGTGTTGCGCCCCGGCGTTCACCGCTCCAGATCGTCCCACTGGAGGACCTGATCGCGCACCACGTCGTGTGCCACGTGCCGTCCCACGACCTGGTCGAGCGCGTCGACCGGGATTCCGAAGCCGGGCCGCTTCACGGCGATGTCGGCAGGAGTGATCACACCGCCGGCAAGCAGGTCACGCGCGGCGACCAGGCTGCGCCGACCCAGTCGGAACATCTCGGCTTCGGCCTCGGTGACACGTTTCACGCTCGAACCGAGCGATGCCTCCGTCTCTCTGATGGCGACGACCATCGCGGCAAGCTCGTCAGGCTCGAGAGCGAAGGGATGGTCGGGCCCCTCTTGGTCGCGGCTCAGCGTGTAGTGCTTCTCGATGGCGCAGGCACCCAGCGCCACCGCGACCACGTCGGCGGTGTTGCCCATGGTGTGGTCGGACCAGCCGACCGGGATGTCGAACGCGCTACGCAACGTCTTGATCGCCAGCAGGTTGAGGTCCTCGAACCGCGGCGGATAGTTGACGGCGCAGTGCATGAGCAGGAGATCGCGCGCGCCCGCGGCCGCGGCGGTGTCGAGAGCGCGCTCGATGTCGCCGAGCGAGGCCATCCCCGTGGAGATGAGCAACGGCTTCCCGGTACGCGCTGCGTACTGGATGAGCGGCAGGTGATTCACCTCGTACGACGCGATCTTGTACGCCGGCACCCCCAGGTCCTCGAGCAGGTCGATGGCCGCCTCCTCGAAGGGTGTCGACAGGAAGGTGATGCCTGCGCTGGCCGCGTGGCGCGCCAGATCCGCGTGCCATTCCCAGGGGATCTCGACGCGTTTGATCAGCTCCCAAACGGATTCGCGCTCTCCCACTAGGCCCTTGTCCTTCAGGTAGCTCATCTCCGGCGTCTGCCGCGAGTACAGGCCTTCGGCGGTGTACGTCTGGAACTTGACGGCGTCCGCCCCCGCTTCTGCGGCGACGTCGATGAGACGCAACGCGGTGTCGAGGTCGCGGTTGTGGTTCGACCCGGCCTCGGCGATGACGTAGCAGGGATGCCCGGGCCCAACCGCACGATCGCCGATGCGGAACTCAGGGCTGCCGTAGACGCGCGCGCTCACTATGGCGTGGTGCCGGCGAGCGCCTGGGGTTCGGACACGTTGCCGATGGTATATGGGCCGGGCCGGCGTCGTTGCGTCGGGCAGTTCGACCGGGTGATCAGCTTCTGGCCGCCTGTCTCCCATGAGGTCCTGGAGCAATTCCGGGTTTACGTCGCGTATCGCTCGATCCTTGACCCCATGGCACGTCGATATGCCTCTTTCGAGAACCACTTCTCACGCACCATCAGTGGCACGGTTCCCCCACCGAACCCGCGCTTGAAGCGTGCGATGCCCAACTGCTTGTCCGACGGCACGTCGTGCGGAAGCGGCCCGAACTGCTGGAGGCCCAGCTCGTAGCGACGAAAGCCACGCGCCTTCAGCCAGTCGATCGCGGCGGCGTGGAGGACGTGGCCGATCGGTTCTGCGGCGTGGTCGGGGTGGTTGGCGGCGGACGCGTAGTACGCCGCGCCCGCGTGGAGGATAAGGTAGGTGAATCCCACCGCGGCGTCGCCTCTCACCGCCTTCACGAGCGCAGCAGCTCCGGTGGTGAGCCATGACTCCATCAGTCGGAACGTCTCGTCCGGCCGGGTCACCCGGCCGGCAGCGAGCGCGTGCATCGCCCGATACGCCGGGAAATCGGCGATGGCCTGCTCGCCCGTGGTCACGCTCGTGTCGAGCACCCGCCGACCGCGGGTGACGTCGGCGCGATGACCCTTGGTCATCGACGTTCGGAGGGTCTGCGCGTCCACGTCGAGGTCGATCACCTGCGACGAGAGGCTGACATCCGTGTAGCCGGCCCGGGTCGTGGCTGCAATGAACACGGGCAGGTGATCCCGCCAGCCCGCCGCCAGCGGGCTGAGCTTCAGTGCGACGGAATCGACCCCGTGCTGTTCGGCCAGCTCGTCGACGTGATGCAGGGCGGCGCGGAGCGCGGCGTCACCCTGTGACGGATCGAGTGTGGCGGCGACAGCAGGTGACCAGCACGCGTCGCCGCCAAACGAGAAGCGCTGACCGTCGTAGTGCTCCGCGGCCTTCTCGACCATCAGCGGTACGAGCGCGAGCGGTTGCGTGCCCTCGACCACCGCGAAGGCCAAGCTGCGACTCGCCAACGCCGGTCGGTACGCGAGTGTGTAGTCTCGCCAAGCGGTGGTGTGCCAGAACCAGGCGCCGCTCGCGTCCTGGCACAGACGGTCCCACTCCCGGTCTCCGAGCTCCGCGGCCGCGACGACGTCCACTCAGTGGGTCTCCGCCGTCGCGGGTGTGATCACCGGGCCGTCGCCCGTCAGCACGCCGTCCACCACGCGGTCGAGTCCGGCGTGGCGACCGGGCGCGAGGTCGTCGGCCGACATCACTGTCACACGTGGCCGGCTGCGGCCCTCCTCGTGCACGACCTCGAGGAACTGGTGGTAGCGGAAGAAGAAGAGATACGCGTATCGGCGTGCCAGCTCGGCGATTCGCGCACGCTCTTCGGCCTCCGGCGGTGCAGCGACAGCGGTCTCCAGCGCGCGCCAGTAGTCGTCGGCAGCGTCGGGATCCAGGGTGAACCCACGCTTCCCGTAATGGGTCTTGGCAGCGCAGATGACGGGAATCCCCTGCGCGGCCATCTCCAGGCCGATGGTCGACGTGTATACCAGCCCGACCGACGTCATGCCGATCAGCGCGTACGAGCTGACGTCGCTCTCCGCGTGCACCACCCGCACATTGTCGGGAAGGCGTGCGAACTGGGTGGCGATGTGGTCGGCCATGCGCTCACGTGACACGTGGTTGGCAAGCTTCACCTCGGCGGGATGTACCCGGAGCACCACGTCCACCGATGGGTTCCGCTGCGCCCAGCGCACGACCTCGACCAGCCATCTGCCCATGGATGGGAACGCGACGTCCTTGTCCTGGATGGCGCTGTCCCAGAGGATGTTGAGGAAGACCCCCACCACGGGGTGACCGTCGCGCAGGCGCAAACCGGCCCGGATGTCGGCCGCGTCCTCGACCCGCGTCGCCCAGAAGTTGTCGAGGGTTCTTCCGCCACGGACGCGTTCGTCGAGGTAGGTTTCGATGGTGCGCAGCTGGTCGGCCGTCAGCGCTGTGCCGGCAGCCGCATGCCATGTCGCCTCGCCGGGGTCGAGGTCGTCTGCACCAGCACGCCAGCGGCCGGCGAGCACCGTGTCGGTGAGGAAGCCCTTTTCGTACCGCGTGACCGGGATCTCACGTCGCGACGCCAGCTCCGCCAGGATCCGCTCCGGGAAGAACGCGCCGTTGAGGACCAGGATCCGGTCCGGCCGCACCTGGTCGAGCAGCTGCGTGAACGCCTCGCGCAGAACCATTCCGCTGACCAGGAATGAGCGGTAGGTCCGCAGGGTCTCCGCGTCGTCGAGCAGAGTGCCGCGCGAGAGGAACCACGCCACCGACGTCCTGACGAACCGGCCGAGCGCGAAGCTGTCCACCGAGTAGGCGTCGCAGTCGGCCACGGACCGCAGTGCGGCGGTGCGCGCCCGTGCCGTCGCGGTCAGCGCGCCGATGTCCACCAGGTCCTTCACGCGGATGGGGTCGAACCCCGCGGCAGCGATGGCGTCGTGCGCGTAGCCTGCGCAGGAGTGGCATGGCATGGGCGGAGCCGCATGCACGGGTGCGACGTCGCAGACAGGCAGGCGGCCTCCACACATGGCGAAGACCGGTTCCCAGCCGCGACAGCGCGCGGCGTGGGCGATCGTGGCCTCGGTCACCGTGTGCGTGGACCAGCCCCGTGTCGACAGGATCAACAGGCGCCCCACCGCCGCACGGGGCAGCTCGCAGGCTGTGTCGCGCAGCCGTCGCAGGTCGTCCATCTCCACCGGTTCGAACGGCGCGGGGAGATGAACGGCGTGCGCGGCGTCGCGGGAGATTCCCCAGCCTTCGCGCAGGAGGATTCGTGCCCGGGGGTGGGCGTACGACCATTCGCGCAGGCGATCGACCGCACGTCTCTGCAGCGTTGGGCGCGTCACCCGCGCTTCTCGACGAGCAGGTCAGCGCGGCTGCGCTGCAGCGGTACGCCCAGCCGCGGCGCGACCCACCGCCAGCGCACTCCGGGCACCTGGCGCAGCCAGCTCTCGATCAGCCGGCGCGACAAGGGCAGGCAGTACCCAGCCGGCATGCTGCTCGGGTCCGGACGCAGCGGTTGCCGGCGGAAACGGCGGCCGACGCGCCGCGACCCCGTCCACGCTCGTCCGAGAGCACGCTGCAGCCGCGAGTGGGGGAGGTCCTCGGCGGGCAGGGGCAGGTTGCCGAAGAGCGCACGACCTCCCGGGGCGAGCAGCCCGAGCGCGCCGCGCACGAAGCGCTCGCCCTCCGCCTCGTCAGTCACGTAGTGCAGCGTGGCGTACACGAGCACGCGGTCGAACGAGCCGAGGTCGCGCAGGTCGTCCCTGGTCACGTCCGCGCAGCGGACCACGGCGTTGGGAAGCCTCTCGCGCAGCACCTCGACGGCCTGCGGCGAGATGTCGACACCGGCGTACCGTGCCGCGCGCCGCGCGATGGGCATGCCGAGCACGCCCGTTCCGGAGCCGAGCTCGACGACGCTGACGCCGTCCGGCTTCAGTTTGGCGATGACGTCACCCACCATCCGCTTCATCTCGAGAGCGGATGTCGTCGCCGGCCTGGTGCTGGCGACCACCGGGTCCTCGCTCCGGGCGACCAAATCGTGGAGGTCGCGGACGGGGTTCTCGGACACGGCGGGATCGTAGCCCGCCGCCACCGATCAGACCGCCGAGGACGTGTTCGCCCGGTGATCACGGGGGAGCTGCGGCGGCGCTCCACCACCGGTCCGCACCCCACGGGCGGCCTCAGCCGCGCCCGCCCAGAAGCCGACTCCCCAGGACAGGTGCATGACCGCGAACACGGGGGGCACGCGCACCCGCACCGCTGCCGGTTCAGCGCGGGCCGCCCGCAGGCCAGCCGCCACGCATGATGCCGCGTAGACCGCGGCGCCGGCGACCACTCGCGGGCGCCCGCGACGCGTGGCGGCCATGAGCGCTGCCGCCGGGAGAGCGGCCACCAGCGCGGGCGCCGCGAGGTGGTAGGGCCGGATCACCCCCAGGGTTGAGCGGGCCACCCGCACCTTGGCGCGGCCGTACCGGAAGTACTGGCGCGCCAGGGCGGTCACCGAGTCGCGGACGTGGTAGCGGGTGGGGATGTCTGGGCTGAACAGCACACGGCCGCCGCTGGCTCGGATGCGGTGGTTGAGCTCGTAGTCCTCGTGGGGCGGATAGGCTTCGTCGAAAAGGCCGACCCGCTCCAGGGCGCTGCGCCGGAAGGTTCCCGGGAAGACGGTGGGGACGTCCTCGGTGCGCTGCGAGTAGCGAAAGCGCGCGCCGCCGACGCCGAATGGCGACCGCATCGCGCAGGCGATGGCCCGCCCCATGACGTCCCGGCCGGCGCCGTCGGCGCGACCGCCCACGTTGTCAGCGCCGCTCTCGAGGAGCAGCTCGACAGAGCGGCGGAGGTGGTGCCGCGTCCACTCCGCGTGACCGTCCTGGCGCGCGATGAAGTCGCCACAGCTGGCGAGAATCGCGCAGTTCAGGCCGGCGGCCTGGGTGCGGCCGGGGTTGTCGATCAGACGCAGGTTGGGGTGCTGCCTGGCCAACTCCTCGACCAGGTCGCGCGTGCTGTCGGACGAACCGCCGTCGGCGACGATCACCTCGTACCGGTCGGGAGGAAAGTCCTGGTCGAGCACTGAGGTTAGACAGGCCTCGATGTACCGCTCCTCGTTGTACACCGGGACCACGACGCTGACGAACGGATACGGCTGCTTCGGACCGTGCGGTTCCATGTCGCCCGTTACCGTACGCTGATCGCGCTGCCGACGTGCGGTCCGGGCCGGGTGCTACGGTGCGGCCAGCGCGCGTCGGACGCCTCCACATGGAAGTGCGGAAATGCGGACACTGGTCACCGGCGGCGCCGGTTTCATCGGCAGCCACCTGGTGGACAGGCTGGTCGAGCGCGGTGACACCGTGGTCGTTCTCGACGACCTCTCCACGGGCCGACGCGCCAACCTGGCACACCACGCTGAGGGTGGTCCGGTTCAGCGGATCGAGGGGACCATCCTCGACGAGCCCACAGTCGGCGAGCTCGTGGCCGGCAGTGACCGCGTGTTCCACCTCGCCGCCGCTGTGGGAGTGGACAAGATCGTCCGCGATCCCCTCGGATCTCTCCAGGTCAACACACGCGGCAGCGAGAACGTTATCGCCGCGTGTGCGCTCAGCGGCCGGAAGGTGCTCATCGCCAGCTCGAGTGAGGTGTACGGCAAGACCAGCCGTGTCCCCATGCAGGAGGACGACGATCGCATCCTCGGGTCGACCATGGTCCACCGCTGGTCGTACGCTACCGCCAAAGCACTCGACGAGCACCTCGCATTGGCTCATGTCATGCACGGCCTGCGCACGGTCATCGTGCGCTACTTCAACATCTACGGCCCACGCATGGATCCGCGCGGCTACGGCAGCGTCATGGCCAACTTCCTCCGCCAGGCGACGCGCGGCGAGCCCATGACCGTCTACGGAGACGGGTTGCAGACGCGCTGCTTCACGTACATCGACGATTGCATCGACGGCACCCTCCTTGCGATGGAGACCGAGGCAGCGGAGGCGCAGGCGTTCAACATCGGCAACCAGCAGTCCGAGACGACCATCACCGACCTCGCTCGCATGGTCGTGGCCCTCACCGGAAGCACCTCGACGGTCGCGCACGAGACCTACGAAGCGCGCTACGGGCCGGGTTTCGAGGACACCAGGCGCCGCGTCCCGGACGCGAGCCGCGCCACCGAAAGGCTCGGCTGGACCGCGAAGGTGCGCCTCGAGGAAGGCCTTCGACGCACTCTCGAATCCTGGCCCACGGGATGAGAAGCCGGCTGACACCGCTGCATGAAGGAGTCGGTGCAACGCACGGCGCGAGGTAGCGTTGAGCGACGTGGAGAGTGTCAGTCAAAAGCTATAGAGTGCGATCGCGTCAACTGACGCTTGGCATCGGCACTCTGGCGCAAGCAATCGCGGCGGCCGCCCTTGTGCTTACGGTTCTGTTTTACACATACGTCGGGCGCTACACGCGATATCTCGCTGATGACCACGGATCCGCTTTGGGTGTCCGGATACGTGGCTTTTGGAACACGTACGTCGCTGAGTACCTCACGCATGACGGGCATTTCGCTGCGACCGCAGCACAGTTGACTGCCGCCGAGCTGCCCGAGCTACCCCCTGCGAGTTTCCGCACCCGGCTACAGCGTGTGCCAGCCGGCGCGACCCCGCCCACCGCGGACGCCGCGCGTGTCGAGCACCAGCGCCGCGTGCTGCCGCACCATGCCCCAGTCGATGTCGTCGTGCTGGGTGGTGATCACAACCAGGTCGCTGGCGCCCAGCTCTGTTGGGCTCAGGTCCGCTCGCGACAGCCTGCCTCCATGGTGCAGCACCAATGAATCGACATGCGGGTCCACGTAGCGCACCTCTGCTCCCTTGGACCGGAGTTTGGCCGCCACGTGCAGCGCCGGCGACTCCCGAACATCGCCGATGTTGGGCTTGTAGGCGACGCCGATGAGCAGGATGCGCGAGCCGCGCAGGCTCTTGCCGGCGTCGTTGAGGACGTCGGTGGCGCGCTGCACCACGTAGTCGGGCATGCCGCGGTTGACGTCGTCACCGAGGTCGATGAAACGGGTGCGGTACTCGAGGTTGCGCATCTTCCACTGCAGGTACGAAGGGTCGACCGGGATGCAGTGTCCGCCGACACCAGGGCCGGGGTAGAAGGGCATGAAGCCGTACGGCTTGGTGGCGGCGCTCTCGATCACCTCCCACACGTCAACGCCGAGCCGGCGGCAGATCATCGCCACTTCGTTCGCGAATCCGATGTTCACCATGCGGAACGTGTTCTCGAGAACCTTGACCATCTCCGCCGTGGTTGCGTCGCTCACCGGGACGACCGTGTCGACGATGGTCGCCAGTGCCAGGCACGCGATCTCGGTGGAGGTCGGGTCGACGCCGCCCACGATCTTGGGGGTGGTGCGCAGCGTGAACCGCGTGTTGCCCGGGTCGATGCGCTCGGGCGCGAACGCCACGAAGACGTCGCGACCGATCACGAGGCCGGAGCGCTCGAGGATCGGGCGCAGCACCTCCTCGGTCGTGCCAGGGTAGCTGGTGCTGGTCAGCACCACCAGCTGGCCGGGACGCTGACCGGGCACGAGCGCCTCCGCGGCCGCCCTGATCGCTGAGATGTCGGGCTCGCGTGTCTCGCCGAGGGGCGTGTGTACGCAGATGTCGATCACGTCGAGGTCACCGGCCGTGGCGAGCGATGTGACCGCGGTCAGCCGATCCTTCTCCCGCGCACGCCGCAGGTCGGCGGCGATGACGTCCTCGATGTAGCTGTCGCCGCGTGTGACCGCCGCGCATCGGTTCGCGTCGGTGTCGACACCGACCACGGTGAACCCGGCCTCGGCGTACGCCACCGCTGTGGGCAGGCCGACGTAACCCAGCCCCACGATCCCGATACGGGCGGTGCGATCGCGGATCCGCTGGACGAGCCGATCGCGCACGCCGCTGTTATCAGCGGGGACGACGCCGCCGACCGGCGCTCGCCTTTCCGCCGGAAGCGTCATCGGTGACACCCGTTGTGCATTCGGCTCCTGCTGGAAGAAGGGATGGCGGCCGTAATCATAGGGGTGGCTCGGCGCACCACCCGCGCGGGCGGCCGTCGCCAAACGGTCGCGGTCAACACGTTCGGGCGCGGCGGGGTACTCTTGGCTGGATGATCGTCCACGAAGCGGACGCCCCGGCTGCACCCGCGAACGCTCTGACGGCAGAGGTGGCGACCCGTCGCCGGGGAATTCTCGTTTCCGAGCGCAAGCTGCTCCTCGCGGTCGGAGATGCCCTCCTCGTCGCGGCAGCCCTGGTGGTCGCGTTCAACCTCCATTCCGGTCCGATCCAGCATGCCGGCCTGTCCATCCCATGGCTGGGTGCGGGAACGGTCACGGCGATCTGGCTGGCGGTGGCGTTGATGGTCGACGCCTACGACCTGCGCGCCGCGGTCAGCGTGCGAGCGATCTTCCGCGTGGTCGCGACGAGCGTCGCCGTCAGCAGTGTCGTGCTGCTCGTCGTGTTCTTCGCGGTGCCGTACGGGGTGACGCGGCCGACCATCCTCATCTGGCTGCCTCTCGCGGCGTTCGCCGTGCTGTGCTGGCGCCTGCTCTATCGCCGGGTCTTCGCCCGCGCGATCTTCGCCGGCCGCATCATGCTGATCGGCGACACCGACACACGCGAGCGCATCTGGCCGCAGATCGACGGGCACATGGCCGGGCTGTACGAGACGGTGGGCAGCCTTGATCCCGCGGATGCCGGCGCAGGCGCGCGCCTTGGCGCCGCGGCCACACGACGGGAGGCGGACATCATCGTGCTCGGTGCGGACGAGGAGATCCCAGAGTCCCTGTTCGCCGGCCTGGTCGACTGCTACGACAACGGCATGGTCATCCGCTCCCTGGCCGACCTGTATGAGGAGCTGACCGGGCGGCTGCTCGTCGATCGGCTCGGACAGGGCTGGCTTCTCTCCCTGCATCAACGCAGTGAGACCTCGCGCCTCTACCGCCTGTTCAAACGATGCGTCGACATCCTCGCCGGGCTCGTCGGCGTCGTGCTCCTCGCCCCGCTTCTCGCGATCGTGTGGGTCGCCACACGCGTCGAGGACCGCGGTCCTCTGTTTCACAGGCAGTCTCGCGTGGGTCAGTACGGGCGGCCGTTCCAGATCCTCAAGCTGCGCAGCATGAGAGTCCGACCCGGCCAGGAGTTGCGCTGGACGGAGACCGAGGACGCACGCATCACACGGGTCGGCGCCGTCCTGCGCCGCCTCCATCTCGACGAGCTGCCCCAGGCGTGGAACATCCTGCGCGGCGACATGAGCCTGGTCGGTCCCCGACCCGAGCAACCTCACTACGTGGAGACGCTGCGTGACAGCATCGCGTACTACAACACGCGCCTCTCCGTGCGCCCGGGGCTCACGGGCTGGGCGCAGGTCAACTTCGGCTACGGCAGTGGCGTCGACGGCGCGCGTGTGAAGCTCTCGTACGACCTGTACTACATCAAGCGGCAGTCGGTGGCGCTGGACGTGCTCATCATCGCTCGCACGGTGCTCGCGGTCGCCACGCTCAGAGGCCGCTGAGACCAAGCCCAAGTCGACGGCTGGCATAATGCCCGCGTCCTGAGCCTCCGCCTCTGCGGAGTGTGGGCGCTCGCCCAGCGCCGACGGCTCGAGCCGGAGAGGGAGTCGTATTGGCCCTGCACGACCTCGCGCAAGCTCTCCCCGGACTGGTCGTCGCTGTCCTGCTGCCCGGGTACGCCCTGGCCACCCTGCTGGTGCCACGGTGGCGAGCGTGGGAGCGGCTCGCCGGCGCTCCCGGGTTGGCTGCGGGGTTCCTGGGCGTTCTCGGGCTCGGCATGCGGTTGGTTCACATACCCTTCGAGCCGCTCACGGTGCTCCCCTGCATCGCAGCGCTCGCCGCCGCGGCCACCTTCCGAGCGCGCCGAACGGAACAGGGCCCACGCACTGAGCGGCCATGGTGGATCGCGGTGCCCGCCCTGATCGCGGGTGGGGTCGCCGCAGGAGTGTTCGCGGCGGCTCTCTCCGGACAGGTGCTCCCGCCCGACTGGGACCCACGCGCTCACGGTGCACTTGCCGCGGCGATCGCCAGGACGCACGACGTCATCCCCGTCTTCCCGATACCGCTACAGGGCACGGCGTTCTCCTACGCGCGACCTGGTTTCGAGGCGATGACCGCCGTCGTGTCCTGGATCGGGGGGCCTTCTCCCGCGGCGTGTATGACGCCGGTCATCACTGTGTGCCTTGTCCTCATGCCCCTGGGACTCACGCTTCTTGCACTCGAGGCGGGCGGCTCGCTGGCACTCGCCGCCGTCGTGCCCCTGGTGGCGGTGGGCATGGCCTTTCCGTCATTCCAGGCGATCCTCGGACGCTTTCCCCAGGTGGTGGACTCGACCCTGGTGGTGCCGTTCATCGTTGCCGCGATGCGCCTTGTGCGCGGCCGAGAAGCTCTCGACAACGCGCTCCTGCTCGGTGTCGCAACGGCGTCCATCTGGGTGGTGCACGGCCTCGAGGTCCTCACCGCGCTCGTTGTCGGCGGGTTGCTGCTGGCGATGACCGCAGTTCGCGCATTGCGGGCGTCGGCGGGCCTAGCGCTGCTGCGCACCGGGGCTGCCGGGGTGGCCGTGGCGGCCGGGGCCGCGGTGGTCACGCTGCTGACCCGCCGGCCACACGTCTCGCTGGCTACCGTCGCCGAAGCGTCGACGATCCCGTCGCCATCCGCAGGCTCGCCGGCGCACCTGCACATGCTTCTCCAGTTGGTCGCGCAGACCGACTTTGTCAGCCCTCTGGCCGTCGGCCTCTACGTCGTCGGGATCGGGGCTCTCCTCGTCCGGCGACGGATGTGGTGGGTGCTTGTCGCGCACATCGTCGTGATCCTCGCCATGGCCGACAGCCTGTATTGGCACCACCTGGGCAGGTTCTGGCGCGACGTCGTCTTCCCCTATGGCGACGAGGATCGGCTGCTCGGGGTGCAGTTCTGGATCATCCCCTTCATCGTCGGGACCGGCCTGCTCGCCGTCGCGACGGTGATGCGGCGGCTCGCCGCTGATCGCCGTCTCGCAGTGGCGTCGAGCCTGGGCGCTGTGATGCTCGCTGGCATCGTGTATGTCCTGCGCACCCCCCTGGACCGCGCATACACCGACTTCTTCGCCAATCCCGTCGTGAACGTGCCCCCGCTCGGCGTCTTCGACCGCCTGGCGCACCCGACCCACTGGCGCATCGCCGCCATCTGCACTCTCCTTGCGCTGGTCGCCGGTTGGATCGGCCTGTGCCTGCGCACGAACGTCGCTTCAGGCCTGCGGGCCCGTTTTGGTGTTCGGAGAACTGTCGACGCCGCGGCCGCCGCCGTGGCGGTCATCGCATTGATCGGGCTTGCCCTGGGCGGGCAATCGGAGCTGGGGGTGTACCAGCGGGCCGTTGTCGACCGTGCCACGGCGACGCCCGCCGATGTTGCGGTCCTGGCGCGCATGTCCGCGGCTCTTCCCAAGGGCTCGTTGGTGCTTACCGACGGCCTCAACGATGCCGGGATCTGGGTTCTCTCGCTCACCGACCTGACGCCGCTGGTGCCGCCCGGCTCCGAAGGCGGAGCTCTCAGCCTGCCGCTGCTCGCAGCCCTCTCCCATGCCTGCGATGACCCGGCGGCCGCGGTTGCCGCTCTGCAGAACGTCGCGGCGATCTTCGTGGGTTCCCATACGATCCCCGGGAGCGCGTACCCATGGAGAGCCGACTGCATTGCACAGCTGCCCGGTGTGCGCAAGGTCGCCTCCGCACCGTGGCAGGGCACGGAGGCAGCCGGATTCGCGGTGAGCCGATAGCCCGGCGGGAGCGGCGCAGCGCGCGTGCGTCGGGGGACCGCAGAATCCCGTGTGTGAACACTCTCAAGCGCCAGCGCGCGGCGCGCTGGCTTCGCGGGTCCGGCATCGAGATCGGCGCCCTCGACACCCCGCTCGCTGTCCCCGCCGGCGTCGACGTGCGGTACGTCGATCGCGTTCCCACCGAGCAGCTGCACGACCAGTACAAGGAGCTGCCCGACGCCGACTTCGCGCCGGTGTCGATCGTCGGCGACGCCCAGGACCTCTCGGCGCTCCCGGACTCGTCCGTCGACTTCGTCATCGCCAACCACCTGCTCGAGCACCTCGAGAACCCCATCGCCGGGTTACGCGAGATGCTGCGTGTGATCCGATCCGGTGGCGTCCTCTACATGGCGCTTCCCGACCCACGTGTCACGTTCGACGTCGATCGCGAGCTGACGTCGGTGGACCACGTGGTCGACGAGTACCGCAACGGCACGTCCCACACCAGGGAGGCGCACTTCATCGAGTGGGTCGAGAAAGCCGAGAAGCACGTGGAGTGGATGCGGAGGGCGGGCGTCAGCACCGGGCCGTCCCGGGTGCGCGAGCTCATGGACCTCGACTACAGCATCCACTTCCATGTGTGGCGGCCCGACACGTTCCTCGAGTTCCTCGTCGGTGCGACGCGGGAGGCCGGCCTCGAGATGGAGATGGTGGAGTTCATCCCACGCCAGCAGGGCGACGACGAGTACATCTTCGTGTTCCTCAAGGGGATCGCCCCGGTCGACCTCGCGGTCCCGCCCGTACCGGAGGACGGGGCGGCACAGCAGCTGCACGCCGAGGTCGCGGCACTGCGTGCCGAGGTGGCCCGCCTCGCGGTGACAGCGGACCAGCTGGCCGCGGTCACTGCTTCGCGCAGCTGGCGGGTGACCGCGCCGTTGCGAGCGGCGAGCGTCGCCGCCGCGCGGCTGCGCCACCGACGCCGAGCCGGTCTGTCCTGACGGGGCGCGCTCAGGAGGGTGCGATCACCACGCTGTGGCGCCGCGGTCCAAGCTGCCAGATGAGCACCCCGGCCAGGGCCAGCAGCGCCCAGGGCACCAGCCGCCCGGGCGGAGCCGCCTGATCGGCCCCGAGGTCGACTGCCGTCGTCAGCGAGAGCGCCACCCAGCCGGCGAGCACGGCGCGGCCATGGCGTCCTGGCCAAGCGCACGCCCCGTCCCGGCCGGCGGCCCAGGCCATCATCCAGACCAGGACCGGCGCCAGCAGCACCATGTCGTGGCTGAGCAGGTGTGGTGAGGCGAGCAGGGAGAGCAGGGTGGCCGAAGCCAGGCAGGGCTCGAGGGCGCTCCGATCCCAGGCCAGGCGGCGACCGAGGCCGATGCAGGCCGCGACCGCCGCGAGGCTCCCCGCCGCTGCGAGCAGGTGCGCCGCCGTGCCGTTGCCCAGCCAGGACCCCGTCAACCCGGTGAATCCGAGCAGCGACGCCAGGGGCCAGCGCGTGGCGTCGGCGACTCCAGCGCTCACGAACCCGGACAACCCCGCGGGCCCGGCGGCGATCAGGGACGCCAGCACGACCGCCGCCAGGCCGGCCGCGGCGCCGGCGAGCACCCGCCGCTCGCGCCAGCCCAGCAGCAGCGCGGCGAGCCCGATGGCCAGGTGGGGCTTGGCGATCGCCGCGCTCGCTGCCAGGACCACGCCGCCGGCGAAGCCTCGATCGCGGCGCCACAGCGCGTACGCCCCGGCCAGGCCCAGAGCGGTGAAGCCGTCCCATTGGGCGAGGAGGCCGAGGCTCAGCGTCCCTGTCCCGGCCAGCGCGGCCAGGGCGGTGGCCAGGCGCACACCGGGCTGCGACAGGCGGGCCGGCCACGGTGCCCTGCGGAGCGTCACCACGACGGCGGCAGCGAGCATCAGCAGCTGTGCCGCCTGCCAGATCCGGTACGCCGTCGCCAAGGGCAGGACTGTCAGGGGGACGACGATGGCGGCGGCCACTGGTGGATTGACGTAGGGAAGGTTGCCGCGCCGCAGCGGGGCGATGAGCGCGGCGTGCAACGGCGCCTGGAGCGCCTGGTCGTACATCGCCGCCCCGTGCCCTTCGCGCAGCAGGGTGGCACCGACGTAGGTGGCGGTGAAGTCGGAGGTCCCGATGTTGATCGTGCTGACGCCACTCCACAGCGCCAGGTACGCCGCGAGAAGGACGAGGGCAGCGGTGGCGACGACGGCGGCGGGAAGGCGCGGCCGGGACATGGGGACGAGCCGACGGTAGCATCGAACGCGGGGCCGCTCATCGCCTCCGTGCAACGGCTCGGTGAGCGCTGTGCCGCACGGGCGTTTCATACTCGGCCGGGTGCTGACCAGGATCGACCACGTGGGCATCGCCGTCCCGGACATCGACGCCGCGGTCGAGGCGTACACCCGCCTCGTCGGACGCCCTCCGAGCCACCGTCAGCGCGTCGACTCCGACGGCATCGAGGCGGTGATGTTCGAGGTCGGTGAATCGCGCGTCGAATTGCTCGGCTCGACCGGCCCCGATTCCAAGATCGCGGGCTTCCTGGAGCGGCGCGGGGGAGGCCTGCACCATGTCGCCTACGGTGTCGACGACGTCCAGGAGGCACTCGACGAGTACACGGGCTTGGGGCTGCGCACCCTGGACAGCTCCCCACGGCGTGGCGCCGCCGGCCGGCTCGTCGCCTTCCTCCACCCGTCTGCCGGCGCCGGGGTGCTGACCGAGCTCTGCATGGCCGATCCCGAACCGGACCACGCCGCAGAGTGAGCGAAGGCGGCCCGGCGCTGTCGCACACGGAGAGCGGGCTGCCTCTCGAGCCCTCGTACGGGGCTGAGGGCACCCCCGGGTGGCCTCCGGCCGGCGAGTTCCCCTTCACGCGCGGGGTGCGACCCGAGGGCTACCGCAAGCGATTGTGGACAATGCGCCAGTACGCAGGCTTCGGCAGCGCGGCGCAGACCAACCAGCGCTTCCGCTACCTGCTCGCCGCCGGGCAGACCGGCCTGAGCTGCGCTTTCGACCTGCCCACTCAGATGGGGTACGACAGCGACGACCCCAGGGCGCGTGGCGAGGTCGGCAAGGTCGGCGTCGCCATCGACGCTCTCGACGACATGGCCACGCTGATGGACGGCATCCCTCAGGACGAGGTCACCACCTCGATGACCATCAACGCCCCGGCGTCCCTGCTGCTCTTGCTGTACGAGCTCGTCGCCGAGTCCAAGCGCATCGACCCAGCCGCATTGGGCGGCACCATCCAGAACGACATCCTCAAGGAATACGCGGCTCGCGGCACGTTCATCTTCCCGCCGCGGCCCTCGATGCGCCTGGTGACGGACACCTTCGCGTATTGCGCGCAGCGCCTGCCCCGCTGGAACACCATCAGCATCAGCGGCTACCACATCCGTGAGGCGGGTGCGACCGCCCCGCAGGAGATCGCTTTCACGCTGTGCAACGGCATCGCATACGTGCAGGCCGCCGTCGATGCGGGCCTCGCCGTCGACGACTTCGCCCCCCGGCTCAGCTTCTTCTTCAATGTCAGCAATGACTTCTTCGAGGAGGTCGCCAAGTTCCGCGCGACGCGCGCCATCTGGGCAGAGGTGATGCGCGATCGTTTCGGCGCCCGCGATCCACGCAGCCTGGCGCTGCGCTTCCACGCCCAGACCAGCGGTGCGACTCTCACCGCGCAGCAGCCTCTCAACAACGTGGTGCGGGTGGCCATCCAGGCGCTGGCCGCCGTCTGCGGCGGCACGCAGTCACTGCACACGAACAGCTATGACGAGGCCTTGGCGCTGCCCTCCGAACAGGCGGCTGAGATCGCGCTGCGGACGCAGCAGGTCATCGGGTTCGAGTCCGGCGCCGCAGCCGTTGCCGACCCGATGGGCGGGTCATACCTGGTCGAACGTCTCACCGCCGATCTGGTCGAGGCATCGCGTGCGCTGATGGCGCGCGTCGAGGAGCGCGGTGGCGCGGTCAGCGCCATCGAGGAAGGCTTCTACCAGCACGAGATCCAGGACGCGGCGTACCGGCACCAGCAGTTGGTCGAGAGCGGGGAGCGCGTCATCGTGGGCGTCAACCGGTTCACTGAGTCCTCGCAGCGCGAGGTTGAGATCCTCCGCATCGGCGCCGAGCTCGAGGCGGAGCAGGTCGACCGCATCGAGAAGCTCCGCGCCGGCCGGGACGCCGCAGCGGTGACGCGCCACCTCGACGCGGTGCGTCGTACCGCAGAGGGAAGCGACAACCTGCTGCCGGTCATGCGAGAGGCGCTCGCGTCACTCGCGACCGTGGGCGAGATCTGCAATGCGCTCCGCGACATATTCGGGGTCCATCAACCTGGTGGGGACATCTGATCGGGGCGGGACGGCATCGCTCCGGTCGCTGGTG
>QHBU01000154.1 GCA_003244045.1 Candidatus Aeolococcus gillhamiae
CGGCCTTGAAGTGCTCACGGCTGGTGCCAGGCAGGTCGAGGCCGCCGTCGAGCGACTCGTCGTAGAGCATGGCGGCCGACGAGTAGCCCCTGTCGCCCTTGGCGTAGTCGGCCAGCGCCTGCTTCACGTAGGTGTCGGGCACTGAGACCTGGAAGACCGAGCGCCCAGCGGCGCCGCCGTCGGGGTAGAGCTGGCCGGCCGACAACGGGTCTTCGAACACGGCCACCAGCGGGATCCCCGACTGCTTGATCCGGGGCAGGGCCTGGTCGAAGCCGATGGCGCCACACCACAATATGCCGAGCAGGCCCTTGATGCCGTCGAGCTCGGCGTAGGCCTTGGCCGTGCCGTTGGCGTCGCCGCCGGTGTCGCGCAGGAGCAGCTCCACCTTGCGGCCGCTCACACCCCCGGTGGAGTTGATCTGGCGGGCGGCGGCGTCGAGGGAGTTGTTCACGACGGTGCCTATGAAGCTGCCGATGCCGTTGAACGGGGCCAGTACCCCGACCTTCAAGGTGTCGCTGCTGCCCGATGCCTTGGAGCACGCCGCCAGCACCGATCCCGATGCCGAGGTGGCTGCCACGGCCAGCCCCCCGGCCCCGGCCAGCCTGAGGAAGTGGCGGCGGGAGACCTCGTTGTGGTCGCTCACCGGCTCGCTCAGGACTCGCGGCGCAGGTAGAGCGCGACGGCGGCCCCGATGAGCAGGAGGGCCACGACGACGGCGACGATCCACCACACCGCGTTGGTAGAGCCCCCTCCCAGTTTGCCCAGGGCGATGTCACGAGCGGACTGGGCGTGGTTGGGGGCGGCGCCGTAGCCCGTGGCCGGCGCCGATCCCGGGGGAGCCTGCTGTGCCTGCAGAGCAGACGGAGCCATGACCAGCGTCAGGGCCATGCCTGCCAGCAGCACGGTGAGGAAGATGGGACGAAGGGTTCTGGTCATTGGTGGGTTGCAACGCCTTCCCGCTCGTTGATCACGCTACTCCTCCGGGGCGGACGAGGCAACGAGCTATCCCGCGATGGGTCGGATCTTGAGGCCCGACTTCATCCCCGTCATGAGGTTGCGCTTGGGCTCGGTGAGCGCGGTGCCGTCGCTCCACTGGTCGAAGGTCGACTTGCGGTAGATGCTGAACCCGTCCGGGTAGTAGATGGGCAGCACGGGCAGGTCCTGGGCCACGGCTCGCTGCAGGTCAGCGACCACCGCCTTGCGAGCGTTGACATCCAGGCTCACGGCCTGGCGCTCGGCCAGGTTGTCGACCTGGGGGTTTCGGTAGCCGAGGGGGTGCTGGAAGGCCGTCGACTGGGACGAGTAGACGTCGCGCAGGTGGTCGGGGTCACCCTTCGCGCCGAAGCCGCCGTCGAAGGCGACCACGATGTCGTAGGAGGCCCCTCCCAGCACAGTGGGCAGGGGCACTCGCTTGGGGGTGAGGTTCAGGCCGATCTTGGCCAACGACGCCAGAACCAGCTCGAGCACGGCGGGGATGCTGTCGACGACGGTGAGGGTGTAGCTCAGGGGCTTGCCGTCGGGGCCCTGGCGGTTTCCCGAGCCGCTCCTGGTGTAGCC
>QHBU01000155.1 GCA_003244045.1 Candidatus Aeolococcus gillhamiae
GCGAGCCGCACACGTTCTCGCGCGGCGCTGCCCGGTGGGGCGGACGGCTGACCTTGGAGCACCGTCTCTCCCTCGTCGACGCGCAGCTCACGCTAGCCGCGTTAGCGTCAGTCGCCGCGCCCGGCGCCCGCGCCGGCGCCGAGCGCACCATCGGCTCCTGCATCGACATCGACGGTGGCCCCTGCGTCCGCCAGGCGGTACGGATCCGCCAACAGTGGCCGGCGCTGTCTTTGGCCAACGCCCTCACCCGTCCCCGCCACGACCCCGTCTACGCCCAGGCCCTCGCCGGCGCCCTGGAGCTGAGGGGGCTGCGATGAACGGCGAGTTAGTTGTGGTCGACGATGTGGCCGACGCCTTCTCGGGCCGGGTCATCGAGGCCTTCCGCAACCGGCCCGACGAAGGGTTCTCGCTCGTGCTGTCCGGAGGGGAGACGGCCCGCCGATGCTACCAGCGGCTGGCCGCCGACGGCGGCGATCGCGTCGACTGGTGGCAGGTCGACGTGTACTGGGGTGACGAGCGCTGCGTGCCGCCCGACGACCCCGACTCCAACGAGCGCCTGGGCCGCGAGGCTCTGCTGGAGCGGGTGGGAGCCGCCAACGCCATCTACCCCATGCGCTGCGACGACGGCCCCGACCCCTACCAGCAAAGAGTGGCCCAGGCCGGCCGTCTCGACTTGGTGCATCTCGGGCTGGGCCCCGACGGACACACCGCCTCCCTCTTCCCGGGTTCGCCTGCCCTGCTGGCCGACCCCGGGCGCCTCGTCGTCATGAACGAGGACCCCACGGGCAAGAACCCGCACCGGCGCATGACGCTCACCTACTCGGGCATCGCCCGGGCTCGCCTCGTCATCTTCACAGTCTCGGGAGCCGGTAAGGCCGGGGCCTTCGCCGGTCTACGTCGCGGCGAGCCCGATCTGCCTGCGTCCCACGTACAGGCCGACCAGATCGTGTGGCTGGTCGACCACGCCGCGGCCGGGTAGACGCTGCAGCCTCAGTGAGGGATGGCGGTGACAGCGGAGAAGCGCAGGCCCGACTGCTGGCGTTGCTCGATTTCGATCTCGGCCGGGAAGGGCCGGTGACGGTGGTGTCGGCGCCGCAGATCGACGTCGAGGCGCATGCCCTGCACCTCGTGCGCGTAGGGTGACCCCCGTGGCCGGGGACCTGACGGGCGTCGCGCTCCCCGACCTGATGGGCGCAGCCCGGCGGCAGGCACGGCTGGCCCACGGCGCGCGAGTCACGTGGTCGCCCAAGGTCTTCGTGCCCCTCACCCGGCTGTGCCGCGACCGCTGCGGGTACTGCACTTTTGCCACTGCCCCGGCCCGCCTCGACCAGCCCTACTTGAGCCTCGACCAGGTGCTCGCCATCGCCCGGGCCGGCGCCAGCGCCGGATGCCACGAGGCCCTCTTCACCTTGGGCGAGCGTCCCGAGGACCGCTGGCCCGCGGCCCGCCAGTGGCTGGACGACGCCGGCTACGCCTCCACCGTCGACTACCTGGTGGCAGCCTGCCGTCTGGTGATCACCGATACCGGCCTGTTGCCCCACGCCAATGCCGGCGCCCTGGACGCCGAGGAGCTGGCTCGCCTGCGCAAAGTAGCGGTGTCCCAGGGGATGATGGTCGAGTCCCTGAACCCGGACCTCACCTGCCACCGCGGCGCGCCCGACAAGACGCCCGAGCGCCGCCTGGCCACCCTGGAGGCGGCAGGCCGGCTCTCGATCCCGTTCACCACCGGCCTCCTGGTGGGCATCGGCGAGAGCCGGGGCGATCGGGTGGAGGCGCTCGAGGCCATCGCCGCCAGCCATCGCCGCCACGGCCACGTGCAGGAGGTGATCGTCCAGAACTT
>QHBU01000156.1 GCA_003244045.1 Candidatus Aeolococcus gillhamiae
AAGCTGGTGACCGAGGGCTTCCACGTCCCCAAGGGCCAGGTGTACCAGGCGATCGAGTCACCACGCGGCGAGCTCGGCTTCTACATCGTCAGCGACGGCGGCAACCGGCCGTACCGCTGCAAGGTCCGCGCCCCCTCCTTCAGCAACCTCAGCGCCCTGCCCCACATGGTCCGCGACGAGCTCATCGCGGACGTCGTGGCGGTGATCGGAAGCATCGACATCGTCCTCGGGGACGTCGATCGATGAGGGGCTCCCGTTGTCGGGGCGGGGTGGCGGCGAGGGAACACCAGCGCCGTCTGTTCAGAGGCTTCGCAGCCGTTAGCGTCGCTCCGAACTCCCCACCGGGGAGTTCTCCACTCCTTCGGCTGCTGCAGAATTCACTGCCGTCGCTGGTGTCCCCTCGCCGCCGCCCTTCCTATCGACAACGACCCGCCTCATCTGGATCTGGGGTAGTTGTAGGGCGGACCGTCCGCGCACGGGTTGGCGTTCGTCCGCGGTTGGCAGGTGTCGATAGCGGTTCCACGCGGGTGCGCGGACTGCGCCTGGTTGAGCTGAATTCAGCGTTCGCCTTTGAGGACACGATAGAAGGCAGCGGGTGGCGAGGACGCTCGGACAGGCGGCCTATAGGGATGGCCGGAGGCGAAGTCACCCCAGCCGCAAGCGACGCCGTGAGGCCGGGGACGGAGACACGTCTCCGCAGCGCGAGTTCTGCAGGCTCCCGAGGTCGAGGCGGACGCGCCGGTGGCACGTTCGGCTCGGTCGCCACTGGCGCCGAAGCCTGTTTGAGCAGCAAGGAGATGTGTCTTCGTCCCCGCCCGTCTTCAGCAGCAGCGGAGATGCGATGCCGCTAGCTCTGGCGACTCGCAAGGAGATCACCGCTCTTCGTGATCGCTACCCGCATCCGCGGAGCGCGATCCTTCCCTGTTTGTGGGCTGTCCAGCATGAGCTTGGCTTTCTGTCTGTCGAAGGGATGGCCGAGGTGGCCGAGGTGCTCCGGCTGGCGCCCAGCGAGGTGCAGGCGGTGAGCACCTTCTACTCCATGTACTTTCAGAAGCCGGCGGGTGACCACCATGTTGTGGTCTGCGTCAACGTCAGCTGCGCGCTGCGCGGGGCCGACGAGATCGTCGGCCACGTCGAGCGGCGGCTCGGGGTTCCGTCAGGGGGCACGACCGCGGACGGGAAGTTCACCTGGGAGAGCACGGTCGAGTGCCTCGGCGCCTGCGGGGGCGCGCCGGCCATGCAGGTGGACCATCACTCCCACGAGAACCTCACCCCCGAGCGCGTCGACGGGATCATCGAGAGGCTGCGCTCGCGATCGAGCGGGCGCGCAGGCACCGGCGCGGCCGCAGGGGCACAGCCGAGCGGGCCGCACCCGCCCACGGCCGAGACGCCCCCGGAGGCGACGGCCGAGGGGCCGCCGTCTGATGACCGGTTGGGGGCTGGGGAGGAGCCTGGCGGCGAGCCGCCCTCAGTCGAGCACACCGAGATGCCCGGGTCGCGGACTCAGCCCAGCGCCAACCCGCGCGGCAGCCGCAGCCGGCCCCGCAAACGACCGCGTCTCGACGCGGGCGATCTGTAGGATCGCGCCGTCATGGCCGAACACAAGCTGCTCACCAAGGACTTCGGCACCGAGGGAGTGCAGACACTGGCGGTATACGAGCGCCTCGGCGGCTACCAGGGCCTGCGCGAGGCGTTCCGCAAGTTCACCCCGGAAACCCTCGTCGAGGAGGTGAAGGCGAGCGGCCTGCGCGGGAGGGGAGGGGCGGGCTTTCCGACCGGCATGAAATGGGGCTTCCTGCCCAAGGACGTCTTCCCCCGCTACCTGTGTTGCAACGCCGACGAGTCCGAGCCCGGCTGCTTCAAGGACCGCGAGCTCATCGACGAGAACCCGCACCAGCTCATCGAGGGCCTGCTGATCGCGGCCTACGCACTCCAGGTCAACGTCGCGTTCATCTACATCCGCGGCGAGTACCAGGATCAGCGGTTGCTGCTCGAGCGCTGCGTCGAGGAGGCGCGTGCCGCCGGCCACATCGGCAATGACATTCATGGCAGCGGCTTCACCTGCGACGTGATCGTGCACGGCGGCGCAGGCGCCTACATCTGCGGCGAGGAGACCGCGCTGATCGACTCGCTCGAGGGCTACCGCGGCCAGCCCCGCCTCAAGCCGCCGTTCCCAGCGATCAAGGGCCTGTACGGCAAGCCGACCGTGGTCAACAACGTGGAGACGCTCTCCAACCTTCCCCACATCGTGCAGCGTGGCGGGGCCTGGTTCAAGGCGATCGGCACGGAGAAGAGCGCGGGGACGCGCCTCTTTTGCTGCAGCGGGCACATCAACCGCCCGGGCACGTACGAGATGGCCATGGGCACGCCGATCCGCGAGCTCCTCGCCGAGGAATGCGGCGGCGTCTGGAAGGACCGCTCGCTCAAGGCGTTCCAGCCCGGTGGCGGCTCGATGCAGGTGCTCCTGCCCGAGCATCTCGACCTGCCGCTCGACATGGACGCGGTGATGCAGGCTGGCTCGTCGCTCGGCGCCGGCGCCATGGTCTTCATGGACGAGACCACCTGCATGGTCAACGTGTCCATGCGCCTGGTCGACTTCTACCACCACGAGTCCTGCGGCAAGTGCGCGCCCTGCCGCGAGGGGACGTACTTCGAGTCCGACCTCATGCATCGCCTCGAGGCCGGCGAGTGCAGCCTCGAGGAGCTGAACACCCTCGCCGACATCTGCGACAACATGAACGGCAAGTGCTTCTGCCCGCTCGGCGACACCGCGACCTGGTTCGTGATGTCCGCCTACAAGGCCTTCTCCGACGAGTTCAAGGCGCACTGCGGTGCGGGACGGTGCCCGGTGCGGACCGTGAGAGCCGAATTGGTGACGGCGTAGATGGCCGCCGACGCAACGCCGCCGGCAGCGCCTGACGATGGTCTCGTCGGCGTCACCATCGACGGCCGGTCCATCCGCCTCGCCAAGGGGACCCTGCTGACGGACGCCGCCACCGACCTCGGCATCCACATCCCCATCTACTGCTCGCATCCCAAGATGGACCCCGTGGCCGTCTGCCGCATGTGCCTCGTGCACGTCGAGAAGATGCCCAAGCTGCAGCCCGCCTGCGCCACGTACGTCGCCGAGGGGATGGTGGTCGACACCCAGCGAGCCGACGTCACCAAGACGCGTGAGGGGATGCTGGAGTTCCTGCTTCTCAACCACCCGCTCGACTGCCCGGTCTGCGACCGCGGCGGTGAATGCGACCTCCAGGATTTCGCCTTCCGCTACGGGCCTCCGGCGTCGCGCTTCCCGATCACCGAGAAGGTGCACTTCAACAAGGCGGTGGTGCTCAGCGAGAAGATCGAGCTCGACCAGGAGCGCTGCATCCTCTGCTGGCGGTGCACCCGCTACTACGAGGAGATCACCGGCGAAAAGGAGCTGGTGCTCCAGGAGCGCGGCGTGCACACGCTCATCAACACCTTCGACGGCGGCCAGCTGAAGTCCGACTTCCAGGGCAACCTCCCCGAGGTGTGCCCGGTCGGCGCGCTGACCCATCGCCAGTACCGCTTCAAGTCGCGGCCGTGGGACCTGCAGCGCACCAAGGGCGTCTGCCCGGAGTGCTCCTACGGCTGCAACATCAACATCGACAGCCGCGATTTCGAGGTGCGCCGCTTCGCGTCGCGCGACAACCCGCAGGTCGAGGACATGTGGCTCTGCGATCGCGGCCGCTACAGCGCGGAGAGCTGGAACGACGTCGAGCGGATCCGCCGGCCGGCGGTTCGGGCGGACGGCAAGGTTCGCGACGTCTCCGTCAGCGAGGCGATCGCCACCGCGGCGCGGTCGATCCGCTCGGTCCTGGAGCGCGACGGCCCCGGCGCGATCGCGGTGCTCGGCTCCGCGCAGAACACCAACGAGGAGCTCTGGCTGCTGCAGCGCCTCGGCCGCGAGGTGCTGGGGACTTCCCACATCGACCACCAGCTCGAGACCTTCACCGACATCGGCCCGCACGAGCACTCGCTGGGCATCGCGGAGATCGAGGAGTGCGCCGCGGTCATCGTGCTCGGTGACGAGCCGGAGCACGAGGCGCCGGTGCTCACGCTGCGCCTGTACAAGGCGGCGACCAAGCGCGGGGTGTCGGTGCGGCGTGTCGAGCACGACGTGAGCGCGCGCAGCATCGGTGAGCTGCCCGACGGCGTCATCGGTGTCATCGCAGACGAGATTCACCGCGAGCACGCCGCCCGGCTCGCGGCCGAGCTGGGACGTTCGCGCACCGTGCGCCGGCTCACCATCACACGCGACGTCAACGGGCGCGGCGCCAAGGACGTCGGGGTCCTGCCCAACAGCGGACCCGGCTACGCGACGGTCGCCGACCCCGGCAAGGCGGGACGGCAGATCCTCGAGGCGGCCGCGGCCGGCGGGGTCAAGGCGCTGGTGGTCATGGGCGGGAGCCTGTGGGCCGATGACGTTGCGCCCCTGGTCGAACGCGCCGCGGCACGCTCTGAGGTGCTGGTGGTCATCGACACACGGCCGGGACCCCTGAGCCGTGGCGCCACCGTGCTCATCCCCGGCCACGCCTACTTCGAGAAGGCCGGCACCGTGACCAACGTCGAGGGCCGCGTGCAGCGCATCCGCCCGGCATTGCCGCCGGCCACGCAGACGCCGACAGAGACGCGCATCCTCAGCGCGCTCGCGGCCGAGCTCGGTGCCCCCGGATGGCCCGGTGATCCGCTGCTCGTCAACCGCGAGCTGGTCGCGGCCATCCCCGCATACGGAGTCGCCGGCAACGGCGGCCGCGCCATCTTCGACGCCGCGGTGCCCGCGTGATCGCCGCCTTCTCCGACATCTTCTCGGTGGGCCGCGTCGGCGCGGACGGCATCGTCGTGATCCTGCTCAAGGCGGTGATCGTTCTGCTCGCGCTGGCCACGGCCGCGGCTTACCTGACCTTCGCCGAGCGCAAGGTGGCGGCGCGCATCCAGCTGCGCATCGGTCCCAACCGGGTCGGGCCCCTCGGCCTGCTCCAGCCCGCCGCTGACGCGGTCAAGCTCCTGTTCAAGGAGAACAGCGCGCCTGCGGGACGCGACAAGCTGCTCTTCTGGATCGGCCCGGCGCTCGCCGGCGGGGCGGCCATCTTTGCCTTCGCGGCGATCCCGATCAGCGGCCTCACCTGCGTCGGCGGTCAGCAGGTCGGGCTGGGATGCAACGGCGGCTACCCGCTGCACTGGGACCTGATCCACGTCAACGTCAGCCTCCTCTTCGTGCTGGCGATCACTTCGCTCGGCGTGTACTCGCTGTTCCTCGGTGGCTGGTCGGCGAACAGCAAATACTCGCTGCTTGGCGGCCTGCGCTCGTCCGCGCAGCTGATCTCGTACGAGATGGCGGTGGCCTTCGCGCTGGTCGGCGCGGTCATCCTGGCCGGGTCGCTCGATCTCGAGAGGATCGTGCTGGCGCAGCACGACGTGTGGTTCGTGGTGCTCCAGCCAATGGCGTTCATCCTCTACTTCACCGCCGCGCTGGCGGAGACCAACCGGCTGCCGTTCGACCTGCCCGAGGCCGAGACAGAGCTGGTCGCCGGCTATCACACCGAATACTCCTCGATGCGCTTCGGCTTCTACTTCCTCGGCGAGTACATCAACATGGTCATCGTCTGCTCGATTGCGACGCTGGTGTTCCTCGGTGGCTGGCTGCCGCTGGTTCCGTTCATTCACTCGGACTGGCTCGGAGGGCTGGTCGGTGTGGCCTGGTTCCTCGGCAAGGTGAGTGCATTGCTCTTCGTGATGATGTGGCTGCGCTGGACGCTGCCGCGCTTCCGCTACGACCGGCTCATGAACCTCGGCTGGAAAGTGCTGCTCCCGCTCGGCCTGGTCAACATCGTGATCACCGGGGCGATCGTGGCGGTGCGGGCATCGTGAGGACGCGTTCATGCTGATCGAGGTCGCCAAGGGACTGGCGTTCACGCTCAAGACGATGCTGCGCAAGCCGATCACGGTGCGCTGGCCCGAGGAGCAGAAGCTCACCACGCCGCGCCATCGCGGCCGCCACATCCTCCACCGCTACGACAACGGGCTCGAGAAGTGCATCGGCTGCGAGCTGTGCGCGGCGGCCTGCCCGGTGGGCTGCATCTACGTCGGGCCTGCCGAGAACGATCCCGCCAACCCGGTGTCGCCCGGCGAACGCTACGCCGAGCGCTACGAGATCAACCTGATGCGCTGCATCTACTGCGGGTACTGCGCGGAGGCATGCCCGACCGAGGCGATCACCCTTGGCCCGCGCTACGACCTCGCCGACTACCGGCGCGAGCGCACCGTGGTCACCAAGGCGGAGCTCTTGGAGAGCTGGCCGAAGTTCACGCAGGCGCGCCGGCCCAACAGCGACGTCGGCGCCGGTTCCGACCAGAACGGACGTGAGATGAACGCCTCGGGCATCAGCCCGCGCGTCGCCTGGGAGGCGGGGGAGGAGCAGCGCACCGACGCGCCCCATCCCGACGAGTTCGGCGTGCCCTCGCACGTGCCCCGCGTGATCAGCCCGGAGGAGTCCGAACCGCGATGAGCGTGATCATCTGGGTCGCCGGCGTCCTCGCAGCGCTGAGCGCTCTGGGGGTCGTGTTCTCGCCGCAGCCGCTCTACTCGGCGCTGTCACTGGTGCTCACCATCGGCGCGCTGGGGGTTGTCTTCCTGGTGCTCAACGCCCAGTTCCTCTTCGTGGTCCAGCTCATCGTGTACGCCGGCGCGGTGATGGTCCTCTTCGTCTTCATCATCGCCCTGCTGTCGCCCGGAGCCGAGGACCGTGTCCGCATCGACAGCCGGTTCGTCATCGGCGCGGTGGTGGCGCTGGGGATCACCGTGGCGATGGTGGTGGCCGCCCGCAACGGAATCACCTTCAACGCCAACGGCGTGTTCCGCGCCCAGCAGATCGGCCAGGGCTCGGACCCGTACCACACGTTCTCCTTCGACCAGAGCGACATCGGCCTGGTGAACACCGCGGGCAACGTGCAGACCGTCGGCGGCCAGCTCTTCACGACCTTCCTGCTGCCCTTCGAGATCACGTCCCTGCTGCTCCTGGTGGCCGCGGTGGGCGCCGTGTACCTGACCCGGCGCCTGCGCGCCCAGAACCAGCCGTCCCGGCGCCAGGCGCCGCTGACGCGCCGGCCCACCGTCCTCGAGGAGGAGCGGATCGAGGTGGAAGTCGGATGAGCCCGAGCGGCAACTTCCCGTTCCTGCTCGGCCTCGCGGCTTTCCTGTTCAGCGTCGGTGCGCTCGGGGTGCTGATCCGGCGCAACCCGATCGTGGTGTTCATGTGCATCGAGCTGATGCTCAACGCCGTCAACATCGTCTTCGTCGCCTACGGCCGGTTCCTCAACAGCGAGGAGGGTCAGGTGTTCGCCTTCATGGTCATCGTCGTCGCCGCTGCCGAGGTGGTGGTGGGGCTGGCGCTGATCACCCAGGTCTTCCGCCTGGGACGCGAGCTCGACGTCGACGACCTCAACGAGATGAGCGATTGAACACGACCACCGTCGCGGTCTACGGCTCGCTGATCCTGCTGCTGCCCCTGGCGGGCTCGCTCTTCAACGCCCTGGCCGGTCCGCGGCTGCCACGCAGCGTGGTCAACCTCGTCGGCACCGGCAGCATCTTCGCCGCGTTCGTGATGGCCTGCCTCATGCTCGGGCAGGTCGTCGGTGCGCCGGACGGCGCCAAGTCGGCGACCGTCCACCTCTGGCAATGGATCGACCTCGGTAAGGGCGGCCTCTCCGTCGGCGTCGACCTGACGCTCGATCCGCTCAGCGCGCTGATGATGACGGTGATCACCGGCGTCGGCTTCCTCATCCACGTGTACTCGGTGGGCTACATGGCCGAGGACCGCGGCGTGGCGCGCTTCTTCAGCTACATGAACCTCTTCATCTTCTCGATGCTGGTGCTCGTCCTGGCGGCCGACCTGGTCATCCTGATCATCGGCTGGGGCCTGGTGGCGCTGAGCAGCTACCTGCTCATCGGCTTCTGGTACGAGCGACCGAGCGCGGTGCTGGCGGCGCGCAAGGCGTTCATCACCCAGGTGATCGGCGACGTCGCCCTGGTGATCGCCGCCTTCCTCATCGTTCTCAAGGTCGGCACCCTGAGCATCCCCGGCATCTTCGCCGCGTCCGGCTCATTCCCCGCGAGCGGCCTGCTCATCACCGGCATCTGCGCGCTGCTGGCCATCGGTGCGTTCGCCAAGAGCGCGCAGTTCCCGCTGCACACCTGGCTGCCCGACGCCATGGAGGGCCCCACCCCGGTGTCGGCGCTGATCCACGCCGCCACCATGGTCACCGCCGGGGTGTACCTGATCGCCCGCTTCCACCCGCTCTTCGATCGAGCCCCGGTGGCCCAGGGGATGGTGGCCTGCGTCGGCATGGGCACCGCGCTGATGGCCGGCGTGATTGCGCTCAGCCAAATCGACATCAAGCGCGTCATCGCCTACTCGACGATGTCGCAGATCGGCCTGATGATCTTCGCGGTCGGCATCGGAGCGTACTCGGCGGCGATGTACCACTTCGCCGCGCACGCGGTGTTCAAAGCGCTCCTCTTCATGGCCGCGGGCAACGTCATCCACGCGCTCCATGACGAGCAGGACATCCGTCTCATGGGGGGCGTGGCATCACGAATGCGGCGCACCGAGCTGTGCTTCCTGAGCGGGACCTTCGCGCTGGCAGGCATTCCGTTCTTCGTCGGTTTCTTCAGCAAGGAGGGGCTGCTCGGCTTCGGGCTCACCAACGGTCCGGGTGCGGTGCCGTGGGTTCTCTACCTGGTCGGGTTGGGCATCAACGTGCTCACCGGGCTGTACGCCTTCCGGCTGTGGGCCACCGTGTTCCGCGGTGAGCCGCAGACCGC
The DNA here is from genome assembly GCA_003244045.1 of Candidatus Aeolococcus gillhamiae. GTDB lineage: Bacteria > Chloroflexota > Dormibacteria > Aeolococcales > Aeolococcaceae > Aeolococcus > Aeolococcus gillhamiae. The sequence goes on from QHBU01000156.1 coordinate 8,848, forward strand.
TCGGGTGTACGCCGCCCATGAGGCGCCGCCGGTGATGCTTGTGCCGGTCCAGATCCTCGCCGTTCTCAGCGCCGGCCTCGGCGTGGTGCTCGGCGTCTGGGCACTGCTCATCCACGACAACGTCCTCATCGGCGTCTTCGCGCGGTTCCTGTCGCCGGTCTTCACCACCGCAGTGTCCGGCCCGGTGGCCGTCGACCTCGGCACCGGGCAGGCGGTTGCCGCGGGTGTCGCCGGCACGCTCGCGTCTCTGCTCGGCGCCGGTCTGGCCGCGCGGCTGTGGCTGCAGCGCCGCCCCGAGCCCGCCGCGGTGATCGAACGGTTGCCGCGGGCGCTGCCGCAGCTCTCCTACAACAAGTTCTATTTCGACGAGCTCTACGACGCGGTGCTGGTGCGGCCCACCCTGGCGCTGGCACGCAGCCTGCGCAGGGTCGTGGAACCGCGCGCCATGGACGGCTGGGTGCGCCTGGTGGCCGACGCCTGCTCCGAGCTCGGGGCCTGGGCGCGCGACTACCAGACCGGCCTGATCCGCGACTACGCGTCCTACATGATCGCGGCGGCCGGCGTTTTCGTCGTCGCCACCATCGTGCTGGTGTCGCGATGAACATCCCCTGGCTGACCGTGGTCCTGGCGGTGCCGCTGGGCGGATCGCTGCTGCTGCAGCTGATCCCGCGTGGCGCGGCCACTGTCCTCAAGGCGTTCACGATCGCCGCCACCCTCGCCACGGCGATCCTGGTCTGGGTGTTGGTGGCGACGATGAGCGGCACCAGGGTGTCACCGGGAGCGCTCGGCTTCCACTACGAGGAGATCCACACCTGGATCCCCGCAATCGGCGCCGGCTACCACCTCGGTCTGGACGGGATCTCGGCATGGATCCTCGCGCTCAACGCCGGCGTCTTCCTGCTCGGCGCCCTGATCGTCTCGCGACGCAGCACCGACCGACTCAAGCTGTTCTGCGGGCTGCTCCTGCTCACCGAGACCATGACCGCCGGCGTGCTGCTGAGCGTCGACCTGCTGCTCTTCTACCTGTTCTGGGAAGGCATGCTCATCCCGCTGTACTTCGTGCTCGCCAACTACGGCAACGAGAACCGCGGCCGGGCGACGCTGAAGTTCGTCATCTACACGGTGGCCGGCAGCCTGCTCATGCTGCTCGCGATCATCGCCCTGGGCGTCGCCAGCGGGCGCAGCTCCTTCGATCTCACCGCGCTTCTCGGCGGCCCGCTGTCGCGGACGCCGGTGGTCATCCCTGGGCTCAACATCACCACGTTCACTCCCGAGCAATGGGCCTTCCTGGCGTTCGCTGCAGCCTTCGCCATCAAGATCCCGATCGTCCCGTTCCACACGTGGCTGCCCGACCTCTACGAGTCGGCGCCGGTGCCTGTGCTGGTGTTCTTCGCCGGGCTGGTCAGCAAGCTCGGCGCCTATGGGTTCATCCGCTTCGGGTTGACGCTGTTCCCCGACGCCATCAACACCTTCAAGTGGCTGCTCGCCGCGCTGGCGGTGCTGAGCATCATCTACGGCGCTCTGATGGCCCTGAGCCAGACCGACCTCAAACGCATCGTCGCGTACTCGAGCCTCAGCCACCTGGGCTTCATTGCGCTGGGCATCTTCACGCTCACCACCAACGGGGTGAACGGAGCCGTGATCCAGATCGTCAACCACGGGATCATCATCGCCGCGCTCTTCATCATCGTGGGCATCGTCGAGGAGCGCACCGGGACGCGTGACATCCGCGAGCTGTCCGGGCTCGAGAAGCGGATGCCGTGGCTCTACGCGCTCTTCCTGGTGGCGACGTTGGCGGGGCTCGGGATGCCCGGGATGAACTCGTTCGCCGGCGAGTTCTCGATCATGCTCGGCGCCTTCCAACTGCATCCCGTGTACGCGGTGCTCGCCGGCGTGGGGGTTGTGCTCGCCTGCTGGTACATGCTGCGCCTGCACCAGGGGCTGATGCACGACCCGCCCCAGCCGCGCACGGAAGGCGTCCGGGACGTGCGCGTGAGCCAGGGCCTGGTGCTGCTGCCGCTGATCGCGCTCATGGTGCTGCTCGGCGTGTTCCCGAGGCCGGTCGGTGACATCGCCCGTCCCAGCGTCGAGCGGACCGTGGCCGTCGCCAACAGCTCGCTCACCTCGACCGCGGTCACCAACGCGGGGGCGCCATGACCACGCTGGCCGTGCTGCCGCCGCTCTCCACGCCGAACGGTGTCGACATCCTCGGCATCCTCCCCGAGGTGATCCTCGGCGGCGGCTTCGTCATCCTGCTGATGCTCGACCTGGTCACCAGCGCCTCCCATCGCGGCTGGCTGGCGGGCTTCAGCCTGGTGGCCGTCGCCGCGTCGTTCGGCTCGACGGTCTGGGGCTGGTTCGATACGGCCACGCCGCACACCGTGTACTTCGGGTCGTTCGCTTACGACCGCTTCGGGCTCTTCATCAACGCGATCATCCTGGTCAGCACCGCGCTGGTGCTGGTGATCAGCCCGCAGTACCTCAATCGCCGCGGCATGCATTACGGCGAGTACTACTCGCTGATCCTGGCCGCGGCGACGGGCATGATGCTCCTCGCCGGGGCGAGCAGCCTGATGGTCATCTTCCTGGCCATCGAGCTGCTCTCGATCGCGCTCTACATCCTCAGCGGCTTCAACCGCCATGAGCCACGCTCGCAGGAGGCGGCGCTCAAGTACCTGCTGCTCGGTGGCTTCGCGTCGGGATTCCTGCTCTTCGGCATGGCGCTCATCTACGGCGAGACCGGGCACACCCAGCTGACGCAGATCTTCTCCGCGCTGCAGAGCTCGGGCAACTCGGCCGACCCGCTGCTCATGGCGGGCATCGCGCTGCTCTTCGTCGGGCTCGCCTTCAAGATCAGCGCGGCGCCGTTCCACACCTGGACGCCCGACGTGTACCAGGGCGCGCCGACGTCGGTCACCACGTTCATGAGCGTGACCACCAAGGTGGCCGCGTTCGCGGCGCTGATTCGGGTGTTCACCTACACGCTCGGCCAGCCGACCGTGTACGACCGCTGGAAGATCATGGTGTACTTCGTGGCGATCACTTCGATGGTGATCGGCAACGTCGCCGCCCTGCGCCAGACCAGCCTGAAGCGCATGCTCGGCTACTCCGGCATCGCCCAGGCGGGTTACATCCTCATCGGTGTCGTGGTCCCGCCGTTCACCGCGCAGGGCAGCGTCAACACGGTCGGCACCGTGGGATCGCTGTACTACCTGGCGGCGTACGCGGTCACCAACATCGGCGCCTTCGCGGTGATCACCATCATGGCCGGCCGCGGCGAGGACATGGACAGCTACGACAGCCTGCGCGGGCTGGCGTTCCGGCGACCATATGTGGCCGCCGCCATGGGACTGTTCCTGCTCTCGCTGGGGGGATTCCCGCCCACGGCGGGGTTCTTCGCCAAGTTCTTCGTGTTCGCCGCCGCCATCAATGCCCACGAGGTTCCGCTCGCCCTGTGGGGCATCGCCACCAGCGCCATCTCGGTCTTCTACTATCTGCGCGTCGCGCTCCTCATGTACACGCGGCCGCGTCCCGAACAGGCGACCTACAACTGGTCACGCACCTCGCTGTCCGGTGGCGGGGTGCTGCTGCTCACCGTCGGCGGCACCCTGGTGCTCGGCATCTTCGTGACCCTGGTGCTCAACCTCGCCATCCTCGCTCAGCACGGCGCCATCCCGTCCTGAGCACCGGCTCCGACGCGGGGCTGCGGCGACAGGTCAGTCGGGGTTGAAGAGCAGCTCACGAACCGCCGCCAGCGGGGGCAGACCACTGCCGAGCATGGTGTCGTGGAAGCCGCGCAGGCTGAATCCCGGGGAGCTCTTGAGGTCGGCTCGCCAGTCGAGGATGGCGAGCTTGCCGTACGTGTAGGCGAGGTACATCGGGTCGTACATGCCCCGCGCCGCTTCCCGCCTGGACGGAAACTCCGGCAACCCGGTCGTCTCCACGACGAAGGCGGTGGCGTCCTCCACGGTGACGCCCTCCGTGTGCAGCATCAGCGTGGCCGCGAACCGGCAAGCGCGCAGCAGCGCGTCCTGGAGCTGCGCGAGGTGGAGCAGTGGGCGCCCCTCGGCCAATCCCTGCTCGATGGCGAGCTGCTCGGTGTAGTGCGCCCAGCCCTCACCGAACCCCGAGACGAAGCCGACCCGGCGCAGCAGGCTGCGCTGTCGGCGGGCGTGGACGGCGTGCACGAAGTGCCCGGGGTACACCTCGTGGACGCCGATGTTCTCGAGCTGCCAGCGATTGAACGAGCGCAGCCACTCGTCCGCCTCCTTCTCACTCATGCTCTCGTCGACAGGCGTGACTACGTAGTTGCTCTCAACGTCCGGCGCCGCCAGTGACCCGGCTGGATCGAACGCCGCCGAGACGAAGCGCATGTAGGGCGGTGACGGGGTCACGCGGATGGGCGCATCCGGAATGGTTACAACCCCGCGCTCGCGCCAGAACTGCCGTACCCGTTCCAGGCTTCCGGCGGCCTCCTCGATGAGGGAACTCGCGCTCGGGTGATCGTCCTCCATCTGCGCGATCGCCTCCGGCACCCCGCCCGCCGGCGAGATCCGGTGCGCGACATCCTCGAACTCAGCCCGAAGCCGGGACAGCTCCGCGCTTGCAATGGCACGGAGGGTCGCGACCGTCTCGGTGACGCCCTCCTGGGCGTGCAGCATCGCCAGGAATCGCTCTTCGCCCAGCGCCGGGCTGGGATGTGCGTCGCGCGCCGCGACGGCGGTCGCGAAGCGCGTGCACGCCTGCGCCGCCTCGCCGGCATGGGCGTGCAGCCGGTCGCGGAGCTGGGGATGGTCGGGGAGGGGGAGGGCCGTGTCGAGGTCGTGGGCAAAGAAGCCGGCCAGCCCGCGGGCCACCCCGACGGCGATGCCGCGCGGACCCTCGTCAACGGAGTCGCCGAGCTCATCCAGCGCCGCGTCGAGCCAGCCGGGGAGTTGATCGAGATGGCGGTCCAGCCCCTCCGCGCGTTCGGGGACTGGCGCGTAATCGTGCGTGCAGTAGGGCTGCGGGTCGGCGCCGCGAAAGAGACCGGAGAGCGGATTGCGCCGTGCCGACTCGAGCTCGACGAGCTGGAACCGCTCGAGGGCGATGCGGTGCCGGAGGGTGATCACGTCGGCACGTTCGTCGACGCCGCGGGGCACGACGATGTCCAGCTCAGCGGCCGTCTCGTCCAGCCGGCGCACCCGCTGCTGGGTGGCCTCGGGCCCGATCGGACCGAGCCGGCCGTCAAAGCTGTGGTCACCTTCGGTGCGCGCGTCGCCAGGGCTGAAATCGAAGAGCTCGGCGACGTAGCGCTCGCCGAGGGCTGCGATGGTGGAGAGCGGCGGCCCGGACACCGCGCGAGTCTAGGTCGCCGTCATAGACTCGGCGGCGTGGAGGACGCCCTGCGCCGTCAGCTCGCCGCGGCGGTGGGCAGCAGCGGCATGGATGCCGAGAACGTTGTGCGACCCGCCAACGTCACCCAGCTCCGCGAGGTCCTCGCCGCCTGCGTCGCGGCCAGTGTTGCGGCGGCCGTGTTCGGCTCGGCGCGGGCTGCCTCCGCACCGGTGGTGATTGCTGCCGACAACCTCGACTCGATCCTCCTCGACGCCACCGCGCTCCTGCTCCACGCCGGCGCGGCCGCCACCTGGATCGCGGTGCGCGAGGCGGCCACCGCGCGCCGGATGGAGGTGAGCGCCCTGCCGAGCGTGCGCAGCGAGACGGTGGGCGAATCGGTGGCGCTCGGCGAGATCGCCCACCGCACCATCGCCGGCGTCGACCTGCTCACCAATGCGGGCGAGCTGATCAGCGCGGGAGGCCGCACCCTCAAGGACGTGGTCGGCTACGACCTCGCCGGGCTGGCGCTGGGCAGCGGCTCGCGCCTCGGGGTGATCGTGGCGGTGACGCTGCGGCTCGACCCGGCCGGGTCGCGGACCCCGGCGCAGCCGGGACTCGGCCCCTGGCGGGGCGACGAGGTGATCGACGTCGGTGCCGCCTTCGCGCAGGCAGGCTGACCCGGGCGATCAGGCGACGTCGCCGGCCCCGGACTGAGGGCTCTCGGCCGGCTCGGAGGGGCCCACGCTCGGCGGGCGGTAGACCGTGCTGGTGAGCGTTCCCTGCACGTAGTCGAGCTCGAGCATGCCGCCCTTGGCACACTGCAGGCGATGGAGTGCCCAGGCAGGTCTCCCCTGGGCCCGCACCCAGAAAGCCTGGATGGGGTCACCGTGGCTGACGCAGATGCCGCCGTCGACGGGGTTGGTGGCAAGGAGCTGCCGGATCGCCCGCTCGACCCGCGCCGCCATCTCGCCGACGCGCTCGTCGTTGGGCAGCAGCCCGGGCCAGATCATGTGGATCAGCCACAGCGGCCGCCGCCACGGCACCTGGGGTGGGCGGATCCCCTGCAGGTAGCGGCCGAAGCGGGCCTCGACGAGGTCGTCGGACAGAGTGATCGTGGAGCCGGGAATGTGGCTGCTGATGATCTCCGCGGTCTGCACGGCGCGTTCCAGCGGGCTGGTGTAGATCTGGCGCGCGCTGGTGGCGGCCAGCCGGCGGCCGAGCGCATGTGCCTGGCGAATACCCTTCTCGCTGAGCGGGAAGTTGGGGAGGTGCCCGTACAGAACCCCGCGGGGATTGTGGACGTCGCAGTGCCGGGCCAGGACGACGCGGGTGGACGTCGGTTGAGGCACGCGCCCGATGCTACGAGATCGACGGCCCAGCACCGCTACGCTTGGCGGGGTGAGCGAGACGACACGGCGGCACTGGGACGGCGCCACCTACGACCGCGTCGCCAACCCCCAGGCTCGCTGGGGGACCGCGGTGCTGGAGCGGCTGGCGCTGCGCGGCGACGAGACGGTGCTGGACTGCGGCTGTGGCAGTGGCCGGGTCACCGAGCAGCTCCTTGCTGCACTGCCACGCGGGCGGGTGATCGCTCTTGACGCCTCCGCCAGCATGCTCGACCAGTCGCGCCTGCGCCTGGCGCACGGCGACGAGCGGGTCAGCTTCGTCCGGGCAGACCTCCTGGTGCTGTCCCCGGCGACGCTCGACGGTTCCGCACCGGTGGATGCCGTGTTCTCGAGCGCGACATTCCACTGGATCACCGACCATCCCCGACTGTTCGCCAACCTTGCCGGCGTCCTGCGCCCCGGAGGTCAGCTGTCCGCGCAATGCGGAGCGCAGGGAAACATCGACCGGCTGCTGGAGGTGGCGCGAAGCGTCGGCCTGGAGAGGTCGAGCGCGTGGGAGTACGCGTCTGCCGAGACGACCAGCGAGCGGCTCCAGGCCGCCGGGTTCGAGAATGTGCGCGCGTGGACGCACCAGGAGCCGACCCGCTTCGACGACGAGACCGACCTGGCGGAGTTCCTCGAGACCGTCTGCTTCGGCGACGCGGTGGCTGCGATGGATGAGGCTGAACGACGCGCGCTGATGCTAAGGGTGGTCGCGGCCATGCCGGAACCGGTGATCGACTACGTGCGCCTCAACATGGTTGCCACGCGGGCACTGTGACGCCGCGCCGGGGTTGGTCGCGACGCACATTGACGGTCCAAGCAGCGCGCTGCTAGTGTCCGGCCGAGTTCTGCTCGGCCTCCGCAGAGGAAGCGTGGCCCGGCGGGGAAAGAATGGCGCCGGAACGCGCCGCTGCGCGCCGGTTCGTGGGAGGACGGCGATGGTCGACCAAGCGGCGACGGTGCGCGACTCGGACACCGAGACACTGCACAGCCTCGGCTATGCCCAGGAGCTGCGCCGCCGCATGAGCGGGTTCTCCAACTTCGCGGTCTCTTTCACGATCATCTCGATCCTCTCCGGCTGCCTGACGGCCTATGGCGTGGCCATGAACAACGGCGGACCGGTGGACATCAACATCGGCTGGCCAGTCGTGGGGATCATGGTTCTCTTGGTCGGCCTGGCCATGGCTGAGGTGTGCTCCAGCTACCCGACAGCAGGCGGCCTGTACTACTGGGCCGCCAAGCTCGGGGGCAAGAACGGGCCAGCCTGGAGTTGGTTCACGGGATGGTTCAACCTGCTCGGTCAGGTGGCGGTCACCGCCGGCATCGACAGCGGGCTGGCCCTGTTCGCGTCGGCCTTCCTCAACAACTGGTTCGGCTACACGCTGGACGCGCCCCACATCCTGCTGGTGTATGCGATCGCCCTCTTCCTCCACGGTCTGCTCAACACGTTCGGGGTGCGCCTGGTGGCGATCCTCAACAACATCTCGGTGTGGTGGCACATCGTCGGCGTCGTGGTCATCGTGGCGGTCCTGTTCATCAAGGCCCCGCACCATCAGTCGGCCGGCTTCATCTTCGGGCACTTCCAGAACAACACCGGCGCGGGCTTCGGCGGCGCGACGATCTATGTGCTGGCCATCGGACTGCTGCTCGCCCAGTACACCTTCACCGGCTATGACGCGTCGGCGCACATGACCGAGGAGACGCGAAACGCGGCGGTTGCCGGCCCTCGTGGCATCGTCATGTCGATCCTGGTGTCGCTGATCGCCGGCTGGATCCTTCTGATCGGCGTCACCGCCGCGATTCAGAACTACGACGCTGAAGCCCTTGCCACGGTGCCCGCGGCACAGATCTTCATCGACGCCGCCGGCCCGGCGTTGGGGCAGTTCCTGCTGCTCGTCGCCATCGGTGCCCAGTTCTACTGCGGGATGTCGTCGATCACCGCCAACTCGCGGATGATCTATGCATTCTCGCGTGACGGCGCCGTCCCCGGACACCGCCTCTGGCACAAGGTGAACAAGCGCACCGGTACCCCCACCAACTCGATCTGGCTGGCCACCGTGGGTGCCTTCATCCTCTTCCTTCCCTACCTGTACAACCCTAACGCGTACGCGGCGGTGATCTCCATCGCGGTCATCGGGCTCTACATCGCCTACGCCATCCCGATCTTCCTGCGCCTTCGCGCGGGTGACTCCTTCCAGCGAGGCCCCTGGCATCTCGGCAGGTGGAGCCGGCCCATCGGGACCGTGGCGGTGCTCTGGGTGTGCATCATCGTCGTGCTCTTCGTGCTGCCCACCGTGTTCCCGGTCACCCTCGGCAACCTCAACTACACGTTCGTCGCCGTGGCCATCGTCGGCTTGGGCACGGCCATCTGGTGGATGGTGTCAGCCCGGCATTGGTTCAAAGGACCGAAGGTGCAGGGGAGCGCCGAGGAGCTCGCCGCGATCGAGGCGGAGCTGACCAGCGTCGGCACGGTTGCGGCCGCATCGGGCTGAGTGGACGGCAAGCCGCGCATCGGCATCACCTGCAGCCCGCTGCGGGTGGCCGGCTACTACGACGCCTACCTGCAGGCGATCGCGGCGGCCGGGGCCGAGCCCGTGGTGATCGCGCCACTCGCCGGCGGCCCGGATGCCACGGAGGCTGAGCGGATCCTGGGTAGCGTCGACGGCCTGCTCGTGCCCGGTGGCTGGGACGTTGCGCCCGAGGAGTACGGCGGCGACACCGTGAGCGACGTTGTCCAGGTGGACCACGCCCTCGACAAGACCGAGCTGGCGCTGGTGCGCGGCGCGTCGTCGTCGGGCACACCGGTGCTCGGGATCTGCCGGGGCCAGCAGCTCATCAACGTGGCCCTGGGCGGATCGCTGCTCCAGCACATCGAGGGACATGACTCGCACGGTCAGCCCCGCCACACGCTGGCGCACGCCGTTGAAGTCGAGGCGGACTCCGAGCTGGGTCGGGTCGCTCCACGCACTTTGATGGTGAACAGCCTGCACCACCAGGCCATCAAGGATCTCGCCCCGGCGCTCCGCGTCACGGCGCACAGCCCAGACGACATCATCGAGGCCGTCGAGTCAACCGATGGGACCATCGTCGCCGTCCAGGCGCACCCGGAGGAGCTCATCGACTACCACTCCTGGGCGCGCGACCTCTTCGAACGATTCGTGCAGCGAAGCGCGGCGCGCGCGCGAAACAGCTCGACCACGACGACCGGGTGATGCGGTGCTGACCCTCGACGAGCTGACCGACCTGGTCGCCAACGGTGAGATCGACACTGTGGTGGTGGCGTTCACGGACATGCAGGGGCGGCTCATGGGCAAGCGCATGCACGCCGAGTTCTTCGTCGAGGAGGCGCAGGCCGCACACCCGATCGAGGGATGCAACTACCTGCTCGCCCTCGACATGGAGGGGGACCCGGTGCCGGGCTATGAGATCGCCAGCTGGGAGCGCGGCTATGGTGACTTCGCGATGGTCCCGGATTTCGCGACGATGCGTCGGATCCCCTGGCTGGAAGGCACCGCGCTGGTGCTCACCGACGTCGCCTGGAATGACGGCACCCCGGTGCGACCGTCGCCGCGCCAGGTCCTCAAAGCGCAGGTGGAGCGTGCCCGCGCGCTCGGCTTCGAGCCGATGTTCGGCAGTGAGCTGGAATTCTACCTGCTCAAGGAGACCTTCGCGCAGGCGCACGCCCAGGGCTACCGCGACCTCACCCCCTCGGTCCCATACATCCTCGACTACCACATCCTCGCCACCAGCTACGACGAGCCATTCATCCGCGCAGTGCGCAACGGCATGCACGCGGCGGGCATCAAGGTGGAGACATCGAAGGGTGAGGCGTGGCCCGGCCAGCAGGAGATCAACTTCCGCTTCAGCGACGCCGTCAGCATGGCCGACAACCACACCATCTACAAGAACGGCATCAAGGAGATGGCCAACCAACACGAGCGTTCCGTTACCTTCATGGCCAAGCCCGATCACACCTGGATCGGCAGCTCCTGTCATATCCATTCGAGCCTCTGGGTCGGCGGCCGCAACGCCTTCGACGGCGAGCCTGAGCTCTTCCAGCATTACCTCGCCGGGCAGCTGGCGGCCAGCGCCGAGCTCGCCGTCTTCTTCGCCCCCAACATCAACTCGTACAAGCGCTACGCTGCCAGCAGCTGGGCGCCCACCACGCTGGCCTGGGGATACGACAACCGCACCTGCGCATTTCGAGTGGTCGGCCACGGGCAGGCGCTGCGCATCGAGAACCGCATCCCTGGTGCGGACGCCAATCCCTATCTTGCGTTTGCCGCGATCCTCGCCGCCGGCCTGCACGGGATCGAGCAGAAGCTGGAACTGCCGCCCGCATTTGCCGGCAACGCCTACGTCTCCGACATGGATCGCTTTCCGAGCACCCTGCGCGACGCCGTGACCGCGCTCGAGGGGGGACGCATCGCGCGTGCTGCTCTCGGCGACGAGGTTGTCGACCATTACCTGAACTACGCGCGGACCGAGCAGCGACTGTTCGACACCGTCGTGACTGAGTACGAGCGCAAGAGGCTCTTCGAGCGCGGATGACACTGCAGGTCATCAACCCGGCGACCGCGCAGTCGCTGGCGGAGCTCCACCAGGCCGGCGTCGAGGAGACGGATCGCGCCGTCGCGCGTGCGGCCGCGGCCTTCCCACGCTGGCGCGCCCTTGCGCCGAACGACCGCATCCGGCTGCTGCGCCGCCTCGCCTCCCTGGTGGAGGAGCACGGCGAGGAGCTGGCCCGGCTGGAGACCCGCAATGTGGGCAAGCCGATCTCGGACTCGCGCGCCGAGGTGGGCATGGTGGCCGACGTCTTCCACTTCTACGCGGGGGCGATCGACAAGCACCACGGCCAGACCATCCCGGTGGCGGGCGGCGTCGACATGACCTTCCACGAGCCGCTCGGCGTCGTCGGCCTGATCGTTCCCTGGAACTTTCCGCTCAACATCTCGAGCTGGAAGCTCGGCCCGTCGCTGGCGTGCGGCAACACCGTGGTGCTCAAACCTGCCGAGCTGACCCCAATGTCGGCGCTGCGCCTCGCCGAGCTCGCCCTGGACGCGGGGATCCCCGAGGGGGTCTTCAACGTGGTTGTCGGCCCAGGGCGCGTGGTCGGCGAGCGCCTCGTCGAGCACCCCGACGTCTCCAAGATCAGTTTCACGGGATCGACGGAGGTGGGTGCGCGCGTCATGCGCGGCGCGGCCGCCACGGTCAAGCGTGTCTCGCTGGAGCTGGGCGGGAAGTCGGCAAGTGTGGTGTTCGCTGACGCGGACATCGAGAAGGCGGCGGCGGCGGCGCCTGGCGCCGTGTTCGGCAACGCGGGTCAGGACTGCTGCGCGCGATCGCGCGTGCTCGTGCAACGCTCCGCGTACGACGCCTTCGTGACCCAGCTGGTCGAAGCGGTGGCGCGCGTCAAGGTGGGTGACCCGGAGAAGGAGGACACCGAGATGGGCCCGCTCATCTCCGAGCAGCATCGGGAAACGGTGTCGTCATTCGTCGAGGGAACACCGCTGTTCGTGGGCAACGCTCCTGACGGCCCCGGCTTCTGGTACCCGTGTACGGTGATCGAGGCGAGCAACACGGATCGCGTCGCCCAGGAGGAGGTCTTCGGCCCCGTCCTGGCGGTGATCCCGTTCGAGGATGAGGCAGAGGCGGTGCGCATCGCCAACGACACGCCATACGGCCTCTCCGGGTCCGTGTGGACCAGGGACGGGGCGCGGGCTCTGCGCGTGGTGCGCGCCATCGACACGGGCGTCATCTCGGTCAACGCCAACACGTCGGTGCGCGTGGCCACCCCATTCGGCGGATTCAAGCAGTCGGGTTTCGGCCGGGAGCTGGGCATGCAGGCGATGGACGGGTACTCGGAGGTGAAGAACGTGTTCCTGGCGACGGACTCCTGATGGGCCGACTCGACGGCAAGGTGGCGGTGATCACCGGTGCCGCCGGCGGCATCGGCCGCGAGGCGGCGCTGCTCTTCTCGGAGGAGGGCGCATCGGTGGTGGTCGCAGACGTGAGCGCCGAGAGTGGGGAGAAGACCGCGGCGGAGTGTCGTGAGGCCGTGTTCGAGAAGGTTGACGTCAGCGACGCCGGCAGTGTGGAGGCTCTGTACGACGCCGCCACGCGTCGCTTCGGCGGCGTCGACGTGCTCTACAACAACGCCGGAATCATGCCCCCCGACGACGACTCGATCTTGACCACCGAGCCAGATGCCTGGGACCGCGTGCACGCTGTCAACGCCAGGGGCGTCTTCCTCTGCTGCAAGTTCGGCATCCCGCGGCTCCTGGACCGTGGCGGCGGCTCGGTCATCAACGTCGCCTCGTTCGTCGCGCTCATGGGCGCGGCAACGTCGCAGATCGCGTACACCGCGTCCAAGGGGGCGGTGTTGTCGATGAGCCGCGAGCTGGCGGTGCAGTTCGCACGCCGGGGGGTGCGCGTCAACGCGCTCTGCCCCGGCCCGGTGGAGACGCCATTGCTGATGCGCCTGTTCAGCGACGATCCTGCGGCGTACGAGCGCCGCCGCGTTCACCTGCCCATGGGCCGGCTGGCGACCGCGCGAGAGATTGCCAGCGCGGCGCTCTTCCTGGCCAGCGATGAGTCGTCGTACGTCAACGGCGCCACCTTCCTGGTGGACGGTGGGCTGAGCGCGGCCTACGTGACTCCGGAGTAGGTGAGACGCGGCATCGGCCCGCGACGGTGGGGCAGGCATCCCCCTTGCGCAGGTGCAGGCGCCCGCGAAAAGGTGGCCCCACCCGGTTTGCCGCGCAGGTGACGTTGACTGACACTGACGGCATGGAAGCGAGCAGGACACTGCTGCAACGCCGTCCGCTCCTGGTCTGGGTCTGTCTTGTGGCGGGAGGAGCAGCCGGCGAGCTGCTGCAGATCGCCAACCACGCAACCTGGCAGTCGCCCACGCAGGGGGTGGGGCTCGGCACTCTGTTCGTGCTCACCTACGGCCTTGCCGGCGTCCTGATCCTGTCGAGGCAGCCCGGCAACCAGGTCGGCAGGATCTTCCTGTACCTCACCGTGGGGGCGTTGATCACGCAGCTCACCAGTGAGTACGCGATCTACGCGTACCTGACGACGCGGTCAGCCCTGCCACTGCGAGAGCTGGTCGCGTGGCTCAGCCAGTGGGTGTTTTTCACCGCGTTCCCGGTGGGCCTGTCCATGGTGTTCCTGTTCTTTCCCGACGGGCTCAAGCAGGGACGCACGTGGCGGGCCGTGCTGGTGCTGGCGGTCGTGGGCAGCGCGGTTCTGACCCTCGCCTTCATGCTCACCAAGGGCCACATCGCTCCCGCCGACCGCGGCGTCGTCGGCAATCTCTTTCTCCCGGTCAACAATCCCACCGGAGTGCTGGTGGATCCCGACAATGGTATCGCCGCGATGGCACAGACAGCCGGCTGGTTCCTGTCCGGCGCCGCGCTCATCCTCGCCGTGGTGGCCGCGGTGCTGCGCCTCTTCCAGTCCAGCGGCGAGCGCAGAGAACAGCTCAAATGGGTGGGGTTCGTCGCGGCCCCGGTCGCACCCGCCTTCGCGGTGCACTTCATCGACCTCGCCGTGTTCAACGGCGCCTTCCCAGACGTGGCGGGGCCGCTCTACCTCGCCATCTTCCTGGTCGGCCTGCCCGCTGCAATGGCCGTGGCGATCCTCAAATACCGCCTCTACGGCATCGACGTGGTCATCAGCCGCGCGCTGGTGTATTCGGCGCTCGCGCTCTTCATCACCGGCGTGTACGTCGGCATCGCCGTCGGTGTCGGAGCGATCGCCGGTGGAGGCGGCAAACCCAACCTGGCCCTGTCGATCGTGGCAACGGCCATTGTGGCAGTGGGGTTCCAACCGGTCCGTGAGCGGATGCAGAGGGTCGCCAATCGACTTGTGTACGGTGAGCGCGCCACGCCGTACGAGGTGTTGGCGCAGTTCTCCGAGCGCGTCGCAGAGTCGTACACCACCGAGGACGTGATGCCACGCATGGCACGGGTGCTGGCCGAGGGCACCGGCGCTCAGCGTGCCGACGTCTGGCTGCGCAGCAGTGGCACGTGGCGTGAGGTCGCCGTGTGGCCGGTCGATGCCCCGCGCCGCGACGCCATGGCTGCGAAGAACGGCACGCTGCCATCCGTTGACGGAGGAGTGATCGTGCCGGTCCGCCACCAGGGCGATCTGTTGGGGGCGCTCAGCGTCGCCAAGCGGATCGGCGAAACGCTGACGCCGGTCGAGGAGAACCTGCTCTCGCACCTGGCGTCCCAGGCCGGCCTGGTGCTCAAGAACGTCGGGCTGACCGGCGACCTCCAGGCCCGCCTTGTGGATCTCCGCGCGTCGCGTCAGCGATTGGTGACCGCGCAGGACGAGGAACGGCGCCGGCTGGAGCGTAACCTCCACGACGGCGCCCAGCAGCACCTGGTGGCGCTGAAGGTGAAGATCGGCCTCGCCGAGATGCTCATGGCTCGCGATCCCGAGAAGGCGATGACGACCCTTGGTCAGCTCAAGCGCGATGCCGACGAGGCTCTCGAGACGCTCCGTGACCTGGCCCGCGGCATTTTCCCGCCGCTGCTCGCCGACAAGGGACTCGAAGTTGCCCTGCAATCGCAGGCGCGCAAGGCCACGCTGGCGGTGACGGTCCACGCGGCAGGGATCGGCCGCTACTCGCAGGAGACCGAGGCGGCGGTGTACTTCTGCTGCCTCGAGGCGCTCCAGAACATCCAGAAGTACGCTCGCGCAACAGAGGCGGTGATCCAGATGCGCGATGAGTCCGGCGAGCTGCGCTTCGAGATCACGGACGACGGCGTGGGGTTTGATGTCACCGCCACCAAGAAGGGCGCTGGGCTGGTCAACATGGCAGACCGTTTCGATGCGCTCGGTGGCGAGATCACGGTGACCTCGGCAGTGGGCAGCGGCACCACAATTGCAGGCCGGCTGCGGGTCGCGACAACATGATCCAGAGGTAGCGTCGGCAACGCGAGTGACCGCGGCCCCATGAGGGGCGGCCAGTAGTACACCGCCGCCTACGCCGGCGCGGCCAGCCCCGAACCACCTGTCGAGGGCGCGAGGCAGCGCCGCGTCGCTGCGTCCGCCCGTCCAGGCGACATGGCCGTCGGGCCGGACCAGCACCGCAAGCGGAGCAGCGACTGCCCCGATGACCGGCAGCACCCACTCGCCTGCATAGGACGCCTCGACCAATCGCACTCGATCGGCCCACGGCGCGATGTCAACCCCGCCGGGCTCACCCAAGTTCAGCAGCACAGGGCGCGCGTCGTGCAGCTGGGCGAAGACGCGCGTGCGGCCAGCGGCGGTCTGCACGTCGAGGTCTGGCATACGCCGACCGAGCAGTGGATGTCCTCCGCCGACGTCGTAGTGAACGTCGAGCCCACTCAGCATCCCGGCGAGGTACCGGCGCGCCTCGTCCATGCTCAGCAGCTCACCCAGTTGCTCCCGCAACGCCTGGTGGCGATCATCGGGCGTCGCCAGTGCCACCTGCGCCATGGTGTTGTGCAACACCCGCGCACCGGCCGGATGCCGCTCGGCGTGATACGTGTCGTGCAGGCTTGCGGGTGATGTTCCCTTGACCACCTGGGCCAGTTTCCAGCCGAGATTCACCGCATCCTGCACCCCAACGTTCAGCCCCTGTCCCCCCTGTGGCGGATGCACATGCGCGGCGTCCCCGGCCAGCAGCACACGGCCCTTCCGGTAGGACACTGCCTGGCGGGTCAGGTCGCTGAAGCGCGAGATCCGGGTCGGGCTGTGCGCGCCGTAATCCGTCCCATAGATGGCGGTGAGCGCCGCACGAAGATCGTCGAGTGTCGGCTCGGTGGCGTGCTCGGCTTGCTGCTCCCTGAGTACCACGCCATACGGACTTCCCCCGATCTCCCGATTGACCGGACCGATGCCACCGCCCTCAGGACGCACACCCACCTCGGGCTCCTCGGTCATCTCGACCTCCGCGATCATCCAGCTGGTGGTCGCGTCCCAGCCAGCGAACTCGATCTCCGCCGCCTCGCGGACCACACTGCGCCCCCGTCGCAGCCGACGAGAAACCCCGCACGCAGTGAGCTGCCGTCGGCGAGCGCGACATCGACGCCCGCGTCGTCCTGCGTGAAGCCGGCAACCTCGCGGCTGCGCAGCGCCCGAACTCCGAGCTCCTCGACCCAGCCGGCCAGAATGCGCTCGATGTCGCGCTGCCACAGGCCCAGGAGGTAGTTGTGCCGCGTGGGGAAGTCGCTGATGTCCAACCGGGTCTGCGCGTAGCCAACGCTCGGATACCTCTTTCCCGCAGAGACAAATCGGTCGGCAACGCCGCGCTGGTCCAACACCTCGATGGTGCGGGAGTGCAGTCCGCCGGCCCGCGACCCGTGCAGCGCTTGGCTTGCGCGTCGTTCGACGACGACAACATCGATGCCGGCCAAGGTCAGCTCCGCCGCTAACATCAGGCCGGTTGGCCCACCGCCGGCGATCACCACGTCATGTCCTGTGCTCACGATTGGAAGTGAGGCAGGTCGGGGCCGCTTGCGGCAAGTCCCCACCTTGGCGGTATGCTGATGGTGGCGACAGGGCCCGATACACGGATTAAGGGACAGCAGCCACGGAGTCGGCTGAGGTACCGGGTAGCGCTAAGTCGCGCGCACCGCATTGCTGGCAGACGAGCCCGCGTTCTGGCCAGACGACGACCTGCACGATGCAACCATGCCGGCGGCCCGTCGCGTCCAGCCCAGCTGCCCGCGGCGGAGTGTGGATGATGGTCCGGCAAAGAGAACGGTGCGGCCAGCGCTGGGCGTCGAAATCCGTGCCAGCCAACTACGCGGCGACCTCGCTGTACATCCCGACTCGATCCTTACCCTCGCGCTTGGCGGCGTACATCGCGATGTCGGCGCGCCGCAGGAGTTCGTCGCACGTGTCGGCGCTGCGCTCGGAAATCGCGACCCCGACGGTGCCGCGGGTCGAGCATACGAAGCCGTCTATCACGAGCGGTTCGCGCAGCGAGTGCAGGATCCGCCGGCCGATTGCCTCGAGTTGCGCCGCGTCTGGTGCGCGGTTGAGCAGGATCGCAAACTCGTCACCGCCTAACCGCGCCGCGACATCGTGCGGGCGCACGGCTCCCTGCAGGCGCTCGGCAACGGCGACGAGCACGCGGTCGCCGGCCCCGTGCCCGTGCGTGTCGTTGACGGTCTTGAACTCGTCGAGGTCGATGAACATGACCACGCATGGTGTCCGGCTCGGTTTGCCCCGCTCGAGCGCATAAGCGACGGAGTCGTGGAAGAACTTGCGGTTGGGCATGCCAGTCAGCGCATCGTGATGGGCCTGATGAGCGAGGTCGCGCTCACGCGCACTGAGGCTTCGCAACAGTCGTGCGTTGTCGAGGCCCAGCAGGTACTGGCGCACCAGGACCAGGCCGATGAGGCTCAGGACCGTCCAGAAGGTGAACTCATCGATGTTGCCGGTCGTCGTCTTCTGAGCGATGGTCACGCCCAGCGCGGCCGCCGATGGAACGTAGGGAAGCACGGCGCTGAAGCGCGACGGCAGCACCGATGGCGCTCTGCCGTGCAGCGGCCGCTGCACCGTCCTCAAGGCGCCGAGCCCGACGAGAATGTATCCGACAACCCAACCGGCGTCGAGGACATTGCCGAAGCCGTAGGTGTTGCTCGCGGTGAGGTAGGCGAACTGGCTGTCCGCGACGGCCGCTGCCATGAGGCCCGCAGCCATGAAGAGCAGCGGCGTCCGACCGGTGCGCGGCACCCGGCTCAGGCGTACCAGGATCATCGTGACGATCGCGACGTCGCTGACCGGGTAGAGGAGGCTGAGGACCATTCCCATGGGGGAGGTCGCCCCGGCCCGGTACACCGCGCCCAGCGTCGTGTCCCAACTGACGACCAACAGGCCAACGGCGATGAGTAGGCCATCGAGGAGAGTGCGGATGAAGGTGCGGGCTCGCTCCGAAGCGACTGGAAAGGCGAGGACGCTGCCGATGGCGAATGGCACGGCCAGCAGGTAGCCGGCGTCCGCGGCCGAGGGGAATGGCACCTGCACGCCTCGGACGATCTGGAACCAATCCCACACTGACTGGCCAAACCCCCAGGACAGCGCCGACATGGCCATGAGCGTCCACGCCAGGCGCACGCGCCCGCTGTGGCGCACCGCCGCAACGACGCACGCCGACGCGGCGAAGAATGCGGAAATTGTCTCCATGATGTTGTCGAGATAGGTATAGGCCCCGGCTCCTCCGGTCAGCAGGCCAGCTACGAAAGCAACTGAGACCGCCATTGCGACCCCGCAGGCGACTGACCACCAGCGGACGCGGAGGTTTGTTACGAGACGAGGGGCGGCCATGACCTCATGGTCAAGGCCGCCCGCAGCCGGGACTGTGGCGAAGAAGGCACAGTTGTGAGCACCAAGGGTGACACTCTGCCGATCCGGACGAAAGGAAGGCGCGAGATAGGGAATCGGCGCCACCGATTCCTGAGGCTCCGAGAAACGTCAGCCGCCAGATGCTGTGGGGACTGCTCCGGAGAGAAGGACCGTCCTTCCGGCCCAATGAAGGTCCGCGCCCAACCAAGTTGTCTCCCACTTGCAGAGCCGAGCCGCGGCGCCTTTGGTGGCATTCACTCCGTCAGGCATGGTTGGCAACCTACCTTCAAGCGTCCCTACGCCGGTGCGCGCCCATCTGCCAGCGCCGGTGTCGAACCGGGGCGCGAGTCGTTTGGCACTGACGGACGGAGCGACGTCCGCTGTGTCATGGACGCTCACGGACGCGGTTTGTCGCAGTCCGGTGTCAGGCACGTCGCGGCGCCCTGAAGAGCGAGAGACTGCGACCATGGCCAACGGGAGCGGTGATGCCGTGCTGCGGTCAGTCCGTTCGCACCGGACGCTCGTCGTCGCCGTCGCACTGTTTGCCGCTATCGCGACTGTCCCACTGGTGTTGAGTGCGCCGACGGTGGCTCGCGCGTCGACCGACTCGGCAACCATCGCGGTCACCCCGGTCACCCAGCAGCACGCGCTGGACTGCGAGGCGGCGGCGCTCCAGATGGCGCTGTCGGCTGTCGGCATCAACGTCAGCCAGGCGACGCTCCTGGCGCAGTTCGGGACGGATCTCCGCGCGCCGGTGATGCGCAACGGGGCGCCGGCGCAGTGGGGTGACCCCTATCAGACCTTCGTCGGCAACGTCGACGGCAACTTCGTGATCACCGGCTACGGTGTCTACTACCCGCCCATCGTCAAGGCGGCGAGTGACAATGGGGCCTCCGCCGAGGGTGGGGAGGGTTGGCAACCGGCGCAGCTCTACAAGGCCGTGGCCGCAGGGCATCCTGTCGTCGTCCGCGTGCCTCACCTGCTCGCGCCCGCGTCGGTTGGGTACTGGACGGCGTGGGACGGCCGGCAGGTCTGGTACTCGCACCGTGACCACGCCCAGACGCTCGTGGGCTTCGACTACGGCTCGAGCACCGTGACACTCGCGGACCCAGCCGACGGGCAGCTGCACACCTACGCAATGGCGGCATTCGAGAACGCCTTCGCGCTCTTCCACGCCCAGGCCATCGTGGTGAGCCCCGGCGGTGCGGCGGTGACACAGGCTGTCTCCCCGACCACCGGCAGCATCAACATCGCCGTCAGGGGACCGGACAATTCGCTGCGCCTCTACTGGAGCTCGGACGGCGGGTGGTACGGGCCGGTCGGGCTGGAAGGGCCCGGCGCGGCGTTCTCGGGGCCCGCCGTGGTCGCCGAGGGCAACGGCAACTTTGACGTCGCCGTCGAGGGTCCGAGCAACACGCTCGACCTGTACTGGTACATCTCTGACCGGTGGTATGGACCGGGCCAAGTGGGCCCACCTGGATCGACGTACTCAACGCCGTCGATGACGATCGACCCCAACGGGCACATCACCATCGCCGTGCAGGGGCCGTCGCACAGCCTGTACGTCTTCTGGAACGCTGCCAGCAAGTGGTACGGGCCCGGTGGGCTCGGAGCCGCGAACTCCACCTTCGGCGCTCCGGCGCTGGCGCTGGTCGGCTCGGCGCCGCAGACGCTCGAAGCGGTGGTGCAGAGCGGGGACGCTGCGCTGCAGCAGTACAGCGAGCACAGCGGCGGCTCGTGGTCCGGACCGAACGCGTGGTCGCAAGTCGACCAGCAATACTCCGCAGCGGCGAGCACGCCTGCGGTCACGCTGTATCAGGGCCCGGGAAACTCGCTCGATGCCCACAGCGCATCGGGCACGACACGGGTCGGTGCCCCGGGGACAACGTTCTCCGCGCCCGCTGTCGCCTCCTTTGGCACAGTCACGTACGCTGCTTCACAGGGATTCGGCCACCGCCTCGACTTCTACATCGACAACGGCGGGTGGGGCGGGGCGACCATCCCGGGCTCCAACGCAAGCTCGTACTCCGCGCCATCGGTCGTTGTCGAAGCAGGCGGCAACGTCGACCTCGCCGTGGAGGGGCCTTCCAACACGCTGTATCTGTTCTGGCGCATCGGCAGCAGATGGTACGGCCCGGGACAGATCGGCACCGTGGGGTCAGTGTTCGCGGCTCTGCCGTAGCGCGCGTGTTCCTGTCGCGTGCTGTTTGCTGTCAGCACCGTGAGTGATCGGCGGCCCTGATCGCGACAGGGCTGCGCTACGCTCGGCCCGGCGCGGTGTGCGCCTCAGTTGAGGCGCTCGACGATCATGGCCATGCCCATGCCGCCGCCGACGCACATGGTCTCGAGGCCGATGGTCTTGTCGAGGGTGCGGTCAAAGAGCTCGAAGAACTCGCGGGGCTTCGTGATTAGGAGGCGGTTGGGAAGGCATTCGGCTGCGAGGCGGACGCGGCAACTGGATTCAGCATGAGGGTAGAGCGCCCCCGGCAAGAGCGCCCCCGGCAGGAATCGAACCTGCGACCAACCGCTTAGAAGGCGGCACGTCCGAGAAAGGTGGGGCTTGTTGGCCCATTCCGAATACGGAGACAGCGGCCGCCCTCTGATTGGGCTGTAAGGCAGCAGCCGCCTTCCGCGTTGGGAAGGGGTTGCGACCACGGCGGCCGCCAACTTCGCCGTCGAAACAGGTGGGGGCAAGCTGGAGAGCTTCGTAGGGTTGTCCCCATGTCCTCGCAACCGCCTCGTGAAATGGGGCTGCGCCTCGACCGTGAACGGTTTCTTCGCGAGTTGCACCGCCGAGGTGCCACTGCTGCCACCCTCGCGTGTGCCGCTCACATCTCGCCGAACACTGTGACCAGGTGCTTGAGTGGCGCTCCAATCTCTCAGAGGACGTTGAGGGGAATCGTCGCGGCGTTGATGGCACTGCCCATCCTGGAGGGCGCCGATGCGCTGCTCGCCACGGATATGACGAGAAACGCCGCAGCTGCTCAGGCAGCGGCGCTTGCGGAGGACGCTGATGCAAGCACCAACCCCAGCACCTGATACTAGCGTCGGGCTGCACGACTCCACTATCTGGGTGCGCGGCTGCCGTTACCGCTTCGCCGGCGACGTCTTCACGACCTGGCAGGTGCGCCAGGCAGCGGCTGCGGTCGCTGCGCGCACTGGCGAGTCTTACGACCTGTTGCTCGGCGAGGTTGTCGGGCTCTGCGTCTCTGCGCTCGACGGCGTGCCACCGGAGGCGGCCGCGTGAACCGCTTTACCCCTCAGCAACCCTGTCCGGTGTGTTCCGGCCATCCGCAACTCCAGCGCGGCAGAGGAGTGCGCTGCGCAGGCTTTCTCAGCGGCGATAGTCAGTGGGCGCACTGCGAGCGCGCCGAGCATGCCGGCGGACTACCGCTGGATGAACGAACCACTCCGCCGACCTATCTGCACCTGATTGGCGGCTCCTGCCGGTGTGGTGTTGAACATGCCACAGCACAGCCCACCCGCCACACCGCTCGGATGGCCCGGCACGTCGTGGCCACATACCCCTACCACGCCGCGGACCGCCGACTTCTTTACGACGTCTTGCGGTTCGATCCCAAGGAATTCATGCCCCGGCACCCGGACCCGGAAACCGGGGCGATGGTTACCGGCCTCGCGGGCGTCGAGGAGCGCGTGCCGTACCGCCTGCCCGAGCTGCTCGCTGAGTCAGGGCGCGTCATCTTCTGGGTGGAGGGAGAGAAGGCCGCGGACCGTCTGGTTGCGCTGGGCCTGCTGGCCACCACCACCGCCGGGGGCGCCAAGAGCTTTGCCAAGCACGCTATCGCATACGCCGAGCACGTCCACGGTCGACGGGTGGTGATCCTGCCCGACCACGACCCGGACGGGCGCACGTACGGCGCGTCTGTGGCGTCGGCTCTGGCCGCTGTGGACTGCGATGTCCGCCTGGTTGACCTGCCCGAGCTTCCGCCGAAGGGCGACGTCTCCGACTGGCTCGACGCCGGCCATGGCATCGCCGAGTTGAATCGACTGGTCGCGTCGGCACCGACATGGCCCGTCACACAAGCTTTCGCTCCGACGGCGCCGGAGGAGAAAGCCGCCGTGACCGCACATCCCGCGTCGGAGATATGGCACAAGGTCATCCCACTGGATGACCGGTACCGTCGGGCACCGTTCCCCGTTCACGCACTGCCCGGCTGGTTGGCTGAATGGGTGCAGGCAATCGCCGCTGCCACGCAGACGCCAGCAGATCTTGCCGCGATGTTCGGGTTGGCGGTCGTAAGCGCGGCCGCCGGGCGATGCATCGTCGTGGAATTGATGCCCGAGTGGCGAGAGCCAGTGAACCTCTACATCGTCATGGTTGCTGAGTCCGGCGAGCGAAAGACGGCAGTCTGTGCGGAGGCCACCGCTCCACTCACCGCGTGGGAGGAAGCGGAGGTCACCAAGGGCTACCCCGCCCATCAGGAGGCACGCGCCCGCCGTGATATCGCGTGCAAGCGCGCCGAGCGGGCAGCCGACCAAGCCTCCAAAGAAGATGACCCCGTTAAGCGCGCAAAGGCATCGGACGTCGCCGTTGCCACCGCGCAGGAGGCTGCGAACATCGTCTTGCCACCGCTCCACCGGCTGATGGCCGACGACGTGACACCGGAAGCCCTTACAGGGCTGCTGGCCGCGCACGGCGGGCGCTTGGCGCTTCTCTCGGCCGAGGGCGGGTTCTTCGGGATGCTGTCGGGGCGCTACAGCCGCGGCGTCCCCAATCTCGATGTTGTGCTCAAGGCGCACAGCTCGGAGACCATCAGGGTCGACCGGAAGACCCGCGCACCCGAGTACGTGGAGCGGCCGGCGATCACCTTGGGGCTCGCGGTGCAGCCCGACGTGGTCAACGCCACTCGCAGTGTTCCCGAACTGCGCGAGCGCGGGTTCCTGGCGCGGTGCCTGTTCTCGGTTCCATCCTCGAACGTTGGACGACGCTCGACGGAGGCACCGTCAGTGCCGACGGCCGTGAAGGAGGCCTACGCAACGGGCGTGCGGGCACTGGCCGAGCAGTGTATTGACCATGTGGATGCGCCACGACGCCTAACGCTCAGCGATGCCGCAGCGGACCTATTCCGCGGATTCCGCAAACAGATCGAGATGAAGTTGCTGGAGCCGGCTGAACTCGGACACCTGCGGGATTGGGGCTCCAAACTCCCGGGCGCAGTGGCCCGCATCGCTGGGTTGTTCCACGTGGCGGGCGGTGCACTTGGTGATCGGATGGAGGAGTCGACCGTTGCCGACGCCATCGCCGTGGGTGAATACCTCATCGCGCACGCGTTGGTCGCTTTTGGGCTAATGCGAGCGGACCCCAATCTGGTAGCTGCTCGCCGTGTGCTTGCCCAGCTTCAGCACAAGCAGCGGCGGGACGTCACCATCCGTGAACTCTTCAGCGAACTACCCCGTCCACAATTTCCCCGAGTCGATGATCTGTCAATCCCGCTCGCCATTCTTGAAGAGCACGGCTACGTCAGGAGAGCCGCCATGGAGGAGCGCGCAGGACCAGGGCGCAAACCTTCTCCCCGTTTCGAGATTCACCCTGATATGTCTGCAGAATCCGCGCAACCCGGTCCGAAAGGCAATTCAGCGGAATCTGCGGATGCTTTCGCGCAGTATCAGAAAGCGTATGCCGGCATGCCGGTCACTGTGGCCGATGACGTGGCGGTGTACTCAGCATGACAATTGCCATCCTTGATCAACTGACCCACGCCGGACTCACCGTGACGGTGCGCCAGGACGGGCGGCTCGCGGTCTCGCCGCGGTCAGGCATCACATCTCAACTCGATGCGGTGATCCGGGATCACGCTTCCGAGTTGCGAGCGGCGCTCAGCGCAACGCCGTCGAGGTGGACTCATGACCCGCGCCCCGACCTCAACGATGACGCGGCATTGTGGGCCCGGCTGCTGCCGTTGGCGTGGGGACGCGACGGAAGCGACCGCTGCGGCGTGTATGGCTCATTGCTCGGGATGCGCTGCCTCGGTGTCCAGCTCGTCCCCGGCGGCCGCACTCTGCGCCTCCATGCCCGTACCGGGCCACCCGGAGACCCGCCCGGATGGGTGACACCCGAGCAGTACCGGGAAGAGCGACGGAGGTGGCTCGATCCTCATCGAGAGGCCGTGATCGCGCTGCTCGAGGCGGCAGGATCGTGAGCGCTGACACGGCTGCTGGGGTGGTCGCCTGAGATGCCCCGCGTGTGCACCGTATGCCGCCATCCGGATCGAAACGCAATCGACACCGCAATCGTCACGCACGTCTCGAATCGGAATATTGCGGCACAGCACGGGCTCACGTCGTCGGGAGTGTGGCGGCACGGACAGAGCCACCTTCGGGAAACGCTGGTCAAGGCGACCGCCGCAGCCGAGGTCTTCCACGCGGACAGCTTGCTCGACAAAGTGAAGAGCTACATCGTCGAGGCCGAGACGATAGTGCGAGAGGCGCGGACCGACGACGACAAGCGGACGGCGCTGCAGGCACTGGACCGGGCGATGAGCGGTGTGACCCTGCTCGCCAAGCTCAGCGGTGACCTCGACGAGCGACCGAACGTCAACGTGCTGCTCGCCGCACCGGAGTGGCGGCTGGTGCAGGTCGCCATCTTCCAGGCCCTGGAGACCTTCCCTGAGGCACGCGCTGCGGTGGCATCGGGGTTGATGCGTCTCGAGGGTGGTAACACGTGAGTCAACTCGCCCGCGACCTCGCCCGTACCCTCGACCCGGTCGCTGCGCGGGCGATCTTCGGCGCCGACGCGAAGCACGCAGCCCTATCGCCGGCAAGCCTCGCCCTGGCCGTCGACCGCCGCTACGAGGTGCCGCCACACTTGGAGCTCCTCGACTCCGCCATCGTCGAGGCCGTCGCCACGGGCGGGCGGCTCTTGGTGGAGATGCCTCCGCGGCACGGCAAGTCGGAGCTGTGCTCGCACTACACCCCCGCCTGGTTCGTGGGAACCCACCCCGAGAAGCGCGTCATGCTGGCCTCGTACGAAGCCGACTTCGCGGCCGGTTGGGGTCGCAAGGCTCGCGACGTCCTCGAGCAGCACGGTTCCAACCTATTCGGGGTCGAGGTCCGAGCCGACTCCGCCGCGGCTGCCCGCTGGGACCTCCGCGACCACGCCGGCGGCATGGTCACCGCGGGTGTCGCCGGCGCCATCACGGGTCGCGGTGCCGACCTGCTCATCATCGACGATCCCGTGAAGAGCGTCGAAGAGAGCGAGAGCGATACGTACCGTGATCGGGTGTGGGAGTGGTGGCGAGGCACCGCGCTGACGCGGCTCGAGCCCGGTGGCTCGGTCATCGTGATCATGACAAGGTGGCACGAGGACGACCTTGCCGGGCGATTGCTCAGCGGCGGTGACGCCAGCTGGCACGTGCTGCGTCTGCCCGCGCTCGCCGAGGAGGGCGACCTGCTGAGCCGCGAGCCAGGCGAGGCTCTCTGGCCGGCGCGCTACGACGCCGACATGCTGGCGCGACGCCGGGAGGAGATGGGCACACGTCTGTTTTCCGCCGAGTACCAACAGGAGCCGGTGCCCGCCGGCGGGTCGATCTTCCGCCGGGAGTGGTTCCGCTACTACCGGCCGGTGGCTGACGGCGCGTTCGTGCTCGACGGTGGGGTATACGTCGCCGGCGCCGACTGCCGTCGGGTCATGACCTGCGACCTCGCGGTCAGCACGAAGACCTCGGCCGACTACACCGTCCTTGCCTGCTGGGCAGTCACCAAGGCCAACCAACTCCTCTTGCTCGACCTCCAGCGATCCCGCATGGAGGGACCAGATATCGTTCCCGCGTTGCGGCGCATGTACGAGTCCTGGCATCCGGCGACGGTGGGCATCGAGAGTGTGGCCTTCCAGCTCAGCATCGTCCAGGAAGCGCGTCGTGCGGGCCTTCCCGTCCGCGAACTCAAGCCCGACAGGGACAAGGTCTCGCGTGCGCTGACCGCGGCGGCGCGCATGGAGGGCGCCGGCGTGTTCTTTCGAGCGGGAGCGCCCTACCTCGGCGACCTCGAGGCTGAGCTTCTGCGGTTTCCAGCGGGTCGCCACGATGACATGGTCGACGTGCTTTCCTACGCCATCGCCGAGGTGACGCAACGCCGGCGGACGCTGCGGTGTCACACGGACGACGCACCTGCGAGCGGACCGCCTGCCGGGTACACATGGCGACCGCTCGACCCCCGCATCCTCGGGCTGTGAGGGCTAGGGTTGCTCTCCATGGCGTCGAGGAAGCGCGGCCGGGAAGAGCAGGTGAGTGCCGACACGATCCGCGAGGCGCGGGACGCTCTGCACCGCCTCCTCCACCGAGTCTCCGAGGGCACGATGACCGCGCCCCCCGGCTTGGTCGCACGTCTCGAAGGGGCCATCGCGGCCCTCGACGCCGTCCTCGCCGAGCCAGCTCCGAACAACGGTCGGCCCGCTGCACCCTAGCTATTGTACGCGGTACGGTCGTACCGCGTACAATAGAGGCATGAGCACGCTCTCCAGCGGTTCCACCACCGAAGCCGTGATCGGGTACGTCCGCGTCAGCACCGCGGAGCAGGCAGACAGCGGCGCCGGCCTGGCGGCTCAGCGTGCCGCGATCGTGGCGGAGTGCGCCCGCCGCGGCTGGCAACTAGTGCAGTGGAAGGGGAATAG
>QHBU01000157.1 GCA_003244045.1 Candidatus Aeolococcus gillhamiae
GCGTCGATCGGGTCGACGTTGTAGGAGTCCATGGTGCCGCTGTTGAGGGACAGGTTCGCCACGCGAATATTGTAGGTGCTTTTGTTGTTCAGCACCCACTGCAGCCCGGCGATGACGTCGGAGGCCATGGCGAAGCCGACCGCATCGCTGACCTGGACGTTGACCAGCTTGGCCTGGGGAGCGATGCCGACATAGGCGCCGGCGCTATTACTGCCGTTGCCGCCGATGATGCCGGCCACGTGGGTGCCGTGGCCGTAGCCGTCGGCGGCAACCGTGCCGATGAGGCGATTCACGCTGTTCGCGCCCAGGTCGTTGTGTCCGGAGATGCCGCTGTCCAGGACCGCCACGCCGATGTTTTGGCCCTGCAGATAGGGGGCAGTATTGCTGGCGTTGTTCCAGAGGTCGCTGGCGTGGACCGCCTTGGGATAGACGTTCTTTTCAGCGGCGAGATTGACACAGCCGCTGGTGCAATAGGTACTATCGGAATGCAGAGCGCTGTCGAGCGAGACATAGCGCACCCCATCGGCGGCGGCGAGCTCCAGGGCGGCGCCCGCGGGCAGCTCGGCGGCGAAGGCGTTGATGATCTGCAGGTCTTTGGTCACGTGGCCACCCAGGCGGGCGACCAGACCTTCGACCGCGTCAGCGTGCCCGCTCTTCTGCACGATGACGCTGACCCGCTGGGCCGGCTGCTGCGCCGCGAGGGCCAGTAGCGCGGCCTGGGCGCGCGGTCCCCGCTCTGCGGCCGCCGGCGCCACCCCGATCAGGGGCACCAGCAGCACGAGGAATAGCAGGAGCCGCGCGGGCGGACTGGCGGCCCAGCGCGGGACCTTGAAGAGATTAGAGTCGCTCAATGCCTACCTCCGGTGGCTGGCGCTGCCGGACGGCAGCGATTCCTAAAACCCGTTAGCGCACGGGGCCGGAGGGGCGAGGTCAGCAGGAGGCAACGTTCACCTGACTGAGTTCGGCATCCCGGCTGTCCAGCGCGGCTGGACCCGTGGCTTTGCGTCCCCACCTCGCGATGGGTTTGCCTTTTCGCTCCTGGACGGTCCTGGGGCCAATTTGGTACGATCTAGTCGTCTGAACCGCCCGTCGCTAGTACTATAGCACGGCCACCTTACCGGCTCCCGTGCGCCTGGTCCCTGGTTCGGGGCCCGATGGTCCCGAGGCGGCTAGTACTTTTGGGCCATGCAGGCCCTGCGGCGCCAGCCCTGGGAGCACTCGCGCAACGGGGGATGCAGCGTCGCCGTGCCACCTTACGCTGCGGCTCCCCACCCCGCCTGCCCCCGTAGCCCATTCGGGCTACCGCGCGCGGGACTAGCGGGGGGACTGTGGGCCCGCGTCCCGACCGGGACGCGGCCGGGCCACGGCCGGCCCATCGCCGCGTCCGGCCGGCCCGGTCAGCGCGGCATTGTGGCCCCGCCGCTCAAGCGCGGGACAGCGCCCGGTGCGGCGGCCGCGCCCCCGCCCGCGCTAACGGGCGCGCGGCGCGCGCGCCCGCCCGGCGATCGTGGGCCGGCCCTAACGCAGCCCGCCGGCGCGGGCGGGTCGTCAGCCGCCGCAGGGCAGCTGCGTGGCGGTCGGCGCGGCTTCAGCCGCCGGCCTCATTAGAATGCAGCGCACCCCCTCCTGGTGGGCCGGCTGTGGACCGCGGGGCGATCTTGTATAATAGAGCAGGCCAAGGCGCGTCGCCGGATGGCTGCACCGCCGGCCCGCGATGCTACAAGTCACGCCGCAATCGCCGCGTGGCGCCGCGTCAGATGCACACCCTGCAACCCTCGCTGGTCGGAGGAGCCTGCCATGTCGTGCAGCCACTGTGGAACGCCCCTGAGCGAGGCGGCGCAATACTGCTGGCACTGCGGGCAGCCCCAGGCCCGTTCTCCTCAGCCCGCGGTGCGGGTGCCGCCAGCGCAGCAGCGCCTCCATCCCGGCGGTCCGGCCGCTGGCCAGGAACACCTTGGGCTGGTAGTGCAGCTCGAACTCGCCCCGGTCGATGCCGCGCCGCAGGTCACCCAGGAGGGACAGCCGCGCCGGCGAGTAGTGGTCCGCCCGCGCCAGGTAGGTCTCGACCCCGGTGCGGCGATCCTTGGCCAGGTACATGGCCACGTCGGCGCGCTGCAAGAGCACTTCCACGGTGGCCCCGTCATCCGGGTACAGCGCGATGCCCACGCTGGCCTCGATCTCGAACGACATGCCCTCCAGGCGTACCGGCTCGGCCAGGGCGGCGCGCAGCCGCGCGGCCACCTCGGCGGCCACGTCGGCGGTCCGCACCGCGGGCAGCAGCACCGCGAACTCGTCGCCGCCGAGCCGGGCTACCAGGTCGCCCGGCCGCACGCTGCGGGCCAGCCGGTAGGCGATCACCTGGAGCAGCCCGTCTCCCAGCAGGTGCCCGAGCGTGTCGTTGACCTCCTTGAACCGGTCCAGGTCCAGGAGCAGGAAGCCGCACCTGCCCCCGCTGCGACCGGCCGCGGTGAGGGCGTCCGCGGTCCGGCGCAGCAGCAGGGTCCGGTTCGGCAGCCCGGTCAGCTGGTCGTGGAGCGCCTGGTACTCACGGTTCAGTGACATGGCCGCGTTGGCGTAGATCGCGGTGAGCGGCAGCAGGAACAGCAGCACCAGCAGCACCGAGCGGTCCATGACCACGACCACGAGCGGCGCCGCGGACAGCAGCGCCAGGGTGACGAAGGCCTGGTACGGCAGGGCCCGGTACAGCGTGGCCAGGACGGGCGCCCGGCCGTGCAGCGCCACGGCCAGGCCGACCAGAATGAAGTTGCAGGCGAAGTAGGCGGCCGCGGCCAGGCCGACCGCG
>QHBU01000158.1 GCA_003244045.1 Candidatus Aeolococcus gillhamiae
CCTCCGCCCACATCCAGGGGGGTCAAATCTCAACCGGCGAAGGGGGGTCAGTTTCTCACCGGCGCCGACACCTGGCGCGCGCAGGAGTTGGCATTGCTTTGCGCAGGTGCAGTGGCAGCCGCTCGCCAGGCGGCCCGCGGTGTAATAAGCGGATCGCCTTCCGGCGCGGGGTGGTGGATGAGAGGATGACTCGGTGAACCTGATCGCGGATTTTTTCCCAACCGGACGCGCATGCGGGGTCACCGCTGTCGTGGAAGGATTCTTTGCCTTCGTGTGGTTCGGGTGGGGCCAAGCCGCGGCGCCGTCGTGGCTGGTCGTTCCTTTCGCGGTCGGCACCGGGTTGGGTGCTGTGGTCGCAGTGCTCGGAGTGCTCGTCGCCGCCAGGTCAACGGGCCGGCTGGCGGCGGCCAGCGACCCTGCGGTTCGTCGCCGGTATGGCATCACTGTTGGCGTTGAGTTCGGACTGATCGGCGTCGGGGCGGCCGTGCTGGGAGCAGCCGGCCTGGCCCGCTGGATACCGGTGTGGGTATGCGTCGTTGTCGGAGTGCACTTTTTCTCGCTCTCCCCGGTGCTGGCCAACCCGTCCCTGCGTCCGCTCGGGGCACTCATCACCGCCGCGGCGGTGGCGGCTCTGGTGGTCGGCCTGGCCTCGACGGCCGCGCCATCCACTATCACCGGACCCGGTGCGGGGCTCTGCCTCCTGGCCTTCGGCGTGGCGACTCTGCTAAATCGCTCACGCGGCCAGCCAACCGTCGAGCCAGCCCGTACCTGAAGGCGCTCGGGCCGTTCCACCGCGCCCGATATTTTTGCTCCCCCGAGCGCTTCCGGACGCTTGTCACGGTCACGAAAGTGACCGAAAACGTGATGCAAGGCGCAGGTGGCTGTCGCTGAGAGCGGCCAGCACGCTCAGCCCGCGATTGGCCAGACCCGCGATTGGCATATGCCGTGAGCGGGTCAAGAGGGTTGCGTCACAGTTTTGGGGGCTCGCGGCATTTCTGGTTGTGATGGGTGATGGCGATTTCGCTGCGATGTACGCGAGAGAGGGAGAGGTGGTGTTGGTCTTTCTCGTCCGACGCACGCTGGATGCTGCGATTGCGGCGGATCTGGCGGCCGAGACGTTCGCGCAGGCGTTTCGTTCGTGGTCTCGGCTGCGGGGGCGCGCTGAGGAGGAAGTGCGTGCGTGGCTGTTCACGGTCGCGCGCCGTCAGGTCTCGAGGTATTTGCGTCGTGGGCGGGTGGAGCGCCGAGCTGTGCGGCGGCTCGGGATCCGCCTGCCGGCGTTGCACGAGGACGATGTTTCAGCGATCGAGGAGCGCGCCGGACTCGCCGAGCTGCGAGCCGTGCTGGGGGTTGAGCTGGCGCGGTTGAGCCTGGAGCAGCGCGAGGCGCTTCGTCTGCGGGTGGTGGAGGAGCGTTCCTATGCGGAGGTGGCGCTGGTGCTCGGCGTTTCAGAGCCGGCGGCCAGAGCGCGGGTGTCGCGTGGCCTGCGTGCGCTCGCGGGAGCGCTTGAGCCCTACCGGACGGGAGAGGAGCTCTCACGGTGAGCGATCTACGCTTTCTCAAGGAGCTCGGAGCGGAGTTCGAACGCATCAGCGAGACGCACGCGAGCGCTCAGGGGTCAGATCGCAGCCGGCGGGGATGGGTGCGCGTGCCGAGCTCAGCGATAGCCAACGGCTTCACTGTCGGCCTGCCGCTCTTGGCAGTCGTGGCCGTGGCCGCGGTCGCATTTAGTGTGCACACGTCAGGTGTGCACACGTCCAGACGGGCCGGCTCGCCGTCCCCAACCGCTGGGATCAGGATCGCATTCAGCGCCACGGCGGTGGACCCACGATCCCCGCTGGGCCCATCGATCGACCGCTCGATCGACATCTTGCGTCAGCGCCTTGGCACTGTCGTTCATGGCGTTCAGGTCTCACGAGCCGGAGACGGGCTCGTCGTCCTGGCCCCACATGCGAGAAGGGCTGACCGGGCGCGGATCGTTGCGCTTGCGGTCCCGGCGCGGCTTGAGTTCTATGACTGGGAGGCCAACGCGCTGACATCAAACGGGAAGACCGTGGCCAGCCAGTTGCAGGCCCGGGATCCGAAGGCGACCGAGATCAGCCAGGGCGGCGGCGCCACGACGCCGGGCGAGCCGGGCGCCGGGAGCCTGCCGCTCTACCAGGCGGT
>QHBU01000159.1 GCA_003244045.1 Candidatus Aeolococcus gillhamiae
GCGCTCGAGCTCGTGGTCCAGTCGGGACGGCCGCTGCTCATCGTTGCTGAGGACGTCCAGGCCGAGGCGCTGGCGACGCTGGTCGTCAACCGGCTGCGTGGCTCCTTCACCGCAGTGGCCGTCAAGGCGCCGGCGTTCGGTGACCGTCGCACCGCCGTGCTCACCGACATTGCGGTGCTCACCGGCGCCACTGTGATCAGCGAGAAGGTCGGGCTGCGGCTCGACGCCGTCCGTCTCGACCAACTCGGCAGCGCCGACCGGATCGTCGTCACCAAGGAGGACACGACGATCCTCAAGGGAGGTGGCGACCGCGCCGCCGTGAAGGCGCGCGCCGAGGACATCCGCCGCGAGATCGAGGAAACGGAATCGGAGTGGGATCGCGAGAAGCTGCAGGAGCGCCTCGCCCGTCTCGTCGGTGGCATCGCTGTGGTCAAGGTCGGGGCCGCCACCGAGGTCGAGATGAAGGAGCGCAAGTCGCGCGTCGAGGACGCACTCGCGGCCGTGCGCGCGGCGCTGGCCGAGGGATACGTCGTTGGCGGTGGCGTCGCGCTGCTCCGCTCTGTGCATGCGATCGACGGTCTGACGCTCGAGGCCGACGCTGCAACCGGCGCCCGGATCGTGCGCAGGGCACTGCAGGAACCGTTGCGGATCATCGCCCAGAATGGCGGCTTCGACGGACCGACCGTCGCCAACCACGTCGCCGAGCTCAGTGGCGACGAGGGCTTCGACGCGCGCACCGGTGACTACGGCAACCTCGTCGAGCGCGGCGTCATCGATCCCACGAAGGTCGTCGTCAGCGCTCTCACGCATGCCACCTCCATCGCCACCATCGTGCTCACAACCGAGGCTCTCATCGCCGATGCCCCGGAGCCCGAGGACGACGAAGCGGGTGGCGCAGGTCATGGCCACTCGCACGGCGGCGGCATGGGTGGCATGGACGGCATGGGTGGCATGGGTGGCATGGGCATGGGGGACGACCTCGACTTCTGAGCGCGCAGCCACCACCGATGGGCCGCGAACCCTCCGACCCCGCCTAGACTGACCGGCGTATGTGTGGGATCGCCGGATTCACCGGAGTGGACCAGGAGCTGCTCGGTCGCATGCTCGACTCCATGGTGCATCGTGGCCCGGATGGCTTCGGCGTCGAGGTCAACGAGCACTTCTCGATGGGAATGCGGCGGTTGGCCATCGTCGACCTCGAAGGCGGCAACCAGCCCATCTACACCGATGATCACCGCCTGGCGCTCATCAACAACGGGGAGATCTACAACGCCCCCCAGCTGCGTGCCGAGCTCGAGAGCAAGGGCCACCGATTCACGACCGATCACTCCGACACCGAGGTGATCCTGCGCGGCTACGAGGAATGGGGCCAGGAGGTCGTCACCCACCTCACCGGGATGTTCGCCTTCGCGCTCTGGGACTCCACCCACAAGGAGCTGTTCCTGGCCCGCGACCGGCTCGGCATCAAGCCGCTGTACTACACGCAGCACGGTGGCCGGGTCATCTTCGCGTCGGAGATCAAGGCGATCCTCCAGGACCCAACGGTGCCGCGCCGCGAGGACCTCACCGTCCTGCAGCGATTCCTTCTCTTCCGGGTCCACGACGCCAGCGAGGACACCTTCTTCGACGGCATCAAGCGGCTGCTTCCTGCACACACGATGACCGTCGGTCCCGAGGGGATCCGCGGCGTCCGGCGCTACTGGAACCCCGAGGTGAACCTGGAGTTCTCCGGCAACCGCAGTGACGACGACCACGCCGCCGAATTCCGCGCCCTCTTCGACCGCGTGGTGGCACGGCACCTGCTCTCGGACGCGCCGGTCGGGGTGCCGCTCTCCGGCGGCCTGGACTCCAGCGGGGTGGTGTGCACCATGGCGCACCTGATGGAGCAGGGCACCGACCTGCACACCGGCGGCACCCTGCACACGTTTTCCGCGCTGTTCCCCGGCCAGAGCATCGACGAGAGCCAGTACATCCATGAGGTCGAGCAGCAGGTGGGCAGCGTCCCGCATTACGCATACCCGGACCTCGACGAGTTCTGGCTGGAAATGCAGCAGTGGATCTGGTTCCAGGAGGAGCCGACGATCGCATCGGCGCCATACGCGTACTACTGCGTTTATCGAGTCGCCAAGCAGTTCGTCAAGGTGATGCTGTCGGGCAATGGCGGCGACGAGCTCCTGGCCGGGTACATTCCCTACTTCCGTGCCTACCTAACCTCCGCGCGCGATCAGCATCGCTGGCTGGCGGGTGCGCGCGAGCTGCTGACGGGGATCGACCTGTATCGCGGCTACTTCGGCGAGGCGATGCGCTCGCACCTCCCCGGCCGCGGCGGTTTGCTGAGCATGCGACCGCTCCTCGCTGACCCCAACGGCGAGCTCCAGAAGGTCACGTTCACGCCGGATCGCAACCTCAACGCGCGGCTCGCCCACGACGTGCTTTCGTACTCGACCCCCAACCTGCTGCGCTACGAGGACAAGAACTCGATGGCGTTCTCGATCGAGGCACGTGTCCCGTTCCTCGACCACGAGCTCGTCGAATTCATCTTCAAGCTGCCGATCAACCAGAAGATCGACGGGGGCTGGAACCGCGCCGTCTACCGCCGTGCCATGCGCGGTCGGATCCCCGAGCTGAACCGGTTGCGCCGTAGCAAGATCGGCTTCACCAACCCCGAGGTGACCTGGATCCGCGGCCGCGCTGCACGGATGCGCGCCATCTTCGACTCGGCGACGTGCCGCGGGCGTGGCATCTACGACAACGATCGTCTGGTTCGCGATTTCGACGCATGGCTGGCGGGGGCACCGGGTGATCCGCTCATCTTCTGGCGGACGATGGTCACTGAGCTGTGGATGCAGCGCTACATGGACCAACCGGTGGCGCTGGCAGCATGACCGTGCTCGCGCCGGCGGTGTCGTGGCACGAGGACCGCGTGGTGGGCCGGCGCACCTACCGCCGCGCCGCCATCGGCACCCACCTGGTCCACGTCAAGGAGCCGATCCTCGACGTGCTGCGCACCTACGTCACACCGGTCTTCGAGCCCGGCGACCTCCTCGTCCTCTCCGAGAAGTTCGTGGCCATCACCCAGGGGCGGGTGATCCACCGCTCGCTGGTCCGGCCCGGCCTGCTCGCGCGCCTGCTGGTCAAAGGGGTCACCAAGCTCAAGGACGACGTCGGCTTCTCGGACCCCGCCAAGATGCAGGTGGCGATCATGCGCGCGGGCTGGGCGCGCATGGCATTCGCGATGAGCGTCGGCGGCGTCACCCGCCTGTTCGGCCGTCACGGTGACTTCTACCGCCTCGCTGGCAACCGCGTGTCCGAGATTGATGGCTTCAACCCGCACACCGTTCGTCCCTTCAACGAGTTCGCCATGCTGGGCCCCGAGGATCCGCCGCGCGACGCCCAGGCCATCGAAGACGCCACCGGCTGGCCGGTGGTGATCGTCGATGCCAACAACGTCAACGTCGAGGTGCTCGGCGCCAGCCGCGGCGTGCCGGTGCCGGTCGCTGATGTGCGCCTGGCAGTGCTCGACAACCCTCTTGGGCAGGGCGAGGAACAGACGCCGATCGTGCTGTTGCGTCCCCAGCCTGCGCAGTAGGGCTGCAAGCGACCGTGGTGACCACCAAGTGGGCCGAGATCGACGCCGCGGCATTGCGCGACAACGCCGCCTCCCTGCGCGCGTTTGCCGGCGACGGCTGCGCGGTGATGGCGATGGTCAAGGCCAACGGCTACGGGCACGGCGCGGTCACCGCCGCCAACGCGGCGCTGGACGGTGGGGCGACCTGGCTCGGGGTGTCGGCCATGGTCGAGGCGGTCGAGCTGCGCCGCGCCGGCATCGGCGCGCGCCTGCTGAACGCCGGATGGACGACGCCCGCGGAGATGGCCATCGCCGCGGCCAACGACGTCGACGTGGCGGTATTCACGCCCGCCGACCTGGCCGCGGCACGCGACGCCTCGGGCACGAACAGGCTGCGGGTCCATTGGAAGATCGACACGGGAATGGGCCGGCTGGGCACCCGCCTCGAGGATGTCGAGCCGATGCGTGCCGCGCTGCTTGGCGCGCGAGACGCGATCGACGTGGCCGGCATCTTCACCCACTTCGCCTCCGCGGACGACGAGGCGACCGACGTGACGGTGGCCGCGCATGAGCGCTTCCTCGCGGTGGTGGCGGAGTCGGCGGAGTCGCTGGGCGGTCCCCTGGTGCACTGCGCCAACAGTGCCGCCGCGCTGCGCCTGCCCGAGACCCACCACGACATCATCCGGCCGGGGATCGCGTTGTACGGCTACCCACCCGCGCACAGCGGGGATGCGGTCCGACTCCGCCCCGCGATGCGCGTCTGTGCGCTGGTCACCCAGGTCAAGGACGTCGGTCCCGGCGACAGCGTCGGCTACGGCCGCGAGTGGATGGCGACGCGGCGGACGCGCGTCGCCACGGTTGCCGCCGGCTACGCGGACGGGGTCGACAGACGCAACGGCAACCGCGGGGCGGTCATCGCCGGCGGCGCCGTCTGCCCGATCATCGGGCGCATCAGCATGGACCAGCTCTCCATCGATGTCTCCGAGGCCGGTGAGATTCGGGCGGGCGATCCCGTGGTCCTCCTCGGTGACGAGGCCGGGCACCGGATCGACGCCGCCGACATCGCCGCCTCGATCGGCACAATCTCCTACGAGGTGCTCTGCGCCGTGTCGTCGCGAGTTCCCCGGGTAGCCGTCAATGACAGCGGAGGGTGAGATGAGCCGGCCGGTGCGGATCGCGGTGGCCCAGTACGCGCCGACGATCGGCTACGTCGACGCCAACCGCGTCGCCGCGGTCCAATGGGCGGAACGCGCCGCCGCCGAGAAGGTCGACCTGCTGGTGCTGCCGGAGCTCGCCTCGAGCGGCTACGTCTTCGCGTCGGAATCCGAGGCGGCAGCGAGCGCTGAGGACGCCGAGCACGGTGAGCTCGTCGACGCCCTCACCGCCGTTTGCGCCGACGGCCTGCACTGCGTGGTGGGGATCAACGAAGCGGACGGGGCGGTCCGGCACAACAGCGCCGTGGTGATCGGACCGCAGGGACACATCGCCACCTACCGCAAGCTGCACCTCTTCAACGACGAGAAGTCCTGGTTCGAACCGGGAGGCGAGCTGCCGGTGGTGGACCTGCCCTTCGGTCGCGTGGGCATGGTCATCTGCTTCGACCTCTGGTTCCCGGAAGCCGCACGCGCGCTGGCGCTCGCGGGCGCAGAGATCATCGCCGTGCCCACCAACTGGGTGGCGTCGTTCCGCCGCCAGGTGTACGACGCGGCCGGCTATTGCCTGGGCGACATCGTGGCCATGGCCACCGCGGGGCAGAACGGCGTGGTCATGGCGTGCGCTGACCGAGTCGGCGTCGAGCGCGAGGTGCGCTTTCTCGGCTGCTCGATCATCGTCGGGTCGGACGGCTGGCCCGTCCAAGGGCCCGCGGGCCACGAGGAGGAGGTGTTGCTGGTGGCCGACGTGGACCTCGACGGCGTCGCCCTGGCGCGCCGGCGCACGCCACGCAACGACCTGTTCGGGGACCGCCGCCCGGACTCCTACAATGCTGTGGTCATCTCCGCCTCGCCGCCAGCCGGGGCGGTCACCACACCCATCCCATCCTGAGCGCCACAACTCCCTCCACGCCCCTCCTCACCGACCTCAACGACGCCCAGCGCGAGGCCGTGACCGCGCCGGACGGGCCGCTGCTGATCTTTGCCGGAGCGGGCAGCGGGAAGACGCGGGTGCTCACCCATCGCATCGCCTACGTGCTGGCCACGCGCGACGTCCGCCCGCACGAGATCTGCGCCGTCACCTTCACGAACAAGGCGGCGCGCGAGATGCGCGGGCGCATTGAGGTGCTCCTCGGCGGCACCACGTCAGGCATGTGGATCGGCACGTTTCACGCGCTCGGAGCGCGAATGCTGCGCCGTGATGGTGCCGCCATCGGCATTCCGAGTGGTTACTCGATCTACGACGAGGCCGATCGCGCCGCCGCGTTGCGGCGTGCGATGCAGGCCGAGGGCATCGACGACAAGCGTTTCCCCGCCAACAAGGTCGTTCACATCATCAGCGCCGCCAAGAACGAGCTTCTCGATGCTCACGCGTACGCGGCCAAGCACGCCGGCGAAACCTATGAGGGAACGGTCGCGCGGGCGTTCATCGCCTACGAGGCGGAGATGCGCGCCGCCGACGCGCTCGACTTCGACGACCTCCTGGTGCGCACCGTGCAACTGCTTCGTGAGAGCGATGGGGTTCGCGAGGACTACCAGACGCGCTTTCGCCACCTCTTCGTCGACGAGTACCAGGACACCAACCTGGCCCAGTACGTGCTGGTCAAGCTGCTCACCGAGAGGCACCGCAATCTGACCGTTGTGGGCGACGACGATCAGGCCGTGTTTGGGTGGCGCGGGGCTGATGTGCGCAACATCCTCAGCTTCCGGCACGACTATCCCGACGCCAAGGTGGTGACCCTCGAGCAGAACTACCGCTCCACCCAGGTGATCCTCGACGCTGCCCATGCGGTGATCCGGCAGAACAGCGAACGCGCCGACAAGAAGCTCTGGACCGACCGCGGAGGCGGCGAACTGGTGCGGCTGATCTCGGTGTACGACGAGCAGGAGGAGGCGCTTGCGGTCTGCGGCGAGATCGAGATGCTGATCGGGCGCGAGGGTTTCTCGCTGAGCGACTGCGCTGTCCTGTATCGCACCAACGCGCAGTCGCGCGCATTCGAGGACGTGCTGCTGCGCCGGGGGATCCCGTACCGCCTGGTCGGTGGCCTGCGCTTCTACGAGCGCCGTGAGGTGAAGGACGTCCTCGCCTACCTGCGCCTGATCGCCAATCCACGCGACTCGGTCTCCTTCGGCCGGGTGGTCAACGTGCCCAGGCGAAAGATCGGCGACCGCACCGTCGCCGAGCTGGAGCGGCTGGCGCGCCGCAAGCGCATCTCGCCATTCGAGGCGGTGCGGGCGATGGATGACAGCGCGGAGATCACGCCCGCGGCGCGCGCCGCTCTCGCCGACTTCGGCCGGATCATCGACGACCTCCGCGATCTCTCCGAGCGCATGCCGCTGCCTCAGTTCCTCGACCGCGTGCTTGACGACACCGGCTACGAGCGCGCGCTTCGCGACGGCACTCCGGAGAACGAGGAGCGTTGGGCCAACGTCACCGAGCTCATCGGGTTGGCCAGCGAGTACGGCGACGTTCCGCCGCCACAGGGGCTCACTCAGTTCCTCGAGAACGTGGCGCTTGTGGCGGACGTCGACACACTCGACGACGCGGCGAACGGTGTCACCCTGATCACGCTGCACCAGGTCAAAGGCCTCGAGTTCCCGGTGGTGTTCCTGGCCGGGATGGAGGAAGGGCTCCTCCCGCACATCCGCGCGCTCGAGGAGGGCGACGCCGGCATTGCCGAGGAGCGTCGGCTCACCTACGTGGGCCTGACCCGCGCCCAGCGCCGACTCTACGTCCTGCACGCGTTTCGGCGACACCTCTACGGCTCCCAGCACCTCGCCGAAGCCTCACGATTCCTCGCCGACCTTCCGGCGGAGGTGCTGGACATCGTGCGGCGCCCGGGCGCGGCGGTACCCTCGCCGCCGCGGGCGCCCGGGGCGGTGCGTCAAGCGGTGCACGCCCACGCCGTGCGTCCCAACCCTGTCGAGCTGGCGCCGCAGCGCTACAGGGAGGGGGACCGCATTGCTCATCCCAAGCTCGGGGAGGGCAGCATCCTGAAGAGCACCATGACGCGCTCGGGTGAGGAGGTTGTCATCAAGTTCGACAACGCCGGCATGAAGATCTTCGCGGTGGCCGACTCGGCCATCTACTCAGTCATCGACTGACGCCGTGGTCAAACCGCTGGGCAAAGCGCCGACCATACCCATGGCCGCTCGCGACCGTGCCGTCGAGCTGCGCCAGGTTCTCGACGACAACGCGCACCGGTACTACGTCCTCGACGATCCCCAGATCTCCGATGCCGAGTACGATCGGCTCTTCCGGGAGCTCGTCGACCTCGAGGCCGAGTACGCGGGTCTGCAGACGCCGGACTCTCCGACCCAACGAGTCGGTGGTGCCCCGCTCGAGACCTTCACCAAAGTCCGGCATCGCAGCCAGATGCTGTCGCTGGGCAATGCCTTTACGTCGGCCGAGGTCGAGGCGTTCTTCGCCCGCGCCGAGCGGGGTGCCGGTCACGTGGACGCGTTTGTGTGCGAGCTGAAAATCGACGGCCTGGCAATCTCCCTGACGTATCAGGACGGCGCGTTCGTCAGGGCGGCGACGCGCGGCAACGGTGTCGAGGGCGAGGACGTCACCGCCAACGTCCGCACCATCCGCAGCGTTCCGATGCGAGCGCAGGCGCCTGAACGATTCGCCGGCGAGGTCGAGGTGCGCGGTGAGGTGTACCTACCCAAGGCGCGCTTCGCCGCGTTCAACGCGCAGTTGGAGGAGGCCGGCAAACCGACATACGCGAATCCGAGAAATGCTGCCGCTGGAGCGGTCCGCCAGCTCGATCCCTCTGTGACCGCCAAGCGCGGCCTGTCGACGTTCATGTACCAGCTGGAGCCCTCCAAGGGAGTGGCCACGCAGGCCGATGCCCTGGATCTGCTCGGCAGCGTCGGATTCCGCGTCAACCCGCACCGTCACGTGGCCGGCTCAGTCGACGAGGTGCTCGCCTTCATCGAACACTGGTCCGAGAAACGCCACGACCTCGACTACGAGACCGACGGGGTCGTGATCAAGGTGTCATCCCTGGCGCTGCAGGCCGAGCTCGGCAAGGTCTCGCGGTCTCCTCGCTGGGCGATCGCCTACAAGTTCCCGCCGGCGGAGGTCGAAACGGAGGTTCTCGACATCGCTGTCCAGGTGGGACGCACCGGCTCGGTCACGCCCGTCGCCCACCTGCGCCCGGTTTTCGTGGCCGGATCCACCGTCCGGCGCTGCACCCTGCACAACGAGGACGAGGTGGCGCGCAAGGACGTGCGCATCGGCGACACGGTTCTGCTGCACAAGGCAGGCGACGTGATCCCGGAGATCGTCCGGCCGATCCTCGAAAGGCGTCCCAAGGGCGCCAAGCCCTGGGTGATGCCCAACCGCTGCCCGGCCTGTGACAGCGAGCTGGTGCGCGAGCCCGACGAGGTGGTGCGCCGCTGCGTCAACCCGCTCTGCCCGGCGCAGCGCCGCGAGCGCCTGCGCCACTTCACCTCCCGCGCGGGCATGAACATCGAGGGACTGGGCGAGGCCATCATCGACCAGCTCGTCGACGCGGGGTTCCTCGCGGACGCCGCCGACCTCTTCGGGGTGACGGTCGAACAGCTGTTGACACTGGAGGGCTTCGCCCAGCGTTCGGCGCAGAAGCTGCACGACTCCATCGCGGCACGGACGACGGTGCCGCTCGCCCGCCTCATCAACGCCTTGGGGATCCGTCACGTCGGGGAGCACACCGCCGCGCTGCTCGCCACTCACTTCGGCAGCATCGAAGCGCTCGCAGCCGCCTCGGCCGCGGACCTCACGGCGGTGGAGGGTGTCGGCCCGGTCGTGGCGGAGGACGTCGCCCGCTGGTTCGGCACCGACGAGGGTCGTGATCTTGTCCGCCGGCTGGGGGCGGCCGGGGTCACCGCCGAACCGGTCCGCGCGGCTGCCGGCGGTCCCTGGCATGGGCAGTCGTGGGTGCTCACCGGCACGATGGACGCGCTGACCCGCCCCGAGGCCGAGGAGCGCATTCGCGGACTCGGCGGCACACCGTCGTCGAGCGTCAGCAAGCGCACCCACACCGTGGTGGCCGCTGCCTCGCCGGGGACCAAGCTGGGGCGGGCGCAGGAGCTCGGCGTCCGTGTCATCGACGAGCAGGCCTTCCTCGACGAGCTGACCGCCGCCGGCGGCTGATTACAGTGGACCCGTGACCACACAGACAGCGTCTCGGCGCGCCCGGCTGCTCGACAACCCCGAGCTGCTGCGCGAACGGCTGCGTGCTGCGCCGGCCGGGGCGGGCGTGTACGTCATGCGCGACCTCGAGGGGCGGGTCGCCTACGTCGGCAAGGCGGCCAGCCTGCGCAACCGACTGCGCTCCTATTTCACCGGCGTCGAGTCACTGCCGGCGCGGACACACACGTTGGTAGAGCGGGTGTTCGACTTCGAGGTGATCCCCTGCCTCAACGAGCGCGAGGCGCTGATCCTCGAGAACAGTCTGATCAAGCAGTACCGGCCGCGCTACAACGTGCGTCTCAAGGATGACAAGAGCTACCTTTACCTGAAGATTCCCAAGCCTGGCTCGGGCCCCGCGCACGCGCCCGGAACAGCCCGCGAGCAGCTGCGCGCTCCGCGGGGGGAGCGCGGTGTGCTGGCCACGGAGTTCCCACGGCCGTACTACACACGTCGCATCGCCCGTGACGGCGCCCGCTATTTCGGGCCGTACACGAGCGCGCAGTCCCTCCGCAGCACCGTCAAGTCGCTGCGCACGATCTTCCCGTTCCGCACCTGCAGCGACGAGATCTTCCGGCGGGGACGGGTCTGCCTCGATTACCACATCAAGCGCTGCAGCGGGCCGTGCGAAGCGCGGATCGACGCAGCCGAGTACGCCACGCTGCTCGACCAGGTGGAGTTGTTCATGCAGGGTCGCAGCGACGCCCTTGATGCGCAGCTGCGCCGCCAGATGGAGGACGCCGCCGGCCGTCTCGACTTCGAGCTGGCAGCTCGCTTCCGCGACCGCTTGCGCGCTATCGACCGCATCGCCGAGCGCCAGAAGATGCTCACCGGATCCCGGTCGGACCAGGACTGCGTCGCGGTGGCACTGGAGGGAGGGCGGGCGATGGTGGCGTTGCTCGCGGTGCGCCGCGGGCGTGTTCTGGGGATGGAGACGCACGAGCTCGAGGGCGTCACCGACCTGAGCGCCGGTGAATGCCTGGGCGCATTCGTACCGCAGTATTACGGCAACGCCCCCAGCCTGCCGCGGACGGTGTTGGTGTCCGATCCGATCGAGGACGCCGCGGTCGTCGAGGAGTTTCTTGCCGAGCAGCGCGGCGGCCCCGTCGACCTGCGCCACGCCCGGCGCGGCACCGGCCGCGAGCTGGTCGAGCAGGCACACACCACCGCGCTCACCGCTCTGCGACAGCGGCGCATCGTCGACGATTTCGACGCCGAGCGAACCGACGCGCTGCTCGTCGACCTCGCCGAGCGCCTGCACCTTGCCGGACCGCCGCGGCGCATCGAGTGCTACGACATCAGCAACACCATGGGTACCAACTCGGTGGGCTCGATGATCGTGTTCGAGGACGGCCGGCCCCGCCCGTCCCACTACCGCCACTTCGGCATCCGCACCGTCGAGGGCAGCGACGACTTCGCCTCGATGGAGGAGACCCTGCGTCGCCGTTTCACACGGCTGCTCCGCAGCCGCGCGGAGGGCGCGGGCGCTGACGACATCCCGGTCGACGACCCGGCCGGCAGCAACGGCGAGGTGCGGGCTCCGCAGGTGGCAGACGGCACCGCGGAAGGCCGCAGCGGTGAGGACAGCTTCGGTGTCCTTCCCGACCTCGTGCTCATCGACGGCGGCAAGGGACAGCTGGGTGCGGCGTACCGGGTGCTGAAAGAGGCGGGCCTTGTTCAGGTCCCGGTCTTCGGCCTGGCCAAGCGCAACGAGGAGCTGTTCGCCCCCGGACTGTCGCGTCCCACCATCATCGAGAAGGACAGTCCCACCCTCTTCCTGCTTCAGCGGGTGCGCGATGAGGCCCACCGTTTTGCGATCACGCACCACCGCGCGCGGCGCGCGCGCACTGCCCTGCGTTCGCGTCTGGACACCGTTCCCGGTCTTGGACCGGTCCGCAAGCGCACCCTGCTGCGCCGCTTCGGCAGCATCGACGGCATCCGTGCCGCCAGCGTCGAGGCGCTCAGCGAGGAGGTCCCGCGCGCGGTCGCGCTGAGCATCAAGGAGCTCCTCTGAGGAGTTAGGCGGGGTGAGGCGGTGCCGGTGGCGTCAGCGTACCGGCCGGGATCGCCTGGTCGCGGGCCATCTCCCCGTCCTCCTTCTCCGCGCCACCGCGGATCAGCGGTGTCCAGCTCACCGCCATGCTCGCGCCGCCGGCGGCCGACGTGCCCACCTCCCACCGACCGCCGCTGGCGCCGACCACGGCGGCGGCGATGGCGAGCCCGAGCCCGGAACCGCCCGGAGCGTCGCTGGCACGGCGGAAGCGGTCGAAGACATGCCTCCGTTCCTTGGCGGGGATGCCGGGGCCGGAATCGTCCACGGCGAGTCGCAC
The DNA here is from genome assembly GCA_003244045.1 of Candidatus Aeolococcus gillhamiae. Lineage (GTDB taxonomy): Bacteria > Chloroflexota > Dormibacteria > Aeolococcales > Aeolococcaceae > Aeolococcus > Aeolococcus gillhamiae. Next base: position 12,226 of record QHBU01000159.1, read on the forward strand.
GCGCCCGTCACGACGTCCCACCGCAACGTCGACGGTCCCGCTGGGAGGGGTGTAACGGCAGGCATTGTCGAGGAGCACGCCGAGCAGACGGTCGAGCCATTCGGGCGGCGCGCTGATCATTGTCGAGACCGGCTCGACGGCGACCCGCAGCGTGAGCCCGCGTGCCTCAGCCACCGCGGTGAAGCGCTGGGCCGCCTGCTCGGCGAGCACCCCCAGGTCGGTGGCTTCGGAGCTCGGAGTGGGCTCGGTGCTGTCGAACCGCGCCAGCCAGAGTAAGTCGTCGACGAGGCGCCGCATGCGCTTGCTCTCGACCCCGACCGCCTCGAAGGCATTGCGATACCAGGTCGTGTCGCGCTCGCGCTCGAGCGCGAGGGAGGTCTGCGCCTCGATCACTGAGAGTGGTGTGCGCAGCTCGTGCGATGCATCAGCGGTGAGCTCGATCTGTCGCTGGCGTGCGCGCTCGATCGGTGCCGCCACGCGTCGCCCGATGATGAGCGCGCCGAAGAACACCGCGAGCAGGAGCACCGGTCCGATCAACAGCTCCGCGGTCATGATGTTGTGCTGCGTCGCCGCCACGTAGTCGAGCGACTGGCCCACGACCACGTGGGCGCCCGTCATAGCCGCGCCGGTGACCCGGATCTGGTCGCCGCCCGGGAGCGTGGCTGTTGCCGGCGCGGTCGCCGACTGCGCGGAGGCAGGCAGAGGAGTGGTGCCTCCGCTGCCGTTGGCCGGAACGAGGGCCCTGCCGATCGCCTGGCCCACCTCTCCGCTGGGGAGCACCACCCAGGTGAGGAGGGGCTCCTGGTACACGGGTCCGGCACTGCGCAATGTGCCGGGCGCGGGGGGCTGCCCCGAACCGGTCACGTTGTCGCTGATGTACGTTGTGAGGCGATCGTCGACCGCGGCGACCAGGTTGCGGTTGACGATCAGGACCACGGCGCCGGCGATCACCACGTATGCCACGAGCACAACAGCGGTGGTGATGAGCGCGACGCGAAATGACGCTCGGCGAACGTCGCGAGCAGGGGCCGCGAACACCGACGTGACGCTGCCGACGATTCGCCGTACCGCGGTCACGCAGGATCCAGCCGGTAGCCGGAGCCGCGTACGGTGACGATCCGCACC
>QHBU01000160.1 GCA_003244045.1 Candidatus Aeolococcus gillhamiae
GCGGCATGCGCAAGCGCGCCGGGCTGGCGCGGGCCCTGGCGCTTGACCCCGAGATCATCTTCTTCGACGAGCCCGACTCGGGCCTCGACCCTGTGAGGGTCGCCTACCTCGACGAGCTGGTCAACACCGCCCAGGCCCAGACCGGGGCGTCGTTCATCATCATCACCCACAACATCGAGTCGGTGAAACGCACCGCCCACTACATGGGCCTGCTGTTCCGCTCCGGGCTGGTCGGCTTCGGGTCGAAAGAGGAGATGACCAACAGCGACAACCCGATCATCCGCCAGTTCCTCTCCGGCAGCCCCGACGGCCCGATCAGCATGGACGAGATGGCCGACAGCGACGACTCCACGGCCCCGGCTGCTCAGAAGCCAGAAGCCTCCGCTCCGGGTTCTTAGCCGGCGGCCGGCTCGCCTCGCCGGCGGGTTTTCGGCGGCTTCGGGGGGCGCACGTGGCTGTCTGCCAGCGCCCAGCGCTCCGCCATCAAGCCCCCGCCGGGGATAAACCCCGCGAGGAGCACCAGTACCAGGGTGACCGGCCCCCAATCCAGCTTGCGGTGGAACACGAAGATCGACACCAGGTAGGTGGTGAACACTGCGCCGTGCACGTTGCCCATCACGAACAACGCCAGGCCCGCGCCGCCAGTGAAATGATGGATCAGCCCGATGGCGATGAGGGTGAGGAACGCCGTCGCCTCCGCGACCGCCAAGTGACGGAGGTAACGGATCGTCAGCCCGGCCTTGGTCACCGGCGTGTGGGCGGTGATTCCCTCAGCGTTGGAGGCCATTGCCCGCCACCTCGGGACCCGCTCCCTGCCCGATGGCTCCCTGAGTCGCCCAGGTGTCGTACATCTCCGCGTAACGCCCGCCGGCGGTCACCAGCTCGTCGTGGGTGCCGGCCTCAACCACCCGACCGCCGTCGATCACCACTATCCGGTCGGCTTTTCGGGCCGTGGAGAGCCGGTGGGCTATCAAGATGGCGGTGCGGCCGGCCAGCAGCACGTCGAGGGCGTGCTCGATGCGGGTCTCGGACTGCAGGTCCAGGTTGGAAGTGGCCTCGTCGAGCACCAGCACCCGGGGCTGGGCGAGGAACGCCCGGGCCAGTGCGATCAGCTGGCGCTCCCCCGACGACAGGGTTTGGCCCCGCTCGTGCACCAAGGTGTCGAGGCCGAGCGGGAGGCGATCGACGACTTCGTCCAACCCCACCGCCCGCACGGCCTGCTCCACCTCCGCGTCGCTTGCGTCGGCTCGGGCGAACGCCACGTTGTCCCTTACGGCGCCGGCGAAGAGGAACGGCTCCTGGGGGACCACGCCGAGCTGCCGGCGAAGCGACGACAGCGTGACCCCCCGCAGGTCGTGTTGGTCGATCAGCACCCGTCCCGCGGTGGGGTCGTAGAAGCGGGTCACCAGCTTGGCCAGGGTGGACTTACCAGCACCGGTGGGCCCGACGAAGGCGACGGTCTCGCCGGGGCGGATCAAAATGTCCACGTCGTGGAGCACCTCCAGCCCGGGCTCATAGGCGAACGACACCCGTTCAAAGCTGATCGAGCCCTTGATCGGGGGAAGCTCCAGCGCGCCCGGGACCTCGGTCACGCTCGGCTGCACGTCGAGCAGGCCACGCAGCTTGTTGATGGAAGCCTGGCCCTGTTGGTAGAGGTTGTACTGCTGTACCAGCAGCTGGATGGGCTGGAAGAAGCGGCTGAGATACAGGAGGAACGCCACCAGGGTCCCTAGCGTCAGCTGGTGGTGCACCACCATGTCGCCGCCAATGGCGAGCAACACCGCCTGGCCCAGGATCCCGAGCAGCTGGGTGCCGGGCCCGTAGATGGCGTTGATCTCGGCGGTGTAGTAATTGGCCGCTCGGTAGCGCCCGACGACGTTGCGGTGATGGACCACGTTGTGGCGCTGGCGGTTGTGGGCTGCCACCACCCGGACTCCGTGGAGGCTCTCCGACAGATCAGAGAGCACGTTGGCGATGCCGTCGCGCACCTTGTCGTAGCCCTGCTCCGACGCCCGGCGAAACCACATCGACATCAAGGTGAGGATCGGCACCACGAGGACGACGGTCACGAGCGCAAGACGCACATTCATGGTGAAAAGGACCGCCGTGATCACGACCATGGTGAGCCCCTGTACCGCGAACTGCGCCAGACCGTCTTGCAACAGCTGCTGGAGGTTTTCAATGTCGCTCGTCATCCGGCTCATGATCACGCCGGCCTTCTCCTCGGTGTAGAAGTCGAGCGACAGCCGCTGCAGGTGGGTGAAAATCTTGACGCGGAGGTCGTTCATGACCCAAGCCGCCAGCCGTCCGCTCACCCGGACCTGAGAGCGCTGCGCGAGCGCGGTGGCAACGAGGGCGAGCAGGTAGAGGCCGGCGATCACCACGACGGTGCCCATGTGATGATGCCCCGGCAACATCCCCTTGTCGATCGCAAGGCCGGTCAGCTTCGGACCGGCCTGGGCGCTGAGCGCGGTGACGACGACGAGCAGACCCGCGGCTGCCATCCGGCCCGGGTAGCGGGTGAGCAGCATCCACAGCGTGAGACGACGATCCGAGCCGGGCGCTGGCCGGTGGGTGAAGCTGACCGTGGGCTCCGCATGATCCGGTTCGTCGGCCAAAATGCGGTCGACGCCGGCCTGGCGCTCGGGCGGGATGCCTTCGAAAGGAAGCCCCGTTGCGGTGCCCGCCCCGGGACCGCCGTGGAAGCCACCGCCCCCGGGCCCGTAACCCCCTCCGCCCCAGGCCATCAGCCGCCGCCGGAGGAGGTCGACGGCGTAGCCAGCACGTCAGCTTCCACGGCCTCAGGCTCCTCTGCCTGGGCGAGGACCTCCGCGTACAGCGGGGTGGTCTCGAGCAGCTCGGCGTGGGTGCCATCGGCCACCACCGCGCCGCGGTCGAGGAGGACCACCCTCTCGGCGAGGCTGATCGTGGACAGCCGGTGGGCCACGATGAGGGTGGTGCGGTCGCGCATCAGCTCCCGTAGCGATCCGTGGATCCGCTGCTCGACCTGGACATCGATGGCGCTCGTGGCGTCGTCGAGGATCAACACCGGCGGGTTGACCAGCAGGGTGCGCGCGATTGCAATTCGCTGGCGCTGGCCCCCTGAAAGGGTGTAGCCCCGCTCGCCCACGACCGTCTCGTAGGCCTGCGGCAACTCGGCGATGAACTCGTGCGCGCCCGCGGCCGCCGCGGCGGCCTCGACCTCCGCCGCCGTGGCGTCGGGACGCCCGTAGGCGATGTTG
>QHBU01000161.1 GCA_003244045.1 Candidatus Aeolococcus gillhamiae
CTCGGGCGTCAGTACAGTTGTGGGCGACAGTGAACGATGAACGGGTGGTCGACTGGGCCGAGTTGGCGGCACGGCGCGAGCGCTGGCTGCGGGTGGGCTCCGGGCACGGCAAGGCGCTGCCCGCCCGCCTGGCCCTCCACGCCCAGGCAAACCTTGCCGAGTTCACGGACTACTGCATCGGGTCCGCGCACGGCCCCGTCTCGGCGAGCCTGATTGCTTCGGCGGTAGCCATGGCCTTCTTCGGACCGCCGGGGCTCCCCCCGCCAGAGTTGTGGAGAACCTATGTCGACGTTCATCGCCAGCTGGCCGCCAAGGCGCCCGACCCGCGGACGATGAACGCCTTCGATCTCATGTTGGCTTTCGGCTGTGGCTGGGGCCGAGCCGTTGTGCGCGACGGCGGGCCTTGGTGGGGGCGCTGGGAGGTCGCCTACCCAGCCATGATCAACCAGGTCGGGGCGTCATTGCTGGCCAGCAATCGTCTTCTCGCCAACCAGTTCCCCCAATTCGCGCTGACCAGCGACGACCTGCTGGAGCTGCCCGGCGACTTCGCGGTGTCGCTTCTCGGTTCGTGTGACTGCGGGCACCATCGCCGGGAATGTCAACGACGCTGCGGACGCGAGTGCTGCTTCGCCCCCCACGACCTTGGTTCCTGGGACCCCCTGACCTGTCATCTTCGACCCTTCGTCGATCAGGCGGTGAGAGGCACGGCCACCGGCCAGATCCTGGGGGGAGCCTTCGCCGAGAGCCTCACCTACCGCGAGCTGGAGCGACAGGGTCGCATCCTGCGTCGGCGGGTCGAGTTCAAGCAGTGCCCGGGTTGCGGCCAGCTCTTCGACGAAGCGACCTGTCCGACGCCCGGGTGTGAGCCACCCGAGGGCGTGTCGGTCCCACAGATGGTCCGGCCCAACTGGCTCATCCTCCCCGAGCACGAGGGGGGCAACTACCGGGAGATGGTCCGGTGGGTGTGCGCAGTGTGCTCGAGCGTCTACCCCATCCGCTTCGACCTTGCCGCCCCCGTCGTTGGCGATCCGTGCCCGGTCTGCGACTGGACCCCGCCTTCGGGAACCCCGCCGCGCAGGATCACGCTGTGGGTGAGGCGGCCCCCGGATTCCCCGCCGGTCGGTCACTCTGGCGCCGGGGGAGCTGACGGCGGCGACCCCTATGATCCACGAGCGGAGGAGGTCGACGACACATGAGCACTGGCAGGCCGGGCACGGCGCTGGAAGAGGCGCAGCGGCTCCTCGTCGACCACGGGCGGTGGACGACCGACGGCGGTGCCTACCTCGAATCCGACAACGTCATCGTGGTGATCCATCCCGTCCACGACGACGCCCGCGACGGCGCTGTCGACGTGGTCGTGACGGTGCGGCCCCGACACGGTCGATCGCAGCCTGGGACGAGCATTCAACTGGAGGGCACGGGTGCGCCGTCGGTCTCGGTGCCGCTCAACCGGCGCGGCCAGGCGGTGTTCCGCCGACTGGCGGCCGGGGAGTGGAGTGCCCGGCTGATGCCCGGCGACATGATCGCCAGCCCGCCGGCGGAGCCATCGGGCCAGGTCATCGCCTTGCATCGGATCACCCGCCGTCTGGCGCTCGCCGCGGGCGACGAGCAACGAGATATCCGCCACACCTGGACGAGCGCCGACGGAGGGCTGGTCACCGAGATCGTCGAGACAGACGAGGCCCATCTGGTGGTCAGGATCTCCTCGTCGGCTCCGCCGAGCGCACCGGCTGTGGTTCGCATCCGTTGGGCTGTGGTCGTGTCCGAGACGACGGACAGGGCCAAGACGTTGGTCGTGCCGCTGGCGCCCGGCGACGACGGCGCCGTCGTGACGGCCAAGTACGACCTCGGCCTCGTCGACCAGGCCCAAGCCGTGGACATCGGTCCCGCCGAGTGGGCCGACCCGTCGGAGCTGACCGCCGAGCTCGTGTTCGAGGCCTTCGACCTTGCCCTCTTCGGGAGTGCCCGACGGGCCTGGGAGCAGCTCGCCGGAGCCGATGTATGCGCTGCGGTCGTCCAGGCAGCGTTGCGCACCGCCCTGGAGGGCTGAGCGATTCCGCCCGACGACGCCCGGGCGCGGGTCCGGGCAACGGTCGGCTCCACCGTGGACGAGGCGACGCGGCGATGGCTGATCAGTGCCCAGGGACTGCTGGCCGCCTGTCGGGAGGCAGCCGTCGGGGGCGATGTCGGCTTCCTCGACGAGTTGGCCACCAGCCCGCTACTCGGTGTACTCGACGACGAATGTCTGCAGGCCCCTGGGCCTGCTCCGTCAGATCGCGCCCTTGCCCTGGTGTGCGCAGGTCGGTTGGCCCTGTGGTGCCTCCAGGGCGGCGACCGCCCGCCGGGGATCGGGGACTGGCTGGCGGTGGCCGTCAGGGGCTTGTCGGGGCCGAGCGACGCCCAGTGGGACCCGCCCGCAGACGACTTCGACATGGTCACAGCACTGACCGACGATCCCCAGGCGGCGGCCACCGCCCTGGTGGTTGCAGCCCACGCCAGCGGCGCCCCTACCGCCCTGCTGGCCGTCGGTGACCTGGTGCACGCCTTCCTGCCCGCGTCGCATGGCCCCGAGACGTCGGCTCATATCCGGGTGCCTCTTCTCACCCGCCGACACGACCAAGGTGAGCTCGTCCACCTTGGGGCCCTGACGCGCCCCGGGCCGCCGGGCATCGCCCTCGATCCCCTGGTCTGTCCATTCACCCGTGCCGATGCCGCGTTCCACCAGGCCGTGGCCACGGCCTGGCAGGCCAATCACTCACCGTCGTTGAGTGCCCGCTGGTCGATCATCTCCGACCGCACCGGCGTCGCCGTCGAGGTCATCGGTGGCCGCTCTGTCGGCGCCGCGGCGGGCAGCGCTCTGCGCTATCTCACCCATCCCGGCCTGACCCCCCTCGATGGGAGCTGGGCCGTCGCCGGGGCCCTGGACGCCACCGGATCCCTCGTGTCGTTGCTCGACGATGACCACAACCTCGCCACCTACCGCACCAAGTTGATGGCGGCCGGCGACCGCACGGTCATAGTGCCCACCTGCGACCACCCCCACATCGCCGGCCTCGTGGAGTCGGGCGGCCTGAAGGCTCGCCTGGTGCCAGCCGCCTCTCTGGTCGAGATCACCGATGCCGCCCAGCGTGACGCCTCGGCCAAGGTTGCCCACAACGCGGTGTGGGAGCGATCCTTCGGGCGCCGACGGGCACGGGTCCTCCAGGTGCTCGTCGCCGCCGTCCTGGTCGGCATCGTCGCCTTCGTCGTGGTGGCAACCGCCGTCTTCGGCCTGTTCGGAGATCACCCACGCCCGGCTCGCACGACGCGCACCTTCGACCTGCCCGCCGGTAGCGACCCCGGCACACTGATCTCCGACAAGCACGGCAACCTCTGGTTCACCGAAACATCACTCCACCGCATCGGGCGCATCACCGTCTCCGGGTCCGTGACCGAGTTCGCCGTGCCCCGACTTCCCGGTGGGGGGTCGGGGGACCCCCCGTCACCCTTCGCCCTCGCCAGGGGCCCCCACGACGACGTCTGGTTCACGGCGGGGACCGACGTCATCGGCTCCGTCACGCCTAGCGGCCACTTCACCGAACGCACGATCTCGGGAATCGATCACGGTGGCCTCGCCGCCGGGCCCGACGGCAACATGTGGGTGACGCAAAATGTGGCCCAGATCGCCCGGATCGCCTCCTCCGGGGAGATCACCGAGTTCCCCCTTCCCGTCGGGGAGGCCAACTACACGGCCGGCTTCCTCGCCCGAACCGGGATGGCGCTGGGACGGGACGGCAATGTCTGGTTCACCGAGGTTCGTGGCCGAATCGCCAGGATCACACCGTCGGGCACCGTCACCGAGTTCTTCCTGCCCACGCCCGGCACCGAGCCAGGAGGGATCATCGCCGGGCCTGACGGCAACCTGTGGTTCATTGAAGTGGGGCCAACCCCCAAACTCGGCCGGATCACGCTGTCGGGAACCATTACCGAGTTCGATCTTCTTGGGCTGAGCTACCCCCAGGCGCTCACCGTCGGCTCCGACGGCGCCATCTGGTTCACCGAGCTGGTGGCGGCAGGCGGGATCAAGATCAGCGGTGCGAATCGGATCGGGCGCCTCGATCCCAGGCATCCCGACGAGTTCCCTTCCTACCTACCGCTTCCCGACGACGTCGATCCTGACGGGATCGCCACCGGTGGCGACGGCAATCTCTGGTTCGCCGAGAACAAGGCGGACCGGATCGTCACCATGCCGGCGGTGGCACCGTCGAAGATCCCTTCGGTGAGCCGACAGGCGGGGCGGAGCCTCCTGGACGCCTTCCAGGGTTTTCGGGCCCAGATCATTCCGGTCGACACGCAACTCGGCGCCGACAGGAAGACACACGACCTGGAAGCCATCAAGGCCGACTACGGCCGCGAAGCCGACATCGTCGGTGGCCTCGGCACCGCGAT
>QHBU01000162.1 GCA_003244045.1 Candidatus Aeolococcus gillhamiae
GACGGTGGTTGTCGGGTACCGGGATGTGATCGCTCCAAGTGGCTCCAGGTCCACCACATCGTCCACTGGGAAGACGGCGGGGCCACCGACACCCCCAACCTGGTGGCACTGTGCTCGGCCCATCACCGGGCTCACCACCGGGGCATCTTGGGCATCGAAGGCAATGCCGACGACCCCGGTGGGCTGGTGTTCACCGACGCCCGGGGAAGCCCCATCGCCCCGTGCGGGCGGCCCCGTCCACCCACCGAGGTGAAGGCCACAGGCCACTGGGTGCATCCCAGCGGCGATACCTTCGATCCCGCTTGGGTCCATTTCAACCCGACTCCACCCAAGGCCGAAGAGCCACCACCACCCCCGACCCCAGGGCCGAACACCGTCACCTTCGAAGACGAAGACAGTGAGCTGATCACCGTCGGGTGAGGCTGAGTGGCACTAGGTGCGCGCTGCACCTATTGCCGGGCGTGGCGGTCCGAGGTAAGCAAACGGGTTCCCTTGGGAGGAGAGGATCCATGGACAAGCACGACCCGGCCCGCCACCTCGTCGACTCGTACCTCGACGCCCAGATCTCCCGGCGCCAGCTCATGGAAGGCGGCTTCAAGCTGGGCCTTTCGGCCGCCGCCGTCGGGGCTCTGCTGGCGGCGTGTGGCAGCTCGTCGAAGAAGGCCTCGGCGCCAGCCACCACCACCGCCAAGGCGCTGTCGGGCAAGGTGCAGATCCTCGTCGGGTTCGGCACGGGGAACTCCCCTGGCCAACTGCCTGTGCAGGCGGCGTTGGCATCGGCGTTCAGCGCGGCCCATCCAGACGTGAGCATCGAGTTCCTGCGGGTTCCGAGCTCCAGCGATGCTTCCACCAAGCTCACCACCCTCATCGCCGGCGGCCAGCCACCCGACATCGTGCTCCCAGCCGGCTTGTTCGGGATCTCAAAGTTCGTCGACCAGGGAGTGTGGCTGGACCTGCGGCCGCTGTTCGACCGTGACGGCATCACCCTCGACCGCTTCCTGCCCGAGACGGCCTCCGCCGCCCGGGTCACGAACTACTTCGGGCCGAACGGCAAGGGCATCATCGGCGTGCCCATCGACGTGCACGACCATGCCCTCGCCTACAATGAAGAGCTCCTCTCCAAGGCTGGGGTCGCCCCACCCCCCACGTCCTGGTTCGGCGACTCGTGGACTCTCGAGGGCAAGTTCCTCGACGCCGCCCGCGCCCTCACCGTCGACGCCGCCGGGAAGCACCCCACCGACCCCGGGTTCAGCCCCGACAAGGTCACCCAGTACGGAGTGGGCAACTTCTTCCGGGAGACGGTGTTCTACGACTTCGGCGGCCACCTCTACGACGACGCCAGCCGCAAGGCCCAGTTCGACAAGCCGGGCTCGATCGCCGGCATCCAGTTCACCGCCGACCTCGTGAACAAGCACCGGGTGATGCCGTCGGAGACCCAGGTGGCCGCCCTGGGCGCCGGCGGGGGCAAGGGCAACGAGGCCCAGTTCGCCTGGCGCCAGGGCAAGCTGGCCATGATCGACATGTGCTCGTGCAACATCAAGACCCCCTACGGCACCGACGTGCCCTTCGCCTGGAAGGCGGCCGCCCTGCCCGCCGGTCCTGCCCGGCGGTTCGGTTTCCTCAACCTCGACGTGGGCGCCATCGTGGCCGCCAGCCAGAATCACGACCTGGCCTGGGAAGTGCTCAAGTTCCTCACCCTGGATCCGGCCAACGAGGCCAAGTTAGCCTATGACAGCTATGGCGGCGTGCCCCCGCTCAAAGAGAACGAGTCTGCCTTCGCCGACGGCATCAAGCGCGACCTCCCCAGTGTGGACCCCAAGGTGTGGCTCGACGGCTTTGCCAGCTCGTCGCCCGAGAACGAGGCGTGGTTCCCGGCTTTCTCCGAGGTGAACGACCTGGTCACCAAGTCGTTCGACTCGATCATGGCGGGTGCCCCCGCCAGCTCGGCCATGCCGCAGTTGCAAGCCCAGGCCCAGGCCAAGATCGACGACTGGTTCAAGACCCACAAGCTCCCTCGCTGAGAGTCGCCTGAAGGTGGCCGCCGCCACGCCGGGCCGTAGGCGCGAGAGCCAAGCGGCGTGGCTGTTCCTGTCCCCGTGGGTCCTCGGGTTCATCGCCTTCACCGCCGGGCCCATGGTCTTGTCCTTGGTAGTGTCGTTCACCGACTACCCGGTGTTGCACCCCGCCGACACCCGCTTCGTGGGGCTGGCCAACTATCGGGCCGCGCTGGCCGACCACGCCCTGGCCCACTCGGTCACCGTGACCCTTCTCTACGTCGCGCTGGCGGTGCCCGCCGACCTGGTGGTGGGCCTCATCCTCGCCCTCGTCCTGAACGTTCGGGCCAAGGGCGTACGCGTCTTCCGAACTGTGTTCTTCCTGCCGGTGATGCTGGCCGGCAGCGGTGGGGCGTCGGTGGCGGTGGCACTCCTGTGGCTATGGCTGTTCCAGCCCCGCTACGGGCTGCTCAACTATGTGCTGTCGCTGGTGCACCTGCCGCCCCAGCTCTGGGTCTACTCCACCCGCCTGGTGGTGCCATCCCTGGCCCTCATCAGCCTGTGGGGTGTGGGCCGGTCGATGCTGATCTACCTGGCCGGCCTGCAGGGGCTGCCGTCGGATGTGCTGTGGGCGGCCCAGATCGACGGGGCGTCAGGGTGGCAGCGCTTCTGGCGGGTCACCCTGCCCCTGCTGTCGCCCACCATCTTCTTCAACCTGGTGCTCGACCTGGTCTTCGCCCTCCAAACCTTCACCCAGGCCTACGTCGTCACCCAGGGAGGTCCGGGCGACTCGAGCCTCTTCTACATGCTGTACCTGTACCGCAACGCCTTCTCCTACTTCAGGATGGGCTATGCCTCCGCCCTGTCCTGGCTCCTCTTCGCCTTCACCCTGGGTCTCACCGCGGTGCTGTTCCGCACCGCCCGCTCATGGGTCTTCTACGAGGGGGCCCGATCGTGAGCCTTGCTCGGCTGCAGGTCCGCACTGTCGCAACGAGCCGGCGGCGCCAGCTCGTCGCCGTGTATGGAGTGTCGTTGGTGGGCTGCGTCGCGGTGCTGGTGCCGCTGCTGTGGATGGTGTCCACGGCCCTGAAGACCGACAAGGCGGTGTTCTCGGTGCCGCCCCAGATCCTGCCCCGCTCGCCAACGCTGTCCAACTTGGGCACTGCCACCCGCCTCATCCCGTTCTGGCGCTACGCCACCAACAGCACCGTGGTGGCGGGCCTGGGGTCGATCGGCACCGTGGCGTCCGCGGCCCTGGTTGCCTACCCGCTGGCCCGGCTGCGGGCGCCGGGGCTGGGCGTGGCATTCGTGCTGGTGCTGGCCACCATGTTGCTGCCCCAGCAGGTGCTGCTCATCACCCAGTTCCTGATCTTCAAGCGCCTCGGCTGGTACGGCACCTACCTGCCCCTCATCGTGCCGTCGTTCCTGGGCGGTGGCGCCTTCAACATCTTCCTGCTCCGCCAGTTCTTCCTCACGCTGTCGCCCGAGCTCGACCAGGCCGCCCTCCTCGACGGCGCCGGCTACTGGCGCATCTTCTGGTGCATCATCGTCCCGCAGTCGGTTCCCGCCCTCGTGGCCGTCGGCATCCTCGACTTCGTCTCCAAGTGGAACGACTTCCTGGGGCCCCTCATCTACCTGAACCGGACGTCGACCTACACCCTGCCCCTCGGCCTGGCCAGCTTCCGCGACGTGTACGACACCGCCTGGAACTACCTCATGGTCGACACGCTGCTGGCGGTTATCCCCTGCGTGGTGCTCTTCTTCGTGGCCCAGCGCCTGCTCGTTCGGGGCCTGGTCGTGCGGGGCACGAAGGGCTAGGGACGAGGTGGCCAGAGTCGAGCTGCGCGACCTCACCAAGCGCTACGGCGAGGTGACCGCGGTCGATCGGGTTTCGATCGACGTAGCCGACGGCGAGCTGCTGGTGTTGCTCGGTCCTTCGGGATCAGGAAAGTCGACCATTCTCAAGCTGGTAGCCGGGATCGAGGCGCCTGACGGGGGCGAGGTGTGGGTGGGCAACGAGCGGGTCGACAACCTTCTCGCGCGTCATCGCGACGTGGCCATGGTGTTCCAGTCCTACGCCCTCTACCCCCACATGTCGGTGGCCGCCAACCTGGCCTTCCCCCTGCGCAGCACGGGCGTGGCGCGAGACGAGACTCGCAAGCGCGTCGCCGACGTCGCCGAGCTCTTGGGCATCGAGGGGCTCCTCGACCGCCGGCCCGGCCAGCTCTCGGGGGGCCAGCAGCAGCGGGTCGCCCTGGGCCGGGCCATCGTGAGGCGGCCCAAGGCCTTCCTCATGGACGAGCCCCTGTCCAACCTCGACGCCAAGCTTCGGGCCCGCACACGCCTGGAGCTCACCCGTCTCCACGAGCGCATCGGCGCCACCACCGTCTACGTGACCCACGACCAG
>QHBU01000163.1 GCA_003244045.1 Candidatus Aeolococcus gillhamiae
CCCACCCGCCGCTGGCGCTCGCGTCCGACAGTGCCACCAGGTGGTCGATCTGGAGGGAGGTTGGCGATGTCACCCGCCGGCCGGTATAGCGGTCGTCCCACTCCCCGCCGAGGGTCTTGCAGCCGGCACCGCGTTGGGGCGGCGTCGACGACTCGGCGATGAGCACCTCCTCGCGGGTGTTGCAGCCGTCGCCGTCAGCGTCGGCCCAGCCGTGGGGCTGCCACTCGTCACGGACGTAGCGACTGCGGCCGGCCTCGGGGGCGGCAATGCGGGGGCGGGCTAGAGTTCCGGACCCGGCCGGAGGCGCCCCCACCGAGGTGGTCGGTGAGCCAGGGGAGGCCCAGCCTCGCTCGGGTCCGAGAGGGGCACACGCACCCGACAGCAGCGCCACGGCGACCGCCGCCGGCGCCAGGAGACGTCTTGGCGTCATGGTCATCTATTGCTCCCTCGTCGTCCCGATCCCGACAGTGCGCGTTCGATTTCTGCGAGCCACCGGCGGTCCCCTCAGCGGGTGATCTCTTCGATGAACACGGCCAGCAGCGCCGTGCGTTGGCGCGCCCGACGGGCCTCGCGGTACAGCACCCGCAGCGGTCCGCAGGCGGCCTCGATGGCATCGTTCTCGGTGTCGCGTCGGGCCTGGGCCTCCTGCTCGGCGGCCAGTTCGGCAGGCCTTTGCTCAGCGCTCCACTCGAGGACTTGGGGGTCATCGACGGGCAGCCGGCCCAGATAGCGAGGGCCATGGTCACCGGTGAGGATGGGCGTTCCCTCGGCGTCGAAGGCGACGTCGTACTCCGAACCCGGCCCCGCCGGGAGGCACCCTCGTCGAGATACGGCACATGGACCGCATCCTCCACATCCAGCAACGGCACGGTAACCACCGAGGCGGGGGCGCTCTACGAGGACGTCGCCGACCTGCTGGGCTGAGCCCGGTCGGTCGCGCCGCGCCATGAGAAGGATCATCCTGATGATGTCGGTGTCCCTCGACGGCTTCATCGAGGGACCCAACCGCGAGCTCGACTGGCACCTAGTCGACGCCGAGCTGCACAGCCACTTCAACCAGCACCTCGGCGCCATGGGCGCATTCCTGGACGGACGTGTGACTACGAGCTGATGGCCGGGTTCTGGCCGACGGCCGCAAGCGATCCGTCGAGCACCGCGCCCATGGTCGAGTTCGCCCACATCTGGCGGGAGGTGCCCAAGATCGTGTACTCGAGGACCCTGGAGGGGGCCGACTGGAACACCACCATCGTCCGGGACGTCGTCGCCGAAGAGGTCCTGGCGCTCAAGGCCCAGCCCGGTGGTGACCTGGCCCTCGGCGGAGCCGACTTGGCGGCGGCGTTCATGCACAACGGCCTGATCGACGAATACCGGCTCTACCGTCACCCCGTCGTCATCGGACGGGGGAAACCCCTCTTCCCGCGGTCAGGCCCCAGGATCGACCTCTCGCCGACACGCGGACGTTCGGCAACGGGTCGTCCTCCTCCACTACCGCGACCTTGGCGTACCGGAGGGGACGAACCGCCTCGCCACCTGAGCCTTCCAACGCCGCGAGCCCCAATCGTCGTCTGCCTCGCAGCCCGGGCTGACGGTCCTCTAAGGGGCCGGTTCCGTTGCGTCCCTCCATTGCCGTGTGCTGAGCATGATGACAGAGTGTGAGTCTGATGTCCGAGGCCCCGGCCCCGCGAGCCTCTGCGCTCGCATCGGTTCACCACGTGAGCCTTTCGGTGAGAGACCTGGCCCGGAGCGTCCAGTGGTACAGCGAGGTACTCGGGTTCAACGTCGTCCGGGAGGTCGACGGGGCAGGTTTCACGAGGGCCGTCCTGGGAGATGCTCGGCACGGCACTGCCGTGTTCGGTCTCACCCAGCATCGGGCCAATAGAGGCGACGGCTTCTCCGAGGCTCACACCGGCATGGACCATGTGGCGTTCGCGGTCGGCTCTCAAACTGAGCTTGATCGGTGGCGGGGGCACTTCGACGGGCTCGGTGTTGCCCATTCATCTCCTCGGCCCGGGCTGGTTGTCTTGCGTGACCCCGACGACATCCAGCTGGAGCTCTGCGCCCCCTGATCTGGGGCCCGGGTCACGCCTGGCCCGCGAAGTGACAGGCGGCTCGTTGGCCGGGCTGGCCGTGGGCGCACAGCTCGGGCTCCTCGTCCTTGCAAACGCCAGGTACGCGGGCGATCGGACAGCGGGTATGGAAGCGACAGCCAGCGCGGGGGCCGAGAGGCGATGGCATCTCCCCACGCAGTGGCGGCGGTCGGCGCGTCCGCTCGAGGAGGGGGTCAGCGACGGGAATGGCTTCGACCAGGGCTTTGGTGTACGGGTGCTGTGGCCGTTGATAGACGTCGGCTACGCGCCCAAGCTCCACGATCTTGCCCAGGTACATGACCGCCACCCGGTCGGCGAGATGGCCGATCACCGCCAAGTCGTGGGCGATGAAGACGTACGTGAGACCCAGGTCGCGTTGCAGGTCGGCAAAGAGGTTGATGATCTGGGCCTGGATCGACACGTCGAGGGCGGACACGGGCTCGTCGCAGACCAGGAGCGACGGGTTGAGCGCCAACGCCCGGGCGATCCCGATGCGCTGGCGTTGGCCCCCGGAGAACTCGTGGGGATAGCGCCGCGCTGCCTGCGGGCCGAGCTGCACGAGTTCCAACAGCTCGGCTACCCGGGACCGGCGCGCTTCCCGACGGAGGCCGAAGTTGGCCAGGGGTTCGGCCACGATCGCGCCTACGGTCATTCTTGGGTCGAGCGAGGCGAAAGGGTCCTGGAAGACCATCTGGAGGCGTCGGCGGACGCCCCGCAGTGCCCGCCCGCTCAGGCGGCCCAGATCCTGGCCCTCGAAGACCACGGTTCCCGAGGTGGGTGGCACCAACTGGGTGATGACCCGCGCCAGCGTCGACTTGCCGCACCCCGATTCTCCGATCAGCCCCAGGGTCTCGCCATGGCGTACCTCGAGGCTGACCCCGTCCACGGCCCGCACCTCTCCCCGGCCGGCTGCCGGATAGTGCTTGTGCACGGCCTCCAAACGAAGGACCGTGTCAGCCCGAGATGACGGAGCAGTGGCCGGTACCGCCGCCTCCCCATCGCCGACGGGTTCGGGATCGGGAACTGTGCGCATCAACACCCAGCATCGGACCTCTCGCCCGGTGGAGATGGTGGCGAGCGGCGGCTCCTCCTGGGTGCAGCGCTTCTCCGCGAACCGGCATCGAGGATGGAAGGCACAGCCCGGGGGAAGGTCGGCTAGGTCGGGCGGCGCGCCGGGTATGGACAACAGCCGGGCACGC
>QHBU01000164.1 GCA_003244045.1 Candidatus Aeolococcus gillhamiae
CTGGTCGGCCCGTCGGGCTGCGGGAAGACGACGACGCTCAAGATGGTCAACCGTCTGGTCGAGCCCACCAGCGGCAGGATCTTCATCGACGGCGACGACGTGACCACCGTCGATCCCGTGGGGCTGCGGCGTCGCATCGGCTACGTGATCCAGCAGGTGGGCCTGTTCCCCCACCAGACAGTGGCTGACAACGTGGCCACCGTTCCCCGCCTGGTGGGCTGGGACCGCCGACGGTGCCGCCGGCGCGCCGACGAGCTGCTCGACCTGGTTGGCCTGGATCCCGCCGCCTACCGCGACCGCTACCCCCACCAGCTCTCAGGAGGCCAGCGCCAGCGGGTGGGCGTGGCGCGCGCCCTAGGGGTCGACCCACCCGTGCTGCTCATGGACGAGCCCTTCGGCGCCATCGACCCCATCAACCGCGACCGCCTCCAGCAGGAGTTCCTGCGTCTCCAGTCGGAGGTCAAAAAGACGGTGGTCTTCGTGACCCACGACGTCGACGAGGCGGTGCGGCTGGGAGACCGCATCGCCATCCTGGGCCAGGGCGGCGTGCTCGAGCAGTACGCCCCGCCGTCGGAGGTGCTGGGTCGGCCTGCGTCGCCCTTCGTGGCCGACTTCGTGGGTGCCGACCGGGGTCTCAAGCGCCTGGCGGTCACGGCCATCGACGTGGCCGATCTCGCCAGCCTGCCGGTGCTCGCCCCCGGCCAGCCGTTGAGCGA
This sequence comes from Candidatus Aeolococcus gillhamiae, assembly GCA_003244045.1. GTDB lineage: Bacteria > Chloroflexota > Dormibacteria > Aeolococcales > Aeolococcaceae > Aeolococcus > Aeolococcus gillhamiae. The sequence continues at coordinate 717 of QHBU01000164.1, forward strand.
GGCCCGGCGGCGCATGGACGACGCCGGCGCGCTGTGGGCGGTGGTGGTCGACGGCAACGGCCGCCTGACGGGTGCCCTGGCCCGTTCGCACGCTGAGGGCGAAGGCAGCCTCAACGGCCAGCAGCGGCCGGTGGCGACCACGATCGCCGCCGGCGACAGCCTGAAGGACGCCTTCGCCCAGCTCCTGTTGCACGACACCGGCTGGGTGGCCGTGATCGACGGCGGCCGCTACTGCGGGGTGGTCACCCCTGACAGCCTCTACGCCGCCATCCGCCACTCAGCAGACGAATCAACTCGTGGATGAAAGACGAGCTCGCTGGCATGATGGACGGGTGGCCGTCGAGCCGACTCGCATTCTGTTCACCGTGGACGACTACGAGGCACTCGGCCAGATGGGGTTCTTCGGCCACCGCCGGCTGGAGCTCATCGAGGGCGAGATCATCGAGATGACGCCGATCGGCCCGGATCACGGCGGCTGCGTGATGATCCTGAACTCACTGTTCACCTCTCGCGTCGGCGATCGGGCGGTGGTGAACGTGCAGAACCCGGTGCGCCTGGGCGACCTCTCGGAGCCCCAGCCCGACCTCACGCTGCTGGCCCCCCCGCTCGAGCGCTACCGCCACCGGCACCCCCGAGCGACCGACATCCTGCTGCTCATCGAGGTCTCCGACACCACCCTGCGGTTCGACCGGCAGGTGAAGCTACCCGTGTACGCCAAGCACGGTGTGATGGAAGTTTGGATCGTCGACCTGAAGGGCCAGGCGGTGGAGATCCACCGCCAGCCGTCACCCGATGGCTATGCCATCGTGGAACGGCGAGGACGGGGCCAGACGATTAGTTCCGAAGCCCTACCCGACCTGGTGATCGCCGTCGACGACATCATCGGGTAGCCGGGCAGCGTGTCGGGAGCGCTCACCGGTCGACTGCCTGTACCTCGAACTCGAAATCAACAGCGCGAAAGGTGACGGTGAAGTAGCGGAAGAACGAGAGATGCCCGAGGAGGCCCCACACGTAGGGCCAGGAGCGCGCCGCTGTCAACCAGGCATGGCGGACCAGCAGGTCGTCATTGCCCTCTATGGCAACGTCGAGGATCGGGCGGACTTGGCCGTTGGGCAGCTCGGTATAGCGAAGATCAACGGCCTGACAACGCCGAACCCGTCTCCGCCGGGGTGCTTGGCACCCGCCAGACCCTTGCCCGGCGGTGGTTACGGTGCAACCAACGCACCACCGCTTCGGGGGTATCCGCGTCGAAGACCACCTCGAGCCCTTCCTGGGCGATCCAACGCCCTGTGAAAGGCTCGAGCACCGCCGCCTCGGCACCTCCGTGGGGACCACGCTCGGGCGCGCCGGGAGCGGCCGTTTGGGAACTTCGGCGGTAAACACCGAAGCCCAATCGCTGCAGTATTGCTCGGGCCTGATGAGTGGTGAAGTCGGCGCGATCGAGCCCCGTGACAACCGCCAGCGCTTGTTTTGGGGGGAACCGCCGCCCATTGATCACGGCGTAGTGCTGGTTGATCGGTTCTGGGTCCACGCCGGAAAGCGCCAGCTCAATCTGCGCGTGTTCCAAATCGAAGTCGTGGCCGGCAACCCGGGCGGTGCTCATCCCATGTTCTCTCTGCTTGGTACTTACTGAACCGTACCAGGCGCGTCAGAATCCCGACCGTCGTCGGACCAGTGGAGGGCAGCCCAGGCCAGTCCCAGGGCGAGCACGGCTAGGGCGGCGTCATGTGGAAGAGGGTGCCGGCCCACGGCGCCTCGCCCCGGCTGGCCTGGGCCACGAGGGGCACGTGGGTCATGGTCATCCAGATGCCGGCCAGCGTCACCACCAGCCCGGCCGGCAGCATCCATTGGGCCACCGGCTGAGAGCGGTCGGGCGGGTTGTCTGGCGGCGCCGCCCAGTAGCCGGCACCGGTGGGGCGCTGCCCGTCCCAGCGGGCATCGGAGCCGTGACCTCTGGCCCGGGCGATGACCGCATCGGCCACCGCCACGCCAGGGGAGGGTTCTTGGATTGCTGGGAGACGAGGGCCATGTTTTCCTTGGTCCACGGCTCGGTGGCCGGGTAGTCGCCCCAGCGGTGGGCCTCGCTCACGGCCTGGGGTGAGCGGTTGGCGGCCAGGTCGCGCAGCTCCGCCAGCTCAGCTTTGGCCTGGGCCGAACCCGCCCCGGCGGCGGCGGCGGCACCTTGACCTGGTCGGTCGAGGACAGCACCCATGTCTTCCACGTCCCCGCCTTGGGCTCGGCCGGGATGCCCCCCGAGGATTGCCTCGAGCTCGAAGCCGACGAGCACCCGGCCAGCAGCAGCGTTGTCAGGACGAGGCCAAGTTGAGTCCCAAGGAGTGGTG
>QHBU01000165.1 GCA_003244045.1 Candidatus Aeolococcus gillhamiae
GGCACCGACGAGGACTTTCGCGCCCTCGCCGGCGCCGCCGTGGCTGCTGTCATCCTCCCCGGGGCGGCGCTGGTGCTGGGCGGCCCGCCGCCGCCGGGGAGGCGCCTGCTCGAGGCCGGAGCGACAGTCGCGGTGGCGACCGACTGCAACCCGGGCAGCTGCTACAGCGAGTCGATGCCGTTGATGGTCTCGCTCGCCGTCGCCACCGCCGGGATGACGCCGGCGCAGGCGCTGGTCGCCGCGACCGCAGGCGGCGCGGCGGCGCTGCGACTCGAGGACCGAGGCATGCTCCGTGCGGGTCTGCGCTGCGACGCGGTCATCCTGGCCACGCCGCGCTGGCTCGACATCGGCTACCACCTCGGCGCCAATCTCGCGGAGACGGTGATCAGGGCGGGGTTGGTCGTCGCCGGTGGTGAGCCGCAGGCGGCGGGCGACGATCTGTCCGAACCCTGAGTCAGTCGAGCAGCGCGGCGAGCTCCTCGGGCTCCGTCACCGGTCGCTGACAGGCGAAGTTCTCGCACACGTACGCGGCCGGGCGACCATCGACGAGCGGCCGGTCGGCGAGAAGCTCCACGTCGGCGTTGCCCCAGGCCAGGACCGTGTTCGGCGTCCAGCGCCGGTGCACGACGTCGAGCAGGCTTCTGGTCCGCTCGTCGTGGGGTGCGCCGGTGATGGCCACCTCGCGGGAGGCGGCCTGGGCGCGATCCAGCGCAGACGCCAGGGCGCTGACGGCCAGGGGCGAGCGCGTCGCCGCGGCGGCCAGCGGTCCCAGGATCGTCTCGGCACGCTCGCGCAGCGCGGCGTCGCCCGTGAACGCGGCCAAGCGCAGCAGTGCGGACGCGAGGATGGACTGGCCCGCGGGGACCGGGTTGTCGTCGATGGTGCGCGGCCGAACCAGCAGCGGTTCCGCGTCCGACGCGGTGTCGTACATGACACCGCCGTCCTCGAACCGGCGCACGGCGTCGTCGACGAGCTCACGCGCTGATGCCAGATAGGTGCCGTCCCCGCACGCTTCGTACAGGGTGATCAGCGCCTCGGCGAAAAAGGCGGAGTCCTCGAGGAAACCGGTGATCTTGGCCGAACCGTCCTTCCAGGTGCGCAGCAGCACACCGTCAGGGCGGAGGGCGGCGAGCAGGAAATCCGCACCGCGACGCGCGCCGTCGAGGTAGTCGGCGCGACCGAGCGCCGCGCCCGCCTCGGCGAGCGCGCTGATCATCAGGGCGTTCCAGGCGGTGAGCACCTTGTCGTCGCGGGCCGGCGCGGCGCGCTGCCGGCGCGCCTCGAGCAAGCGCGCGCGAATGCCGTCGAGACGGTTGCGCAGGGCGGCCTCGTCCGTGTCGAGGCTGCGCGCCACCTGGACAAGGGGAAACGGCTGCGAGAGCACGGTCGTGCCACCCTCGAAGTTGCCGACATCGGTGACACCGAAGACGCGCGCCGCCAGCGTGCCGTCCTCCTCCCCGAGCACCTCGCGCAGCTGCGCGAGTGCCCACACGAAGTACGAGCCCTCGCCGCCCGGGGAGTCGGCGTCCTGCGACGAGGCGAAGCCTCCGCCGGGGAGGCGCAGCTCACGCATCGCGTGGTCGAGCGTGTCCTCGGCGACGCGCCGCCAGCGCTGGTCGCCGGTGAGCTGATACGCGTGCAGGTACACCGGAGCCAGTTGGGCGTTGTCGTACAGCATCTTCTCGAAGTGCGGGATCGACCACGTGGCGTCGACGGCGTACCGGTGGAACCCGCCGCCGACCTGGTCGTGGATGCCGCCGCGATCCATGTGGTCGAGCGTGACCAGCGCGGCGTCGAGCAGGCGGCGGTCGCCGGTGGTGTGGTAGCGGCGCAGCAGGAAGTCGAGCGCCCCCGCGTGAGGGAATTTCGGCGCGCCACCGAAACCACCATGACGCATGTCGGTCTGCGCCACAAGCTGGGTGGCAGCGACGCCGAGATCGGCGGCGGACACCGAGCCGGGCGGCAGCGCCGCCGGTTCGAGAGCGCGGCGCAGCTGGGCCGCCGCCTCGGTCACCTCGCCGCGCCGGTCGCGGTACACGGTGGCGGCGGCGTTGAGCACGTAATCGAAGCCGCGCATGCCCTGGCGGTCGACGGGCGGGAAATACGTTCCTCCGAAGAACGGCTCGCCGGCCGGGGTGAGGAACACCGTCATCGGCCAGCCGCCGTGTCCGCTGATGGCGATGACCGCCTGCATGTAGATCGAGTCGACGTCGGGGCGCTCCTCGCGGTCCACCTTGATGTTGACGAACAGCGCATTCATGAGCGTCGCTATCCGCTCGTCCTCGAACGACTCGTGGGCCATGACGTGACACCAGTGGCACGCGCTGTAGCCGATGCTGAGCAGCACCGGGCGGTCCTCAGCGCGGGCGCGTGCGAACGCCTCCTCTCCCCAGGGATACCAGTCGACGGGATTGGTGGCGTGCTGGAGCAGGTACGGACTAGTCTCGAGCGCGAGTCGGTTGCTCACCGCGCCGACGCTAGCAGACGGTCGCCGTCGGGCCGAATCCGTGTCGATTGCGCAGCGCTGAGAATCATACGAGCGCCCACAAAGCCGCCATCCCGTGTGAGAGTTCGCGCTGTGAGCCTGTGACAAGGAGACCAGCCTGATGGCCGACACATCCCCCGGCGCGGCACCGCACGTCCATTTCGTCCACGTCTCGCACCCACGCTTCGTCCAGCGCCGCAAGCGCGGCCCGGTCAAGGTCGCCGACCAGGTGAGCCCCAGCTTCAACGGGCGCCTGGCGCTGCACATCACCGCCATCGTCGGCACGATGTGGTGCGCGTACGCCTTCGCGGTCCTCGCGCTCGTGGTGCTACCTCAGGCGACGAGCTCGCCGCTGCTCCTTGTGCAGTGGATCTCGCAGACCTTCATCCAGCTGGTGATGCTTTCCATCCTCATGGTCGGCCAGAACATCCAGGGAAAGGCCGCCGACCAGCGCGCGGCCGACACGTACGCGGACGCGGAAGCCATCCTCCACGAATGCCTGCAGCTCCAGGAGCACCTGCAGGCACAGGACAAGGTCCTCGACCACCTGGTCGCTCGTCTGGCCAAGACCGCGTGAGCGCCTGAGCCGACCCGTCGGCATCAATGCCCCACGAGGTGTGGGGCGGCCGGTACCATGCGCCCATGCGCGCGATGGCTGTGACCGTCGTCGCGATCTGCGCCGTGCTGGCAGCGAGCTGCTCCAGCGCACCGGCCTCGGGGGCGGCCGCCGCAGCGCGGCATGCCGGGTTTGCGCATCGAGCAGAGCTTCTCGAACAGCGCTGGGACAGCGACGTCCGCGACGGCGTGCCCGCCGCGAGCATCGCGCCGCTGCGAGCTGAGCTCGCGCGCTCGCTGTTCCGCAGTACGCCCGCCTCCTCGCCCACCTGGCTATCCAACGACTCCACCGCGCTCCTCGACTCCCTCGATCGCCGCACCGCGTCGGCGTGGGACGCGGCGATGGCGGCCGCCCGGCAGGCGGCCATCGCGCTCATCGCCGCGCGGAGCGCGCTGGCGGCGCAGGACGCGGCCGCGGTGACGGCCGGTGCGCCTGCGGCCGGCGACTGGCCGGCGGAGCTCTCCGCGGCACGCACGCCGGGGGCGATCAACGCGCTCGCAGCGGGATGGTGGGCCAGCTTGGGGCAGGCGCGCGCGAGCGCTGCCGCCAGCGCTCAGCTGGCCGCGCAGTTTGCTGCCACCGTTGCCCCCTACGGCGGTGTCGCCGGGCTGATCGTCGCGGCTGACGGCGCGCTCACCATGGCACGCGCCGAGCGCCTCGACGAGGGGAACGTTGCATCCTTGCTCGAGGCGCTGCAGCGCGACGTTGCCGCGGCCAGCGACGTCACCGCCGCGGTGAACGGTCTGCTCGGCCCGCTGCAGGGACTGCGCGCGCTCCTTGGCGAGCACGACTACGAAGCGGCGCAGCTCGGCACCCTCCAGCAGCAGATCAACCGAGCGGTGTCGACGGCCACGACGCACGCCTCGGGCTTCTCCTCTGCGTACGGCGACATCGCTGCGGCGTTCGGAGTTGCCACCAACGCGGGAGAGCTGAACGCGGTGGAGGCTCGCATCCGCGCGCTCCAGAACCAGGTGAACGCCGACCTCGACGCGGCGGTCGCCGCCGCCCTGGCCGCGCAGCTGAGCGCGACGGGGTGCGGCAACAAGGTGCCGATGGGCAAGGTGGTGGTGGTCAGCTTGAGCCAGCAGGTGGCGTCCTTCTTCCAGAACACCTGCCTGCTGAGCTCCACCCCGGTGACCACGGGGCGGCCCGGGATACGCACCCCGCAGGGCACCTTCCACGTGTTCGGCCGGTCATCGCCGGCCCATTTCGTGTCGGCGTACGGACCCGGCTCGCCGCGGTACTACACGCCGGAGACAACCCAGTACGCGCTGCTGTACGAGGGTGGCGGGTATTACCTGCACGACGCGCCGTGGGAGAACCCAGCGGACTTCGGCGCCGGCAGCGAGAACGGCCCCAGCGGCAGCCACGGCTGCATCCACGTTCCCACCGCCACCATGGCCTGGCTCTACAGCTGGGCCGGGATGGGCACAACGGTGATCGTCACCGGCTAGGACGCCGGGCTGACCTCCAGGGTTCGGCGCTTCTGCGGCTTCTCGCCGCCAATGTCGGCGTCGGCGTCGGCGCCAGGCGCTCCCTCCCCGTCGGAGCCGAGCTCGACATCGCTCGACGCGGGAAGGCCGCTCGGCGGGCGGTCGAGGAGCTTCATGGTCTCGGCGACGACCTCGGTTGAGTGTCGGCGCAGACCGTCGCTGCCGTCGTACTCGCGCGCGCGCAGCCGGCCCTCGATGTACACGCGCCGGCCCTTGAGGCAGTACTGCGCGCAAATCTCCGCGAGCTTGCCGAAGGCGACGACGGAGTGGAACTCGGCGCTCTCCTGGCGGTTGCCGTCGCCATCCCGCCACACCGCATTGGTGGCCAGGCGCATGCGTGTCAGCGTTGTCGATGGGCCGGACGTCGACTCCGCGTCACGGGTGAGATTGCCGACCAGGATGACTCGGTTGATCACGGCTGTGCCTCCAGTGATGTGTGACTGCTGGTGAAGGGTTCATCGGTAAGTGCGCTCACGTCGCCTTGTGCGGGTGCTGAGCGCGGTGGTGGGCCGGCATCAGCGCATGCTTGGCGGAGCGCTCGAGCGTGTGGAGCATCGTGTGCGCCTTGCTCTCGAGGTGTGTCGACGTGTTCATCGCACCGGGCACCTTGAGAAGCAGCCACAGCGTCGCCAGCGCGTAGACGGTGGTGATCAGGCCGCCGTTGGAGTCGAACTCGGTGGTCACGGCGACGCGCAGGATGATCAGCTGCACCGCCTGCAGGAACACCGTGCCGGTGAAGAGTCGCAGCCAGGTGCGAGCGTGGCTTCGCGTGTCCGGCATCACCGTCAGCAGGGCCGCGAGCGGGGCGGTGACGATAAGGATGTTGAGCAGCGCGGTGCGGATCACGTAGGCGAGCACCAGGATCGCCATGGCGGCGATCAGGACAACGACGAGGAGGGCCTGGAACAGGTCCTGGCCGCTGATCATGCGCGCGATCGTCTGTGGAGCCAGGCTCGGCGACCACGGCAGCGTGTCGGAGTTCAGTGGTCCGCCCAGCGAGAGCGCGACGCTCCCCAGCGCGTTGTTGAGGTCGATCGCCATCTGCATGAAGAGGAGCGATCCGTGGGCCAGCACGATGGCCAGCAGGACCCGCGGGAGGATCACCTTGAGGTCGTACCGCGAGCGCATCGAGTGCTCGAAGATGCTGCGCAGCGACGTCAGCAGGACGACCAGGCCGATCATGGCGTCAACCGCCAGCGCCAGCCCGAGATTGAGATTGGCGATGTTGGGGTTGGCGGTGATCGGGCGATTGCCCGACACGGTTGGGTCGACGGTGCGGAAGAGGAAGCGGTCGAGCACACCCATCATGTCGACTCGAGCCACCGAGATGAGGTGACCGAGCAGGCCGATCAGCGACTGGAGGATGAACCCGACCGGGTCGCTGACGGCATGCGCACCGTTGACGATGCCGTGGATGATCGACACGTCAGTGGACGCCGCCCGGGATGCTCGCGATGATCGCGTGCGTCAATGTCCCGGCGACCTCGACGCCGATGGTGCCGAAGACGATGCGACCGATCCAGCGCTTCGCCTCCATGACGCTGCGCGGGTCGACGGCGACGATCTTGTACATGAACGCGATCAGGAACGCCAGCGCGCCGATGCTGCCGATGAGTCCCTGCGCAAGCAGGATCCAGTTGTCGACGAGCCCCTTCAGCTGCGACATCGGGCGACCTCCGAACCGCGGATGACGGTCGCCCCTCCGGCCGGCCGGTCCATCGACCGGCTCGCTCCGCAGTCTACCTACACGGATTTGTGTATGTCAAGGGCAGGGCTAGGCGCTCTCAAAGATGATCCTGCCCTCCGGGGAACAGTGTTGAGCTCAGCAGCGTGACACACCACCTGTTCCAGGTCTCGGACGACCATCCGCGGTCTCCCACGAGCAGCCCCCAGCTGTCCTCTGTGGCAAGCGCATAGAGCAGGTCCGCTGCAACGTCGATCCCGATCTCTGGCGCGAAGCCCGGCTTGGAGCGCAATTGCGTCGCCACCGCACGCACCCCGTCGTAGCGCTGGCGCTTGTTCTCAACGAGGAGCTCGCCGACCTCGCTTGCGGCGGCGGCACGAATCACTGCGTACAGGCCCTGCGTTCGTGCCAGGATCCCGCACACCTCGTTCACAAAGATCTGGAGAGCGTGCGGTCCGGTCGGTGCTGCCGCGAGTTCCTTCCACCAATCGCGATCGAGAAGGGGAATCGGCCGCGTGTCTCCGACGATGGCGATGTCGAACGCAGCGGAAAGGACGCCGAGCTTGCTTCCGAATCCAACGTAGAGGCTCTGCACGGCGACCCCGGCCTCACTGGCGATGGCGCCGACGGTGGTCGACACGTAGCCGTCTCGGATGAAGAGACGGGTGGCGGCTTCGACCATCCGGGCCCGGGTTGCGCGGCTCCTCTGCTGCCGTCCGCGTCGAGACGCGGTTGCGGCGATCGTAGTCACGAGGCGGACTCTTGACACGGAGCGCTGACTAGAATCACATTGTGTAATGTTATTCTAGCAAAGGGAGGACGAAGCCCATGCAATGGCTGCCCCGCCGTCCAGGCGCGAAGCCGGCCACCCAGCCGGGGCTGCCGCATCAGCAGCTCGACCAACAACCGGCCGACGACCGCCTGCGTGACGCGCTCGCGGAGCGCGTGTTCGCTCTCCCCGGAGTTGCAGAGCAACTCTCCGGCGTGTCGGTGCCGGGCGCCCGAGCCTTGGTGCTCGATCCGGCATTGGCGATCGGTCCTCCAGAGGCCTTCATGGTCGGACGTGAGTTCGCTCATCTGCATCCCGGCAAGGATCACAGCCTGCACATGATGCTGCCCGAGCCGGTGGCCGAGGCCGCCTGCGAAGCTGGATGGGCGGAGTTGCATCCCCTGTCTCGTACGGGGGAGATGCCGCGGACGCTCGTGATGGTGTTCGCCCCAAGGGATACAGCAGAACTGGATGTCGTTTGGCGTCTGGTGGAAGGGTCGTATCGGTTCGCCAGGGCAGTCGACGAGCGTCAACCATTGACGGCTGCAACGCGCATTGATGGCGTCAGACACGTCGGGCTCACGGTCAGAGATCTCGAGCGAAGCGCAGGCTGGTACGTCGACGTCCTCGGTTTCATCGAGGTGTTCCGCGAGTCTCATCCCGACAGGTCCACGGCGATTCTTCGCGTTCCCAACGGCCACCTCGTCATCGGCCTTGTTCAGTTCGACGATCACCCGCCTGGCGAGTTCTCGCCCAAGAGGGTCGGTCTCGACCATCTCTGCTTTGCGGTACCGACCCGTTCTGATCTTGACGCGTGGACGTCGCGCCTCGACGAGTGCCGGGTTGCACACTCGGGTGTCATCGAAATGGCCACTAGCCCGATCGTGAATTTCAAAGACCCCGACGGCATCGCCCTGGCATTCGCGATCCCGCCTGAGTAGCTAGCCGCCGAGTGCCGGAGATGATGAGACGGGCTGAATCGCCGCCTTCTCGGATACGGCGCCACGTGAGGTGACGACGTGCCGCGCCAAAAACGAGGCTAGGCGCGCGGGCCCAGCAATTGCAGCAGTTCGTCACGGCTGGGGACACTCCCAGGTGCTGCCGGCGACACCTCGGCTTGGAGGCTTGTGATTCGTCCCACGATCTTGCGGTTGTGGCTCAGGGAATCAGGCAGGTCGAGCAGGTTCGCTCGCCGGATCACTTCTCGAGCCACTTCGCGGTCCAGCGAGACCGTTGGGAGCGCGCACTGGCGGACGAAATCGGCGAACGTGCGGCCGAGCCAAGCGCCCTCGGATTGCTCGCCCCGCCAACACAGACTGCGATCTCGGTCCTCGTCCGCAACTGCGCGGTAGCACTGCTCAGCCTCCACGGCTGTGAGTCGGGCGAAGGCGAGCAGCTGCGCCTCGGGATCGGATGGATATTCATCGACGATCCGTCCAAGCTCGAACCCGTAGTCGATTCCCAGGCAGAGTCCCCATGCGAAAAGAGGATTCGTGTGACAGTACGAATCGCCCACCGAGTGAAGGCCGAGCACCCGTGAGCGGTCGTCGACGAGCTGTGCCCTGAAGACGTTCTGAAGAGCGCCCATCGGAAGGACGTCGGTGATCGGCTCCGCTGTCTCCTCGGCGACAAAGGGCGCCAGCACTCGAAAGCGCTGCACCGCCCGCATGTGCAGGTCATTTCGCCGAAGCGCCTTCAGTCCCTGCTCCCACGCCGGCACTCCCAACACAATGGCAAACGTGCGGTTGTCGCCAAAGAAGATGCTGAAGCGCGGGAATCAGTTGTGCCGCCAGGTCCGAGCATGCCTGTCCAGGCTGGATAGTCGACTCGATCACGGAGGCGGAAGTAGCGGCTGTAATAGACCACGCCACAATCTTGGCTCTGCGCTTCGGGCAGGCTGACCCCGCCACTCTCAAGCCACCCTGGCACGCGGGAGCGCCGGCCCGACGCGTCGATCACTATGTCCGAGCGCACCGAATCACCGCCGACACGTACGCCGGCGATGCGTGGAGGACCTGAGCCGCCGGCGTGCAGTTCGATCCCCTCAGCTGCAACTCCGGAGAGCAGCCTGACCAGCGGCTCATCGACCACGGCCCGTCGGAGGACACATTCAAAGACGGGGCGACGGCAGTGCACGGCGACCAGGTCGTCGTCACCAGGACGTGAGGCGTCGCCCACAAGCCGGGCACGAAGATCGTTCTCCCAAGCGCCAGCTTGAACTGCGCGCGCGAGGACGTCGGGCGCGTGCAGGCGGAGCGCGCGCCGGGTCCGGCCGAGCAGACTGTGCGGTTGAGGACTCTGGGGCACACTTGGCCGGGACCAGCGATCGTACGCAGCGGCTGGGTCATCCAAAGGCTGCGCCGGGTCGCGCTCGAGCACGGTGACGGACCGGCCACGCCTAGCTAGCGACAGCGCCACGGATAGGCCCGCTGGGCCAGCGCCAATGACCACGATCTGCGGATCCGCCACGAAATCCTCCTGCGAGGGATGGTCGTCGGTGACTGTACGCCCGGCCGGTGCTGTCGTTTCGTACCGCCGACTCGCTGCGAAGAGAAGGCGCCTCGCAGAGGCTGCCACCGAGAGGTGCGTTAATCAGCCAATCACTACCGCCAGCGCGCCGATGCTGCCGATGAGTCCCTGCGCGAGCAGGATCCAGTTGTCGACGAGACCCTTCAGCCGCGACATCGGGCGACCTCCGAACCGCGGATAACGGTCGCCCCTCCGGGCGGCTGGTCAGCGACCGGCGCGCCCCGGAGGGTACCTACACGGATCTGTGTACGTCACGCATCGGAGAGAGTCCCCTCGGCGGTGCATGTGGTGACGACAGGTATCGTCCGGTCCGGTTGACGCAAGTCAGCGCGTATCACCGAGCTGCTGCAGGACGCGAGGCTGGTTCAAGGAGATCAAGATGGCATGGGAAACTCATTGGAAGAAACACCCCACGGTGCGCAGTGGCGATCAACTCTCGCTGGGGGAGAAAGCCGCCGACAAGATGCGCAACGGCATGGGCTCATGGCCGTTCGTGTTCGCGTTCTTCGCGGTGATGATCACCTGGGCGGTGATCAACGGGATTCTGCATGTGGGCGGCGGCAATGGCTTCGATCCCTATCCATTCATCCTGCTCAACCTGTTTCTATCCATGCTCGCCGGTATTCAAGCCGCCGCCCTGCTGATTGCCGCCAAGCGCTCCGATTCGGTGGCCTCGGAAATATCGCTGCATACCGAAACCACGGCGGACGACATCAAGGCGTTGCTCCAGACCAACAACGATCTCACCAGTGCTGTGCACGACGTGGTGGTGGCGATGAAGTCGCAGACCGACATGCTCCAGGAGATCCATCGTCACGTCGAGGCGCTGTCGCCCGGTGCTGGGACCTCGACACCGCCGCGCGCGTGACGGCGTGGCGTTCGCCGTTGTGATCGAGGTCGACAACAGCCGCGAGGACCCTGAGGAAGGACGCCGCGGGCTGCGCGAGGAGCTGCTTCCGGTTCTGCGCGGACTGCCCGGGTTCCAGTCCGCTCAGCTCATGGCCGCGCACGAGCGCGGGCTGGGGTTCGCCTGCGTTGTCTTCGCGACCCGAGAGCAGGCTGAGGAGCTCGCCGGTTGGTTCACGGTCGGCGCGGTGATCCGTCCGGGGGTCACCGTGGTCCGCAACGAGGTGATCGAGGTCGTCGCCTCGGCGTGATCACCGCTTGAGCTTGCGCCAGCCGCCGGCGCGGTTGTTGGCGATGATCGCCTCGAACATCGCCTTGAGCGGCGCGGCCTTGATCCTCTCGCCCTCACGGACGGAGACCGTGCGCGCGGTCTTGTTGTCGTGGCCGGCGGTGATGATGCCGTGCGGGTCAGGGACGATGGCGCCGTCGTACAAGAAAACGTTGACGTGGTCCTTGGCGGCGAGCAACGCGCAAATGTTGCCCTGCACCACGAAGTACGGCTGGGTGCTGCGCTTGATGGTCTCGGTGACCTCGGGGTCGGCGGAGTGGATAAGGTCGCGCACCTCGCTGCAGATGCTCTGCTGCCACGTCGGAAGCGCGGCGATGAATGCGTCCACGCGCGGATCCTTCACGTAGGCGAGCAATCCGTACTCAGACATGCAGGGTGGGCCGGTAGATGAGCTCTTGGACGTTGCTGTCGATCACAGGGACAGCGTCACCTGGACTACGTCGACCAGACCGGCGGTCATCAGCGCCCAGTTCATCGACAGGCTGCCGTGCGAGCGCAACGGCATGTCAGACTCCTCCTTGAGCCGAGCGACGACGTTGACGGCGTCGCCGCTCACAACGTTCGCGTCCCCCGGCCAGTCGACAGACTGGGAACCACGGCGAAACTCATCGCCCTTGGACTCCTGGAGGCAGGCCATCACCCCGCCAACGCGAGGAGGTCGTCGACGATCCGGGGCAGCGCAGCGACCCCCAGAGAAAGATGTCCCTCGTCCTTGTGGATGTGCTTGCCTGCGCCGCGGATGTGCGCAGCCAGCCACTCGCCGTGGGCAACCGGCACCATGAGATCCCGACCGCCCTGCCACACCGCCACCGGCCGGGTGATTGCCTCGAGCTCGAAGCCCCACGGCTTCGCGAACGCGAGGTCGTCATCGCGCCAGCCGGCGATGCCCGTGGACACGGAGCGGCGAAAGCAATACGCCATGTACTCGGCGAAGTCGCCGGTCAGCGACGCCTTGTCGACGTCGGGGATCAGTCCGCCGAGCGAGGCCACGATGTCGTTCCCGTGGACTGAGGCGACCTGCCCGGCCTCCGCCTCCAGGTACGTAGTCAGCGCCGCCTCGCCCTCCAGGGTGGCGGTGAACTCCTCGACGTTCTCGGGGCCCATGCCGGCGAGCCAGTCCAGCCCCTCGGCGCCGTACGGCGCAACCCCGGCCAGCGAGACCGCCGCCGCGCAGCGCTCGGGCAGCAGGGCGGCGCATGCCAGCGCATGCGGGCCGCCTCCCGACCAGCCGATGGTGACGAAGCGGTCGGTGCCATCGGCGTCGAGGAGGGCGGCGATGTCGCTGGCGGCGTCGGCCACCGAGCGCCCATGGTGCGGCGTGGAGCCTGCGTACCCTGGCCGCGAGTACAACACCGTGCGCAGGCCGCGCTCGGCGGCGATGTCGACGAGGGGCTCGAACAGCACCGCCGCGGTGGGCGTGCCGTTCTGGAACAGCAGGGGCATGCCGTTCTCTGGCCCGCCGCTGACGGTCTCGAGAACGCGTCCGTCGGGGAGCTCGACGTGCCGGAAGGGAGGCTCGGCAAGCATCGACTGAGTTGTAGCACTGCGTCGTGACACACTGCTCGCATGGGTGTAGCCGGCACGACCACCGCGGCCGACGCCTTTCTCCGCTACGTCAACCTCAGCTCTGTCGCCGGGGTCGAGCCAATCGCCGTCGACCACGGCAGCGGGGCCGAGCTGTGGGACGTCGACGGGCGGCGCTACCTTGACTGCTTCGCCGGCATCTCGGTGGTGAGCACAGGCCATTCGCACCCCCGAGTTGTGGCCGCGGCCCGCGAGCAGATGGAGCGGTTCATCCACTGCGGGACGTATCTGTACCAGGTGCCCGTGGTCGGGACCCTCGCCGAGCGCCTCGCGCAGGTGACCCCAGGCCGGCTGGAGAAGACGTTCTTCTCGAACAGCGGCGCCGAGGCCGTCGAGGGAGCGATGCGGCTGGCCCGCGCCTACTCCGGGAAGACCGAGTTCATCGCCTTGGAGACGGGGTTCCACGGGCGCACCAATGCCACGCTCGCGGTCACCGGCAATCGCAAGCGCAAGCACCACGGCGGACCGTACCTCGGCGGTGTCGCGTTCGCCCCCGCCCCGCACCCGACGCGCTGCCGCGTCTGCGGCGGAGGCTGCACGCTGCGCTGCGCAGATGCGGTCGAGGATGTCATCAACTACCAGACCTCTGGGAACGTCGCCGCGTTCATCGCCGAGCCCGTGCTCGGGGAGGCCGGCATCGTGGTGCCGCACCCGGAGTACTTCGCACGCGTCAAGGAGATCCTCGACCGCCACGGCATCCTGTTCATCGTCGACGAGGTGCAGACCGGCTTCGGTCGCACCGGCAGGATGTTCGGCATCGAGCACTACGGCGTCGAGCCGGACATCATGACCGTGGCCAAGGGCATCGCCAGCGGCTTCCCGCTCGGCGGCTTCATCGCCCGTCCCGAGATCGCCGAGTCCTTCCAGCCCGGGGAGCACCTCTCGACCTTCGGCGGCAACCCGGTGGCGTGCGCGGCGGCGGTGGCCACGCTCGACGTCATCGCCGACGAATCGCTCTGCGAGAACAGCGCGCGTCTCGGCGAGTGGATGCTCGGCCATCTCGAGCAGCTCGGCGCAACCCATCCCGTCATCGGCGAGGTGCGTGGCAAGGGGCTGATGATCGGCGTCGAGCTGGTCGAGAGCCGCGAGAGCATGGCGCCGGCGGCGCAGCGCGCGGTCCAGGTGCGCGCCGCGTGCCGTGAACGCGGCCTGATCGTGGGCATCGGGGGATTCTTCGGCAACGTCGTGCGCATCCAGCCGCCGTTGGTGATCACCGAGGCGCAGCTCGACTCCGCGGTCGGCGTCCTCGACGAGGCGCTGCGCGCCACCGCATGAAGCAGATCGCGCACTGGGTGGGCGGCGCGTCCACCCCGGCCACATCGGGGCGAACTTCCCCGGTGTACAACCCCGCAACGGGCGCGCAAACAGCCACCGTCGAGCTGGCCTCGGCGGCCGACCTCGACGCCGCCGTTGAGACCGCGCTCAGCGCATTCCCGGAGTGGCGCGCCACGCCACTCTCACGGCGCGCCGAGATCCTCTTCCGATTTCGCGACCTCGTTGACAGCCACCGCGACGACATCGCCAGCCTGATCACCGCGGAGCACGGCAAGGTGCACTCGGACGCGCTCGGCGAGGTGGCCCGCGGCCTCGAGAACGTGGAGTTCTCCTGCGGTGTGCCCAACCTCCTCAAGGGCGGTTTCTCCGAGCAGGCGTCGACGGGAGTCGACGTGTACTCCATCCTCCAGCCGCTCGGCGTGGTCGCCGGCATCACCCCGTTCAACTTCCCGGCGATGGTGCCGATGTGGATGTTCAGCAACGCCATCGCGTGCGGCAACTGCTTCATCCTCAAGCCCAGCGAGAAGGACCCTTCGCCGTCCCTGCTCTTCGCCGAGCTCTGGCAGCGGGCGGGCCTCCCCGCCGGCGTGTTCTCGGTGGTGCAGGGCGACCGCGAGGCAGTCGACCGCATCCTCGAGCACCCCGACATCAGCGCGGTGTCGTTCGTGGGTTCGACGCCGATCGCCCGCCACGTGTACGAGACCGCCACGCGTCACGGCAAGCGCGTCCAGGCGCTCGGCGGCGCCAAGAACCACATGGTGGTGCTGCCCGACGCCGACGTCGAGATGGCCGCCGACGCCGCCGTCTCGGCGGGGTACGGCTCCGCCGGGGAGCGCTGCATGGCCGTGTCGGCGGTGGTCGCGGTGGGTGACGTCGCCGATCGCCTGGTGGCGGCGATCGCCAAGCGCATCCCGTCGGTGACCATCGGTCCCGGCGACGACCCCGCCTCGCAGATGGGCCCGCTGGTGACCCGCGAGCACCGCGACCGGGTGGCGTCGTACCTGGAGGACGCCGCGCTCGGCGGCGCCGAGATCGTCGTCGACGGTCGCCGCCAGACGTTCGAGGGCGACGGCTTCTTCCTCGGCGCCTCGCTCGTCGACTCGGTGCGTCCCGGCAGCAGGGTGTACGACGACGAGATCTTCGGGCCGGTGCTGGCGGTGCTCCGCGTCGCCACCTACGAGGACGCGGTGCGCCTGGTCAACGACAACCCATACGGCAACGGGGTGGCCATCTTCACCCGCGACGGTGGCGCGGCCCGCCGTTTCCAGTTCGAGGTGCAGGCGGGGATGGTGGGGGTCAACGTGCCCATCCCCGTCCCGGTTGCGTACTACAGCTTCGGCGGCTGGAAGTCGTCGCTCTTCGGCGACACGCACATGTACGGGCCTGAGGGCATCCACTTCTACACGCGGTCGAAGGTGGTCACCTCGCGCTGGCCCGACCCCAGCACCAGCACCATAGACCTGGGGTTCCCGCAGAACCGCTGAAGCCGGCCCTACCCGGGACCGGGCCGACTCGCGGCCGACACCTTGCTAGTTGTAATCTTGTAATCGCCGGCCCCAAGCCATCTGAGCGGAGAAGAGAATGGCTGTCGCGAGCCCAACTCGCACGAAGCGCGAGGTCAATCCGTGGGTGATCCTCACCCTCGTCTGCATGGCCCAGTTCATGGTCATCCTCGACGCCACTGTGGTCAACGTCGCCCTGCCGTCAATCAAACGGGGGCTCAACTTCTCCGACACCGACCTGCAGTGGATCGTCAACGGCTACACCCTCACGTTCGGCGGCTTCCTGCTCCTCGGCGGCCGCGCCGGCGACCTCTTCGGCCGCCAACGCATTTTCCTCGCCGGGCTGGTGATCTTCTCAGTGGCATCCCTGGTCAATGGCCTCGCCCAGTCGCCGACCATGCTGATCATCGGCCGCGCCGTGCAGGGCTTCGGCGGCGCGCTGATCTCTCCCGCCGCGCTCTCGATCATCACCACCACTTTCGAGGAGGGTGAGCGGCGCAACCGCGCGCTGGGAGTGTGGAGCGCGATCGCCGCCAGCGGGGCCGCGTTCGGACTCCTGATCGGTGGAGCGCTCACGCAGGCGATCAGCTGGCGCTGGGCGTTCTTCATCAACGTGCCGGTGGCCGCCATCACCATCGTGCTGTCGTGGCGGCTGGTTCCCGACACCAGGGTGCGCGGGGACCGCGGCTTCGACATCCTCGGCGCGGTGCTGGTCACCGGCGGCCTGATGTCGATCGTCTACGCGCTCGCCAAGGCGGCCAACCCGGCGGAGGGGTGGACCTCGGGTACCGTGCTGGCGTTTGGTGGCGCCGGCGTCGCGCTGTTGGTGCTGTTCCTGATGAGGGAGGCGCGATTCCGAGCGCCATTGGTGCGGCTCAGCATCTTCAGGATCCGCTCGCTCAGCGCCGCCAACAGCGCCATGCTGCTCGTCGCCGGCGGCATGTTCGCGATGTTCTACTTCGCTGGCCTGTACGTGCAGATCGTGCTCGGCTACTCACCCTTCACAGCCGGGCTCGCCTTCCTCCCCGTGTGCCTTGGCATCGGGGTCGGCGCCGGCGTCGCCTCGCAGGCGGTGAAGAGCATCGACGTACGCTACGTCGGGATCGCCGGGATGCTCATCGCGGCCGCAGGCTTCTTCCTGCTGCAGCGCATCAGCCTGGGCAGCGGCTACGTCGACGTGCTGCTGCCGGCCTGATCGTCATGTCGGTGGGCATGGGACTGACGTTCGTGCCGCTCACATTGGTGGCCACCACCACCGTGCGCGCCGACGACGCCGGCCTGGCGTCCGGGTTGCTCAACACCTCGCAGCAGGTCGGCGGCTCGCTGGGCCTCGCCGTGCTGGCGACGCTGGCAGTGAGCCAGACCACCAGCTTCTTCCGCACCCTCGGGCACCGCCCGTCGACGCAGGACACCTTCGCTGCGCTCATCCAGGGGTACCGGGTCGCCTTCCTGGCCGGGGCCATCCTTCTCGCGGCTGGGGCGGTGATTGTGGCTCTGTTCCTGCGCCGTTCCGATGTCGCCGGCATCGCCGCCGCGGGCGGAGCGTCGCTGACCGACGCTGTCCCGGAGGCTGTCGCTTCGAGCTAGGCCGCCGGCTCTCCCGGGTCGGAGTCGGAGCGGTGCGTGTAGCGCACGCCCGCCTTGAGCATGCGCCGGTACACCTTTTCCCATGTGTTCCAGAGGCTGAGGTCCAGGCTGCCATCGTCAGTCTTGCGCAGGTGGTTGATGAGCCAGTGGTTGTCCAGCCAGGACTCGACCAACCACGGTCCCAGGGTGCCGCGGAACACGCGCTCGTCGAAGAGGCCGTTGACGTACACCTGGCTGGTCTCCTCCCAGAAGTTGAGAACGCGCCAGAGCTGGTCCTGCTGGTAGTCGCTGAGGCGGTGGTAGCGGGCCACGCCGTGGGCGATGGTCTCGCCGTCGCGCAGCAGCACGATGCCGTTCGCCCAGGTGAGCAGCTGCGAGAACGAGTCACGGTCGTGGCGCTCGAGGTAGCGGAATACCGCCTCCTGGCGCGCGATTCGCCGGCTGACCCGGAAGATGACCACCGGGACGATGACCGCGCCGAGAAGGAGAATCACCGCTGAACCCACCTGCGACCAGGTGGCGAACGACTGCCGCAACGTCTCGCTCACCGACCAAGCATGCCGACTCGGTACCGCCCGAGCCAACGTCGTCAGCGCGCGGGCAGCGCCTCGTCGATGGCGTCGAGCAGGTCGCGGACCTTGATCGGCTTGGTGAGGAATGCCGCGGCGCCGAGCGCACGCATCCGTGGCGGGTTGCGGTCGCTGACGTCGGCGCTGAGCATGATCACCGGGATGTCCCTGGTGCGCTCGCCGGCCTTGAGCCTGCGCAGCACCTCGTCGCCGTCGATGTCGGGAAGGTGGAGGTCGAGCAGCACCAGGTCGGGGTGATGCTGGGTGGCTATGTCGATCGCCAGGCCGCCCTGCATCAGCGGGATGACTCGCAGCGCGGGGCGGTGCTGCAGGGTGCGCTCCACCAGCTCCAGGCTGGCGAGGTTGTCCTCGACGTACAGCAGGGTGCGGGTGGGGACGACGGCCGCGCCGGCAGGCACTGTGTGGGGCTGGCCCGGCGCCGCGGCGGCGTGCGCGAACTCGAGCCAGAACGTCGAGCCTGCGCCGGGCTCGGAGTCGACGCCGATGGTCCCCTCCATGAGCTCGACGAGGTGCTTGCTCAGGGCCAGCCCGAGGCCGGTGCCCTCGATGGTGGTGCGCTCGGCGCCGAGCCGGTCGAACGGCTGGAACAGACGCGGCAGCAGGTCGGACGCGATGCCGGGGCCGGTGTCCTTGACGGTGATGCGGACGCGCTCGCCGTCGACGCGCCGTGCGCACACGTCGATGTGGCCGCCCTCGCGGTTGTACTTGACCGCGTTGGTGAGCAGGTTGAGCACGACCTGCTTGAGCCGCTGCGGGTCGGCGTTGACGCGCTCGCCGCTCGGCTCGCGGTGCACTGCGACGCGCCGCTGCCCGGCGGAGAGCGCGACCAGCTCCACGCATTCGGTGACCACCTCGTCGACGCCGACCGGCTCGAGCGCGAGCTCCTCCCGGCCGGACTCGATCTTGGAGATGGCGAGCAGCTCATCGATCATCCGGAGCAGGTGATCTGCGGCCTTGAGCACCGTGGCGATCGACGCCTGCTGGTCGGGCCGCGGGTCCTCCAGCTCGAGCAGTCCGGCGAACCCCAGGATGACCGTGAGCGGGGTGCGCAGCTCGTGGCTGACCCGCGAAAGGTACTCGCTCTTGGCCTGGCTCGCCGCCTCCGCCTCGGCCAGCGCTGCGACCACTGCCGTCTCGGCGCGGCGCAGCTCGTCCACGTCCCCGAGCGCCGCGCGGGCGATCGCGGCGCGATGCACGCTCGTCGCCGCCACGCTGCCGGCCAGTGCCACCACTACCAGCACGACGCTCTGCGAGCCGAAGGTGACGGCGGTGACATCGCCGAGAACCAGCGCGAGCAGACGCAGGAGGAGTGCCAGCACCGTGATGGCCAGCGTCCAGCGCCGCGACAGGAACCAGGCGACGACGAGCACGGGGATGGCGCCCAGCGCGCCGATCGTGCCGGCCCCGGTGGTGGCGTAGTCACCCAGGAACACCCCGACCACGGCGGCGACGCAGGCGACGGACAGCACCGCTTTGCCCCGCCGTCCCCACGACGGCCACGGCATCGGCAGCTCGGACCACTCGTGCGACTTACCGGCGGCTGCACACATGCCCTCAGGCTACAGGCAGCGAACCGGGCTCATCGATGGACAGGAATGTTGTGACCGGCTGTTATCGTCGCGCGATGCAGGCTGGGGGCCGGGCGTGAAAGCGCTCGAATGGCTGGGATTCGCCGCCGGGCTGCTGCTCGTGCTGGCGACCTGGGGGAGCGTGCTCGAGACCACCATCGTGCCGCGCGGGAACCGCTCGGGACTGAGCGCGCTCATCCTCCACCTGGTCAACCTGCCGGTGCGCGTCATCGCCTCGCGTGTCCACGATTTCGAGGCCCGTGACCGCCTGCTCGCCTACGCCGCGGCCGGCGACCTGGTGTCCACGCTGCTGGTGTGGCTGCTGCTGTTCTTCGTGGGCTACGCGTTGATGCTCTGGCCTTCGGCGCTGGACCTCGGCGACGCGTTCCGGACGGCGGGGTCATCGATGCTGACGCTCGGT
This sequence comes from Candidatus Aeolococcus gillhamiae, assembly GCA_003244045.1. Lineage (GTDB taxonomy): Bacteria > Chloroflexota > Dormibacteria > Aeolococcales > Aeolococcaceae > Aeolococcus > Aeolococcus gillhamiae. The sequence continues at coordinate 19,299 of QHBU01000165.1, forward strand.
ATCGCCGCGCCTCACGGCAGCGTGTCCACCGCGGTCGTGTACCTGGCGGCGCTCACCGGGCTGGTGGTGATCGCGCTGCAGATCGCCTACCTGCCGGTGCTGTACTCGGCGTACAACCGCCGCGAGACGCTGGTGACCATGCTGGAGGGTCTCGCCGGCACACCGGGCTGGGGTCCGATGATCCTGGTTCGCTCCGCGGCGGTCGACAACCTCGATGGCTTGGGCGACATGTACGACCGCTGGATGCAGTGGGCGGCCGATGTCGCTGAGAGTCACTCCGCCTACGTGGTGCTCATGTACTTCCGATCGCCCACCGCGCGCCGTTCCTGGGTGATCTCGCTCCTCTCCATCCTCGACGCCGCCGCCATGCACCTCGCGCTCTGCCCCATCAGCGCACCGGGGCCGGCACGCAATCTCATGCGCATCGGCTATCTGGCATTCCGCCAGCTCGCCGCCACCATGGGCGAGCCGGTGAATCACGACCCGAGCCCGGACGACGACATTCAGCTGCAGTTCGAGGAGTTTTTCATGGCCTGCGAGCGCCTCCGCAGTTCCGGGATGGAGTTCGAGCGTGAGCCGGAGCAGGCGTGGCCGCACTTCAAGGGGTGGCGGGTCAACTACGAGGCCGCGGCGTACGCGCTGGCGGCCGACCTCGACGTGGTGCCGGCGCTGTGGTCGGGACCGCGTCTCCGACCCGGCCCGCCCCTGCCACCGATGGCGCCGGTCGACAGGGTCTCCCTGGGCGTGGAGGTGGCCGAGGTGCGGCGCATCGGGGCGCTGCGCCGCCAGCGGCGGGCGGAGCTACAGCGCGCCGGCCAGGCACAGGACGATCGCTCCCCGCATGAGCAGGACCCCGACTCCTAGCGGCGCTTCAGCGCCCCGGCTCCAGCTGTTTGACCAGCCGCTCAAGGTTGGCGCGCAACGCCGTCTCGAGCTGCTGGATGAGGGCGTACAGCCCCGTGGCGGTGTCACGCGTGCTTCCGTTGAGATGCTCGAGGGCGCCGTGGAGCAGTGGGATGGCGCCGACGGGGGCTGGCGGCGAGGGCGCCGGGGACGGTGCGACCGGGATTGCCGCAGCGCCGGCGTGCGGCGAGGGAGACGGCGGTGCCGCGATCGGCCACACCGCCGGGGTGACCGCGACGTTGTGCGTGGTGAGCAGCTGCACGCCGCCCCACACGGTCACGACGACCGCCAGCGGGATGAGCAAGCGCGAGGACAGCAGTCGCATGGAACGGCGCACCTCCGAACCGCGCCGCCCCTCCGCCGCCGTTGACCCGGCCACGAAAGTATACACAGATCTGTGGTAGTGCGCGAGTCTCCTACGCGGCGAGCGGCGTGTGCTCGGCGGGGACCACCTCGGCGGCAGACGGCGGCGGTGGCGGGGTGCCGTCGCCGAAGGGACGGCCGCCGAGCGACTCGCGGCCGTGGGGGGTGAGCCAGTTGTCGAGGTCGGGTCCCGCAGGGATGATCCCGGTCGGATTGATGTCGCGCTGCACCACGTAGTAGTGGCGCTTGATGTGGTCGAAGTCGATGGTGTCGCCGAAGCCGGGTGTCTGGAAGAGGTCGCGCATGTAGGCCCAGAGCACCGGCATCTCGCTGAGCTTCTGACGGTTGCACTTGAAATGGCTGTGGTAGACGGGGTCGAAGCGCACCAGCGTGGTGAACAGGCGCACGTCGGCCTCAGTGATCGTCTCGCCCATGAGGAAGCGCTGCCGCTGCAGCCGTTCTGAGAGCCAGTCGAGGCGGTGGAAGAGGCGCTGGTACGCCTTCTCGTACGCATCCTGCGTGCCCGCGAAGCCGCAGCGGTACACGCCGTTGTTGACGTCGCCGAAGATGATGCGCATCAGCCGGTCCATCTCCTCGCGCATCGCCTCCGGGTAGAGGTCGGGCGCGTCGGGACGGACGTGCTCGCGCCACTCCGTCTCGAGGTCGAGCGTGATCTGATGGAAGTCATTGGTGACCACCTCGCCGGTGGGGACGTCGACGATGGCCGGGACGGTGATGCCGCGGTCGTAGCCGGGAAACCGCTTGAAGTACGCCTCCCGGATTCGCTCGATGCCGAGTACCGGGTCGCGGCCACCCGGGTCGAGGTCGAACGTCCAGCTGCGCACGTCGTGGGTGGGACCGGCCACGCCCATGGAGAGCACCGTGTCGAGCCCGAGCAGGCGGCGCACGATGATCGAGCGGTTGGCCCACGGGCAGGCGCGGCTGACGATGAGGCGGTAGCGGCCGGGCTCCACGGGATAGCCGTCGCGGCCGTCGGCGGTGATCCTGGTGGTGATGAACCGCTCGTCGCGGCTGAACTCGCCACCCTGGCTGACGTGCGTGCCGCCGGTGTCGTCAGCCATCGCCGTCATGCTAGCAACGAGCGCCGCCGCGGCCGCACGATGTGCCAGCCTGTGCTCGTGCCCGCGTCGCGCGCCATCAGACTCCTGTGCGCCGGTGCCGCCGCGCTGAGCGTGGTCGCGTGCGGCTCGACAGCGACTCCCAGCCCGTCGACGACAGCATCCGCGCAGGCGTCGGCGAGCGCCACGTCCGCTGCCACCGCGTCCGCGATCGCCGATCTCTGCGCCGTGGCGCCGCAGTCGCCGCCGGCGAGCGGCTTCGCCGCCAACTTCGTGACCGCGCTCGCGTTCGCTCCAGACGGACGCCTCTTCTACACGGAGCGCGCCGGCGCCGTGAAGGTGTGGCAGAACGGCGCAGCGAAGACCTTTGCGACGGTCGCGGTGGCGTCCGACGGTGAACGCGGGTTGCTCGGGCTGGCGATCAGCCCGACCTTCAGTAGCGACCGCTTCGTCTATGCGTTCTACTCGGACACCAATCACACGCAGCAACACGTCGTCCGCTGGAAGGACTGTGCCGGCGTGGGCACCGGGGCCACCGCGCTGGTGACCCTGCCGTCGGGCTCGGACTGCTGCCACAAGGGGGGCCGGGTGGTCTTCGGCAAGGACGGGATGCTCTACGTCACGCTTGGCGAGGAACACACCGCCGGAGCTGCCCAGGACACCGCCGACCCGCGCGGCAAGATCCTCCGCTACAAGCCGGACGGCAGCATCCCGGCCGACAACCCGTTCGGCCCTACCGACCCGGTGTGGGCGTACGGGCTGCGCAACCCGTTCGGGATCGCGGTGTCGGCGAGCGGCCAGGTGGCGGTGACCAACAACGGGCCTTCCGGGGACGTCGGCAGCCCGTCCAGCGGGTACGACACGCTGATCCTCTCGGTGACCCGCGGCGCCGGCTACCAGTGGCCGCTCTGCTACGGCTACTCGCACCCGCTCGCCGGGCCCGCCGGCTGCGGCGGGCGGACCGCGCCCGACTGGAGCAGCGAATCGGCCACCGTGGTGCCCACCGGGGTGGCGTTCATCGACAGCTCGGCCCCGCCGCCGTATGCCGGCCACGTCGTGTTCTGCACGTACGACGCTGGCATGCGCATTGCCACGCCGGGTAGCCCGCACGCCGCGGTGACCAGCGGACCCTCGCAGTGCAAGCTGGCCGTTGTGGAGGGGCCGGACCACGCGCTGTACATGTCCGACGCCTCCCACGTCTACCGGCTCGGCTGACGCAAGCGCGCGACCACGCGTGACGCCCTCGTCAGGGCCGCGCGTGCGCGAAGAATGCGATGATGGGGAGCGTCACAACCCGAATCGTCATCGCGGTGCGACCATTTCACACCGTGACCGGAAGTTCTTCACGCAGTGCCTGACAGCGTCCCTCTGACCCTCCCAGCGATGGGCGAATCCGTCACCGAGGGCACCATCTCCCGCTGGCTCAAGGCCGTCGGTGACAGCGTCGCCGAGGGCGAATCAGTGGTCGAGGTCACCACCGACAAGGTGGACGTCGAGGTGCCCTCACCAGCCGAGGGGACCCTGGAGGCCATCGTCGCCCAGGAGGGCGACACCGTCACCGTCG
>QHBU01000166.1 GCA_003244045.1 Candidatus Aeolococcus gillhamiae
CAGGGATTATTGGCAGAGAGGGCCTACGCTGGACAGCGCCTCTGGTACGACCGGGGGCGTCTCTTGGCGCTGGTCGCCGTGGTGGTCGTGCTGGTGGTCACTGTGGTCGTCGGCGTGAAGGTCCTGACCGGCAGCGGCTCGGGCCACCCTCAGGGTGCAGTCGCGCCGCCAATCACGAAGCCGACGCCGACTCCCGATCCAGTCAAGGCCGCGATCGTCCAAGCCTACAAGAACGCCACCGACGCGTTCGTCCACGCCGCCACAACGGGCAACCCAAACGACCCGGCGGTGGCGGCTACCGCTCTTGGTGTGGCCGAGGTCACCGAAACGCTGAACCTTCAGAAAGACGTTGCCCTTCACATTATCTCGCGCGGCAGCATCAAGATTGGCCATCCTCGAGTCGAGTCGATCTCCTCAGTCCCTGGGACTCCCAATAGCACCGCGCAACTGTCCGACTGTGTGCAGGACGACCTGAATGGCTACAACGTTCAAACCGGGGTGCCTGTCAACGCTCAGACCGGCCTGCCCCTTCCTCCCGGACAAACCCCTGGGCCTCCGCAGGCTGAGCGAATTGTGGCAACCCTCGGCGAAGTCGGCGGGGTCTGGAAGCTGCTCGACGAGCAGCTCACGGTGGTGGCATCGTGTCCGGCCGGTTGATTGTTCTCGGCTTGGCACTCTCCCTCGTCTTCGCGGGCGCGAGCGCCTCGCATGCGCAAGCCGACTCGCCCGCAGCGCCAAGTCCGGGAGGTGACCCAGCCAAGACCGGCACAGGACGTGCGGACGCAACAGCTGGCGATGGAAGTGTCACGGCGACTGCCGCCAATCAACAGACGAATCCCGGCGCTGGCACCGGACCCGTGAGCGGCGCCACGAATCCCTGCACCTCGATGCCACTCCCCGATGGTGGGGCTCAGCTCAATGAGGAATGGCACCAGTTCCACACGAACCCAGCGGCCATCAACAGATTCTCGACGTACGGCGTCACGGCGGGCGTCGATCCCGCCACGGGCAGCTGGTACCTGCTGTTCTGCCCAACGGTCGCAGCCACCCCGGTGTGGGTGGCTCCCGGCGGCCGGCCGCCCACCACGAATCCATTGGCGCTCGCCCAACAGGCCATGTCCCGAATCAAGCTGGCGGCGCCCGCGATGGAGATGGCGCCGGCCGCGTCGAGAGGCGTCGTCAATCTGCTTGCCTATCTGTGGATCGATCGCGGGATCTGGACACCTGTGGCTGCAACTGCTGCTGCGGGCCCCGTATCGGCGACCGCGACGGCGACGCCCGACAAGGTCATCTGGGACATGGGCAACGGCGACCAGGTGACTTGCACAAGCCCGGGTGTTCCATACGACCTCAACACTCCCCGTGAGCAGCAGCACACCGATTGCGGCTACGTGTACCCGCGTGACTCGCACAGCCAGCCGGGAGGCACGTACACGGTAACCGCGCGAGTGTACTGGCACGTGACCTGGACAGCAGCGGGCGCGCCGGGCGGCGGCGACCTCGGCGACATCGCCGGCGCCACCGCGACCACCCAGGTGACCGTCGACGAGATCCAAGCGATCGTGACGGGCTGAGGCATGGCCAACATCGACCCTGACTCCGCCTTCGCGCCACCCCTTCGCCGCCCGGCGCGCTCGCCGATCCGGCCTACTCCGGGAGCGCGGCGATGGAGACCCGCCCTGGTGGCCCTTGGCGTGCTCCTGGTGGTGGGCAGCGCGCTGACCTTCTATGCCATCTCCAACCGCCTGAGCGCCCATCGGCAGATCCTGGCTGTGACGCACGCCGTCACTGTCGGCGAGGTCTTCGGCGCCGGCGACTTCACCTTCGTGACGGTCTCGGTCGACACCGGCGGCCTGCAGTTCATCAGCCAGGCCGACGAATCCACGGTGATCGGTCGTCAGGCCGCTGTGCCCATTCCAGCCGGCGCGCCCTTGGTGCAACAGGATATTGGGCCGCCAGCCCCCGCAAGCGGCCTGGCCACCATCGGCGTGCTCTGCAAGCCGGGACAGTATCCGCCCAGCCTGGCCGCGGGCGACCACGTCGACGTGATCGACTCGGGTGTCCCGACGGGTGTCAGCGGTGGCAGTTCCTCGAGCCCGACGACGTCGGCGCCGATCGCGGCCGTGGTCACCGCCGTCGATGCACCCGCGGACACGGCCACGAACGGTGAGGTGGTGTCGCTGCAGGTCTCTGCGGTCGATGTCGCCGCGGTGGCCCGCGCCGCGGCCGCGGGGACGGCCAGCCTGGTCCTCGTCGCCCCTGCCGGATAGCCACGGGTGCAGGTCATTCCCATCGTCAGCCTGAAATCGGCGGGTGCGACCACCGCGGCGCTCGCCCTGGCAACCGTCTGGCCGGAGCGGCGGCCCGGAGCCGTCGTGCTCGAATGTGACCCCGCGGGCGGCGATATCGCTGCCCACTTCGACCTTCCGCTCACACCCGGCCTGGTGAGCGTGGCCCTGGCCATGGATCGGCCCGCAGACGTGGGGGAGGGATGGGTGTCGACCTTCGCTTGCACAGCCAGGTGCTCCCCGACCGCCGCGACCGCTCCCCCGTGCACGTGGTCGTGGCGCCGACATCCCCCGAGGAGATGCGCCGCCCGCTCGCTCTGCTCGGCGAGAAGCTGCCGCTCTTGGCCGTAACCGAGACAGACATCCTGCTCGACTGCGGGCGCCTCGAAGCCGCGAGCATGCAGGGTCGGACACCAACCATGCGCTTGCTGCAGCGAGCTGGCCTGGCCATCGTCGTCGTTCGCCCCCGGCTCTCCGAACTGCGCCGGCTGGCGGTGTGGCTCCCGGTCCTCCGCTCCGGCCACGTCGAGGTGATGGCTCTCCTCTCGCAGCGGGGTCCCTACGCCGAATCGGAGATCGCCCACACGCTCGAGGTCGAGGTCATCGGCTCACTCCCGGACGATCCCGCCAGTGCCGCGATCGTCGGCGGGGGCGCGCCGGGCCCACGTCCGGATCGCCTCCCGCTGCTCCGGGCGGCGCGCACTACTGCCGCAGCGTTGGTGGATCGTCTGGCCACGGTGGGAGGTCATCGGGATAGCGGCGAGGCCGTGCTCGGCACCGTCGTGCCGCTGACGGGAGGCACGCGATGAACCGCGGGCAGATCCGCGACGCTCGGACGTACGTCGCGGACCGCCTCCGTGAGTATCAGATCGCCACGCCCGGGGCGGACGGGGCTGCTGATGAGCAGGCGCGCGCGGAGCAATACCTCGACGAGTGGCTCGGCATGGAAGCCCATCGACGGATGGCAGCCAACCAGCAAGCGCTGACCCACTTCGACGAGCAGGAACTCCGGCGGGCGGTGCTGAACCGACTCTTCGGCCTGGGAGAGCTGCAACCCTTGCTCGACGACCCCGACATCGAAACCATCTTCATCAATGCTCACGACAAGGTCTTCGTGAAGCTCTGCGATGGCAGCAAGCGCGAGCTGGAGACACCGGTCGCGGACAGCCAAGACGAGTTGATGGAGCAGATCCGGCGCCTGGCTGCGCGTGAAGGGCTCGGCGAGCGCCGCTGGGATCCGCTGGCGCCCTTCCTCGACCTGACTCTCCGCGACGGCAGCCGCGTCAACGCGGTTCGCGACGTGGTCCGCCACGCCACCATCACCATCCGCCTGCATCGGCTGATGACGGTGAGCCTCGACGACCTGGTGCGCATGGGCACCCTTCACACCGGTGACGCAGCCTTGCTCGAAGCCGTCATCCTCAGCAATCAAAGTGTGCTGGTCGCCGGCGTGACCGGCTCGGGAAAGTCCACCTTCGCGCGCGGGCTGGCCTCCTGCATTCCGCCGCAGAAGCGCATCGTCAGCATTGAGGACACCTTCGAACTCCATCTCGATCGTGACGACGCCCATCCGGATTGCGTGGCGATGCAGACACGGCGACCGAACGTCCAGGGCCACGGCGCGATCACCGCCGAAGATCTCTTCCGCAACGCATTGCGGATGAACCCGGACGTGCTCATCGTCGGTGAGGTCCGAGGGCCGGCCGAGGCGCTGCCCATGCTGATGGCGACCGCCGCCGGCGGCGCTGCCGGTTCCATCAGCACCATCCACGCGCAGTCGGCGGAGCAAGCCATACCCCAGCTGCAGACCTACATCCTGATGGGCGCCGAGCGGCTCCCCTTTGAGGCCAGTGCCCAGATCATCGCCAAGGCCTTGGACTTCGTGGTCTTCATCGAGCAGCGCGGCGCGCGGCGGCTGGTGTCGTCCATCGCTGAGATCCGCGGTGTGATGGGCGATCACGTCACCCTGAACGTCATCTCAGCCGTGGGGGCCGACGGTCGCCATCAGATGTCGGCGGCGTTCAGTCAGGCGCGCAAGGACCGGCTCGAAGCCGTGGGCTACCACACGCAGGAGTGGGCGACCGGCACGGACGGGGCGTACTCGTGAGCGCGCTCGCCGTTGTGCTCGGGGCCGTCTGCGCCGTCGGCATCGTCCTGATTGTCGCTGGACTACTGAGTGGTGGCAGCGGAATCAGTCGCAAGCGCTCACGGCGGACGAACTCGCGATCACTTGAGCAGGGCGCGGTCCGTGTCGCCGCAGCGCTGGTGGCCGCAACCGCGGTGTTCCTGCTCACCCAATGGGTGACCGCCGCGCTGGCGACGGCTGCCGGCGTCCTCGTCGCCCCGTCTGTACGCGCGCGCCAGCAGGATCAGCAGGCGCGTCTGGCCAAGGCTGAGGCCCTGCCGGTGTGGTGCGAAATGCTCCGCGACATGCTCCAGGGAGCCCACGGTCTCGAGACGGTCATCAAAGCCACCGCGCACATCGCGCCCATGGCGATTCGCGCGGACACCGCCCTGCTCGCTGCTGACCTGAACCGAATGTCGCTGCGCGATGCGCTGCTGGCTTTCGCGGATCGCGTCGCTGACCCCATCTGCGACCAAGTGGTGATGGGTCTGCGCATCGAAGGGGGCGAACTGAGCAGCGTGCTGGGGTCGATCGTCCAATCCGCGCGTGATGGCCTGGAGGTACGCCGACGCGTCGACGCCGGTCGCGCGAGCTATCGCTGGACGGCCCGCTTCACCATCGCCGTCACGTTGGTGTTTGCCCTCGGCCTCAGCATCTTCGACCGCAAGTACCTGTCCGCGTACGACGGCTACGGCCAATTCCTGCTGCTGATCGTCCTGGCATGCTTCGGCCTCGGTCTGTGGATGATGGCTCTGGTCACCCGCGGCGAGACGCCGAAGCGTCTGCTGGTTGCGGACGGGGCGGAGGCGCCGCCGTGATCGAGGTGCTCCTGCTGGGCGCGACCGCTGGCTGCGGGCTGTGGTGCATGGTCCTCGGTCTCTTCCCGGCGCGGCAGTCGCTCGCCCAGGGATTGGCGCGACTCCAGTTGGTGCCGATCAGGCCGCCGATCATCGTGGCCGCCACCGCTCGGCCGGGCGCGCTGTCGCGCGCCGGTTCCCCGCTAGCCCAGCTGTTGCTCCGGCGTTCCGGGCCCGGCACATGGCGGTGGCTGAGTCCGCACTGGCTGCAGGCGAACCTCACTGTGGTGGGACGGACCATGGAGCGTCACCTGGCCGAGAAGGTGGGCACGGCTCTGCTCGGCCTGCTTTTCCCGCCCGTCGTCGCCGGTCTGCTCGCCCTCGCCGGCGTGGCCCTTCCCGTCGCCATCCCGCTCTGGGTAGCGCTCGTCTTCGGCGTCGGTGGTTTCGTCCTTCCCGACTACGCCGTCCGCTCCCAAGCTGCATTGCGGCGTCGTGAATTCCGGGGCGACTTGGCGGCGTTCGTGCAGGTGACCGCCCTCTCATTGACTGCTGCCAACGGCCTGGAGACGGCCATCGGCCACGGCGCCAACGCCGGCAGCAGCTGGGGCTTCGGTCAGATCCGCAGCGCACTCACCCAGGTGACCTTCACTGAGGAGACGCCGTGGACGGCGCTGGCCCGGCTCGGCGCGGAGTTGGGCATCGACGAGCTGGAAGAGCTCGCCGCCAGGGTGAGCCTGGCCGGTCGCGACGCGGCCCAAATCCAAGCGTCGCTGGCGACGTACGCGCAGACACTGCGGGCCCGGCGACTCGCCGAGGTCGAGGCGGACGAGAAGACAGCGACGGAAAAGATGACCGCGGCAGGGGTGATGTTGTTGATCGGCTTCACGCTGTTTCTCGTCCTGCCGGGCTTCAGTCTTCTGTTCAGCAGTCACTAGATCGATCGCCATCAGGGGAGGAAGAAGCATGTTTGACCGGACGGGATTGACCATCCTCGGCCTCTGCGCACTGCTCGGTGCACAGCTGCGGACCACGGGACCTCGGCGACGCACGAGCGAGCTGGGCTACAGCACCGAGATGGTGGTAGTGACCGCCGCGCTGGTGGTGCTCGCCATCGCCGCCACCGCGGTGATCGCCATCTTCGTCCTGAAGAAGGCCAACGGGCTCCAGTAGCTTTGCCTGTCATGCATCGACGCCGACAGCGAGGCGCCGTCTCGGCGCAGCTGGTCATCGCCATGCCCGTGCTGATGCTGCTGATCACCGCCAGCGTCCAATTCGCGGTGTACGAGCACGCGGTCAACGTGGCTGTCGACGCAGCACAGCGCGGCCTGCAGGGGGCGCGGATCCAGGGCGGCAGCGACACGGCCGGCCAGATGGCCGCATTGAGCGATGCTGCCCAGCTCGGCGGTGGCATCCTGGTCAGCCCCACGGTTACCGTCACCCGTATCGGTAACTCCATCCGTGTGCAGGTGCAGGGAAACGCGGAAGCGGTGATGCCGGGAATCACCCTGCAGGTGGTGGGCGTGGCAGCGGGCCCCGTGGAACAGTTCTCGTCGGCGAGCGGGCCATGAGCGAGAGGCATCGTCGTTGTCGCGGATCGGCGGTCATCGAGTTGGTGCTGGCTGTGCCGATCCTGCTGATGTTTGTCGACCTCGGTGTCGCCGGCGGCCGCCACGCGCAGGCCCAGGCGCTCGCCGACGCTGCGGCGCACGGTGCGGCCCGGGCAGCGTCGGAGGCCAGGACCGTCGCCGGCGCGACCGGCGCGGCAGACGCGGCGGCGGCGGCCAGCCTCAACCAGGCTGGACCGAGCTGCGCGACGTACACCGTGAGCGTGGACACCAGCGCCTTCCACGCCGGCGGCACGGTCAGCGTGGACGTCCAGTGCCAGACCTCGCTGAGTGACCTGACCAGCCTTCCGCTCCCGGGCTCGATGCGGTTGGTCGGTCATTCGGTGTCGCCCATCGATGTCTTCCGGAGCGCCGCGTGAACGTGCGCAGGCGTGCGCGTGAGCGCGGCCAAGTGACCGTCTTCGTGGTCGGCTTGGCCGTCGCCCTGATGCTCGTGATTGGGCTGACCATCGACGGCGGCCGCGCTCTGGCGAGCAGGCAGCGCGCCGTCGATGAGGCACAGGAGGCCGCGCGCACCGGTGCTCAGGCACTGAGTGGTGCGGCACTGTACGGCAACGCTGGCACAGCTCTCGATCCGCAACAGGCGTACGCGGCGGCACAGCGCTACATCGCTGCCACCGGCGACAGCGCCGATGTGGCCGTCTCCGGCGACCAGGTGCACGTGCTCGTGCACACCACGGTGACCACGCAGATCCTCAGCATCGTCGGGATCAACAACCTGGCGATGACGGGGACGGCGACGGCCACCGCCCAGCGAGGCGGAACTGGACCATGACCCTCCTCCGACGCATCGCCGGTCTCGCTGTCGTGCTGGCTGGCGTGGCGGCCGCCGCCCTCATCGTCGTGGGCGTTCCCCTCGCCCTGGCCAAGGGTTTCGGCTGGCCACTGCCGCACGCAATTCCTTCGTGGTCGGAGATCACCACCAGTCTCCAAAGCGGCATTCCCGACATCGTGTGGATCGACACGTTGGCGTGCGTCTGCTGGGCCGCGTGGCTCTACATCGTGGCCACGCTCACCCTCGAGGCGGTGGCCACCGGACGTGGGGTGGTGGCGACTAGGCTCGCTCTCACAGGGCCCGGGCAGCGCCTCGCGGCGGGGCTGATCGCCACAGTCATCTTCGGCGTCGCTCTGCTCAGCTCTCGTCCAACACCAGCGCGCGGTGCTGCGCCGCTTGCCGCTGCCCTCCGCGCCTCGCAGGTCGCTGCTACGATGAGTGTCCCCCCTCTCGTTACGCCGTCGGCCGCGGGGTCTTCTGGCCCCGCGCCGGCGGCGTCGTCGCCCGGCGACGAGGTCGAGGTGCGGTCCGGCGATACGCTCTGGGGCATCGCTGGGCGCGAACTTCACAACCCCACCCGTTGGCCGGCGATCTGGCAGGCCAACAAGCACCGTGTGGAGGCCGACGGCCGCAGGTTCGAGGACCCGCACTGGATCTATCCCCACTGGCAGCTTGACGTGCCAGGGGCGGTTGCCGAGCCGCCGACCGCGGCGATTCCGCCCGTCACCACCCCGACACCCCCGCCTGCCACGTCGCCGACCGCCGTCACCCCGACCCCTACACCAGCGCCGTCGACGCCAGCCATCGCACCATCGCCGGCCAGCACCGCACCGGGCGCGCTCGGCGGCCCGCGCCCGAGCGCCACGCCGACCGGTCAGCCCGGGGGCGGCGGCAGCGCGACCGCGCCGGCAGGATGGACCGTGACGCTGGCCCGGGACGGCCTGATCGGTGGCGGCCTGGCGGCCGGTCTGGCCACCTTGTTGCTCGCCGCCCAACGCTACGAGCGCTGGCGACGGCGTCCGTCCGACCAAAGGCGCTCTCGAGTGGCCCTGATGGCCCGACGCCCCAATATGCTGCGCATCCGCGGCGCCCTGGCTGCGGCCGCGGAGCGGGCTCACGCCGACACCGACGACGACACTGGATCAGCGCCGAGCGCTGGAGATCTCCAGGCCGCCCTGGCCACGGTGCAGATGGTGTCTGGGCGGATTCTGGTCGGCCAGCACGGAGTTGGTGGCGACGAGGTGATCGTCGACATCGACGAACTCAACGGTGTGGTGCTGGCCGGCGCCGGCGCTGAGTCGGTGGCCCGGGCCCTGCTGCTCTCCTTCCTCGTCCATCACCCCTGGGAGATGGCCCAAGTGGTGATCGGCGGCCCGGTGGGGAGTGTGCTGATGGCCGGGGCGGCAGCCGCGCCCGGTCTCCAGCTCCATCCCGAGATCGACGCCTTCCTGACCCAGCTCGAGAGGGAGGTCGGCTATCAGCGCGACATCCTCGACCGCGACCACCTCGATGACTGGAGGCAGCTGGCCCTCAGCGGCGACCCACTGCCAGCGCTCATGGCTGTCGTTGGCGCCAACGACCTCGACCCCGCTCATCTCGAGCGCCTCCGCGCCGTGATCTCCGACGCCAGAGGGTGCGCCATCGCGGTGATCGCGCTCGGCTCGGCCGGTCAGCTTGTTGGGAACCATCCGCTGGTGGTCGACGGTGACGGCACCGTCGAGCCCACGAGCGCCGGAGTGGTCAACGGGGCCAGCCTCCTCTAC
>QHBU01000167.1 GCA_003244045.1 Candidatus Aeolococcus gillhamiae
AGCCCGAGGGCCATGCGCAGCGTCGTCGTCTTGCCCGACCCGTTGGGCCCGAGAAAGCCGGTGATGGACCCGGCCGGCGCGGTGAAGGACATGTCCCGCACCGCGGTCACGCGCCCGAAGTTTTTTGTCAGCCCGCGGGCCACCACGTCGGTCATCCGGCATCAGTCTCCTATCATGAACGTTTCTTCATGAACCATAGTTCATGAAGAAGCATTCAGAACAGGTCTCGCGCCGGGCGGTCTTCGTTATCTGCGTTTGTCGACGGGGAAGTGCCCGTGCTCGCGCGCCAGGCGGATGAGCAGATCTGTGGCGCGGGCCTGGTCAGAGCCGATAGCCCGGCGCTCGATCGCGGTTAAACGGCAGACAGACTGCCAGGGGTTGCGCTCGCGGCGGCCGTCCACGTGACTCAGCCGGTACTGGACCTCGCCGTCAGCCCGCACGACCCAGGCCCAGGAGAACGTCCCGAGTTCGCTCGTGTAGGACGTCTCGATACTGGTGATTTCACGCGCACTGAGCCGTGGCACGGCGGACCCCTTCCGGACTGCTTACCCGATCCCGTCGGCCCCCGGAGCCGGAGAGTTACGCTCTGTGCCACCATGACAACACATCTGCCGTGAGGTTCGCAAAAAAATGGTTCGCAAACCCCGTATCGCAACGAGCCGCCAGCTCTCACCCGGGCGCGGCCACAGTGGGCGGCCGGTGATACTGGGCAGGTGAGAGTGCAGGCTGCTGCTGATTCCGTCCGGCGCCGTATCGGCGCTTCGATCTTCGAGAAGGTGGCCGGTCCCCAGGGACCGGACCATCGCCGGGTCATCCACCAGGCCGAGGGTGACCGCTGGTTCGCCGAGGACAGCCCCATCCAGCGAGTGCACGGCGACTCGTCGATGTTCGTGGGCGGCATCCGCGCCCTGCTGCTCCAGTCGCTGCACCCGCTGGCCATGGCGGGCGTGGAGGCGCATTCGGGCTATCACGGCGACCCGTGGGGACGGCTGCAGCGGACCAGCTACTTCCTGGCCGTCACCACGTTCGGCCGGGCCAGCGATGCGCAGGCGGCGACCGAGCGCGTCCGGGCCATCCACCGCCGGGTCACCGGGACCGCCCCGGACGGCCGCCCCTACGCCGCCTCGGATCCGCACCTGCTGACCTGGGTGCACATCGCCGAGGCCGATAGCTTCCTGCGTGCCCACACCGCCTTCGGTGCCCAGCGGCTGGACCAGGCCGGACGCGACGGCTACGTCGCCGACCTGGCTCGTATCGGCGCTGCGCTCGGCGTGCCTGACCCGCCGCGCACCGAAGCCGAGCTGGCCGCCAGGATCACCCAGTACCGGACCGAGCTGGCCGCCACCGCCCAGGCTCGCGAAGCGGCCCGGTTCCTGCTGCTGCGCCCGCCGCTGCCCCTGCTGGCCCGTGCGCCCTACGGGGTGCTGGCCGCGGCGGCGGTGTCGCTGCTGCCCGGCTGGGGCCGCCGGCCACTGCACCTGCCCCGGCTGCCGGTGACCGAAGCCGCCGTCGTCCGCCCCGCAGGCCACGCCATGATCCACGCAATCCGCTGGGTCATCACCGCGCCCCCGCCGGCGCCCGCCACCTAACCGCGGCAGGCAGACGTCCACCTCGGAGTACAACCGGAAGCTCCCCGCGGAGCGCTGCAGCTGAAGCAGCCCGTAGCGGCTCTGCCACGCCCGCGGGAAGTGGTCGCTGACGCTGAGGCGCCGGCTCAGCTCACCGGATGCGTAGCACTGACGGACCGTCGGGACTGTCAACGTCAACGCTGGACAGTGCTTCGACAGACATTTGACCAACTTAGCTAGGCGAAGTTAGGATCGAATCTAGACAAACCCTGGACGGAAGCTGACATCATGAACTCCGAAGCCAACGGCCCGACGACCGCCACCAGCTCCGCCGCCCGGGTGCATGGCGCAGTCGGCGCCGGCCTACCCGGCACGTCCCTTGTCTCCTGACGTGGCTGGCAACACTGCCACCAAGCTGGCTCGCGGCCTGGAGCTAGCGCGGGAACAAGGGTGGCGGCCGGCGAGCGAAGCCGCTGCTGCGGACGGCCTGGACGATGCTGCCCTGGTGGAGCTTGTCAGTAAGAGCCTGTTTGGAAACTAG
>QHBU01000168.1 GCA_003244045.1 Candidatus Aeolococcus gillhamiae
GGCTTCGGCTACGACTCGGTCTTCGTCCCCGACGCCGGTGACGGCCGCACCTTTGCCGAGATGTCCCGGGCCGACAAGCAGGCCGTCTCCCACCGCGGCCGTGCCTTCACCGCCCTGGCCCGTTCTTTGCGCGATATCTAACCCCAGACGGTGAAAATCGCGCGCCGAACGGGTGATGTCATACCCGGCTGGTTTGATCTGCGGGCATGGAACCCTCACTGGCAACCGTGGCCCGAGCCCAGATGGCCTTGTTCACCCTTGATCAGGCTCTGGCCGCGGGCTACTCCCTCCGCCAGGTCCAGCACCGCCGCGAGTCCGGATGCTGGGACCAGGTCCATGCCGGCGTCTACCGGGTCGCGGGCGCCCCTTCATCTTGGGACCAGCGGTTGCGCGCCGCGTGCCTGGCTGCCGGCGCGGGGGCGGTGGCCTCGCATCGCTCGGCGGCCAGGCTCTGGGGCCTCGATGAGCGAGGATGCCCGGCGATCGAGCTCTCCGTGTGTGCGGGCCGCTACCACCGCCTCGACGGTGTCGTGGTCCACCGGTCGAGCGACCTGGGCCCGACCAGCACTACCCGCAGGATCGGCATCCCGGTCACCACACCCATCCGCACTCTGGTCGACCTGGGGGCAGTCGAGAGGCCCAGGTGCGTGGAACGGGCGCTCGACCTCGCCCTCAGCCGCCGCCTCGTTACCCTGGCGGCGCTACATTCCGCCCTCGACCTGGTTGCCCGTCGAGGGCGCCGAGGGGCAGGCATCCTGCGCTCCCTGCTCGACGAGCGCTCCGGTTCAGACGGCTTGGCAGAGTCCGTTCTCGAGGCCCGGATGTTGCGGCTGTGTCGCAGCCAAGGGCTTGCCGAGCCTGTCTGTCAGCACCCGGTGCTCAAGGGTGGCCGGCTCGTGGGCCGGATCGACTTCGCCTATCCCGGCGATCTGGTAGCCATCGAGGTCGACGGCTACGAGTCACATGCCTCACTCGGCGCCTTCCGCCACGATCGCAGTCGCCAGAACGAGCTGGTCGAGATGGGATGGACCGTTCTGCGGTTCACTTGGGACGACGTGGTTCACCATCCGGCACGAGTAGCGCGTGCGGTCAACGCCGTTCGTCGCGCGAGATCCAACACGGGTTGTTAGAAATCGCGCAAAGAACGCTCATGGGTTGGTGAAGCCTTCGGGTAGGAGGCGGTCGCCGTAGTACACCTGCCAGGCGTGGTAGGCAACGTAGGCCCGCTCGTCGGCGGCGATGACGCCGGCGTAGGCGGTGACGGCGTTCACGTAGTGTTTGCTGTTGTTGTAGGCGAGAAGGGCGCGGGCCATGTCTTTGGGGGCACCGTTGGCGCGCAGCAGACGGGCGGCGGCGGCGATGGCATCGTGCTCGGAGTTGATGTCGCCGCCGGCCCCGTAGATGGCCCAGGTGGAGGGCAGGAACTGCATCGGCCCCTGCGCACCGGCACTACTGGCGCCGCGGATGCGGCCCATGCGCGTCTCCACCAGGTTGATGGCGGCCAGGTACGGCCAGGCCACGCCCGACGCGGCGCCGGCCCGCTTGTAGTACGCCACCAGCGATGCCGCGGGGGCGGGGGTCACGACCCGCCAGTGGGGGAGCTCGGGCTTGGGGCCGCTCAGGCGGGCCAGCTCGGCGGCAGCAGCGAGGTTGGCCTCCACCGCGGGGCGGACGGCGGAGGGCACCCCGGCGACGGCGGCCGGCTGCCAGTCGGGATGGGCGAACAGAGCCCGGTACAGCTCCTGTTCCTGGCGCCCGAGGCGGTCGAGGTCGGCGCCGGGAGTCGACGGGTCACGGATCGACGTCTCCACCGCGGCCAGCGTGGCGATGACGACGGTAGGGCTGTCCACGGCGGCGCCGACTGCCGGTGACGGAGCGGTGAGGACGCCGCCGAGGCGGGCGACGGCCGACGGGCGGCCTGCGCAGCCGGCGAACACCAGGGCGGCTGTCAGGGCCGCCGCCAACGACCGCATGCCCGAAGGGTACTTGGCTCCCCGACCGGCGGGCGTGCTGGCACCACCGCATAGACACCGGCCTCCCCCCTTGGCGCCGGCGACTACGGCTGCCAGGCTGCCCAGCGACCAACTAGCAACACTTGACCGGAGGTTCACATGACAAGCAGTAAGTGGTGGTTCCGCTCG
>QHBU01000169.1 GCA_003244045.1 Candidatus Aeolococcus gillhamiae
ATCATGTGGGAGCTCCAGGGCGAGCGCCTCATTGGTGCTGCCGGCGCCGTTGCCGGTGCCGAGGTGGCCTTCGAGGAGACGCTGAAGTGGTGCCGCGAGCGCGAGGCGTTCGGGCGCCCCATTGGCAGGTTTCAGGTCAACCGCCACAAGCTCGTTGACATGTTCACCGACATCACCGTGGCCAAGAATTTTGTGTACTCGGTGGCGGAGCGCTGGCAGGCGCAGGAGTATCCGGTGGCGGAGATCTCCATGGCCAAGCTGTTCGTCGGCCAGGTCACGACTCGCGTCGCCGACACGTGCCTGCAGCTACACGGCGGCTTCGGCTACATGTCCGAGGCGCACATCTCGCGCTATTTCAGGGACTCGCGCCTGATCCGCATCGGCGCCGGCACCGACGAGGTGATGAAGGAGATCATCGCCAAGACCGCGCTCGATCTCTGACGCGCGCCCTGGCAGCCTCAGCGCCTGACTACAATTCCAGCAATCCGTCGAAGTCGCGGGAGGCACATCGTGGACGAGAAGATCATCGGCACGACGATGCCGGTCCTCGAGTTGACCCTCAATCCCGGGGAGGCGATCTTCGCGGAGTCCGGGGAACTCTCCTGGATGACTGCGAGCATCCAGATGACCACCTCCACGCAGTACGGAGGTGGCGGCGGTCTTGGCGGCGTGTTCAAGCGAGCGGTTGGCGGGGGCTCGCTGTTCATGACCGAGTATTCCGCGCAGGGCGCGCCCGGCATGGTGGCCTTCGCCGCGCGGCTGCCCGGGCAGATCTTCCCGCTCGACGTCAAACCCGAGCCGGGCATGCAGTTCCTCGGTCATCGCCACGCGTTCGTGGCGGGCACCCACGGCGTGCAGATCTCGGTCGGTTTCCAGCAGAGCCTCGGCGCCGGCGCGTTCGGCGGCGACGGCTTCCGCCTCCAGAAGATCGCCGGCCAGGGTCGCGTCTGGTGCGAGCTGAGCGGTGAGGTGGTCATCTACGACCTCCGTCCCGGCGAGGAGATGAAGGTTCACCCCGGCCACGTCGGGCTGTTCCAGGACACCGTCCAGTTCAACATCACCACCGTCAAGGGGATCAAGAACAAGATCTTCGGCGGCGATGGCATCTTCCTCGCCCAACTCATCGGCCCCGGGCGGGTGTGGCTCCAGTCGCTGCCGCTGGCGAGACTGGCCCACGCTCTCGGCGAGTACAGCGTGGTGCGGGGAGCCGAGGCGGGCGCCGCTGGCGGCGTGGTCGGCGGCCTGCTCCGCAACATGGGCGGCTGAACCGCCGCCTCTGGTCAGCCCTCGACGGGCAGCGGGGCGAGCAGCGAGACGCGGCGGGCGCGAAGCAGCCCGTCGACGTCCTCGAGCCAGGCACGGCGCTCGACGGCGCGCTCGTGCAGCTGCTGGATGTACTCGTACGTGGTGGTGGTGGTGTCGCGGCGCAGCGGTTGGTGCGGCGGTGGGGGCGGCGCCTTCTCCTTGTCGAGCAGGCCGCGCTCGACCAGCTCCTCGCACGTCAGCACCGCGGCCGCGACGAGGTCGTTGACGGTGTCGGCGTGGTCCATCTTGGCGTTGAGCACGGCGATGGAATCGCGCCCGTCGGGACCGGGCGGGCGGCGCACGCTGATCGCTTCAACGTACTCGCCCAGGCTCTCGAGAGGCTCGATGCCCGGCCGCGGCGAGCCGGGCAGCACCCGGTGACCCTGGGCGCCCACCGTGAACCACTCCTGCTGCGCGGCGGGGCGGCGACCGAACAACGGCACTCGCGCGTGTCTCTAGGCGCGCGCCGGCGCGGAGAACTCGCTGCGCACGAACAGCGCGTGCACGGGCAGGCCACGCGCCTCGATGGCGGCGCGACCGCCCTCCTCACGGTCGACCACGGCGAGCGCTTCAACGATCTTGACGGGCTGGTCGCGCAGCGCGTCGACGGCCTGCAGCAGCGAGCCGCCAGTGGTGATCACGTCGTCGACCACCATCACCCGGTCACCCTCGCGCAGCGCCGGTCCCTCGATGAGGTTGCCCGCGCCGGTGCCGTGGCCCCTGGGCTCTTTGCGCACGATGAAGGCGCGCAGCGGATCCTGCTGACCGGACAGGGCGGCGACGCCCGCGGCGATGGGATCGGCGCCAAGCGTCAGCCCGCCGATGGCGTCGATACGCAGCTCGCGGCAGCGCTGCAGGATGAGCAGGCTCGCCAGGTACAGGCCGCGCCCCTCCAGCGTCACCTGCTTTCCGTTGAAGTAGAAGTCGCTGCGCCGGCCGCTGGTGAGCACGAAATCGCCGAACGTGAAGGCGCGCTCGGCGAGCAGGTCGTGCAGCTCGGTGCGGGCGGCGTCGAGATCATCGGTCATGGCTGGTTCCCGGTCATGCTGTCGGCGTCGCCGGCGTCTCAGCGTCACCGAAGGGTGGGCCGGGCGCTGCGGACGCAAACGTGCGCAGGGACTCACTCCAGCGCAGCACCGGGTGGCGCGCCGCTCCCACCTCATCGACGCGCTCCACCGGAGTGTTGTGCGGCGCGTCCTGCACGAATCCGAGGTCACGCTCTGCGTCGGCGACGATGGCGGCGCAGACGTCGGCGAGCAGGTCGAGACTCTGCCGCGACTCCGTCTCGGTGGGCTCGAACATCAGCGCCTCGGGAACGGTCATGGGAAAGTACACCGTCGGCGCGTAGATGCCGTAGTCGAGCAGCCGTTTGGCCACATCCATGGCGCGCAACCCGTCGACCGTGCCGCCCCTGGTCGTGCACACGAACTCGTGCATGGAGTCCGACTCCACCGCCATCGGAAAGAGGTCACGCAGGCGCGCCTGCAGGTACCGCGCGTTGAGCACCGCGTCCCTGGCGATGCCCGCGATGCCGTCGCCGTACGCGGATATGTACGCGTAGGCGCGCACCAGCATGCCGAAGTTTCCGTAGTAGGAACGCACCTTGCCGATGCTGCGCGACCGGTCGTCGTCGAGCCGGTACCTGTCGCCGTCCGCTTCAACGGTGGGCGTGGGCAGGAACGGCACTAGCCGTTCCGCGACTCCGACCGGGCCCGCACCCGGTCCGCCGCCGCCGTGCGGCGTGGAGAAGGTCTTGTGCAGGTTGAGGTGCACGACGTCGAAGCCCATGTCACCGGGCCGCGCCATGCCGACGAGCGCGTTGAGGTTGGCGCCGTCGTAATACAGGAGCGCGCCGGCGGCATGGGCGAGGCGAGCGATCTCGAGGATGTCCTTCTCGAAAACACCCAGGGTGTTGGGGTTGGTCATCATCACCGCGGCCACGTGCTCGTCGAGATGGCCCGCGAAGTCGCTGACGTCGACGGTGCCGTCGGCGTTGCTCTTCACCGTCACCACCTCGAGCCCGCATGCCGCCGCCGACGCGGGATTGGTGCCATGGGCGCTGTCGGGGATGAGCACGCGCGTTCGCGCCGTGTCGCCGCGATCGGCGTGGTACGCCTGGATCATGCGTAGGCCCGTCCACTCGCCGTGGGCGCCGGCGGCCGGTTGCAGGGACATCCGCGCCATGCCGGTGATCGCGGCGAGCATCCGTTCCAGCCGCCACATCAGTTCGAGCGCTCCCTGGACGTCGGCCCCGTCCTGGTACGGATGCAGGTCGGCGAAGCCGGTCAGCCCGGCGAGCTGCTCGTCGACGACCGGGTTGTACTTCATGGTGCAGCTGCCGAGCGGGTAGGTGCCGTGGTGCAGGTGATGGTTGCGTCGCGCCAGCCGGCCGACGTGGCGGGCGAGCACCGGCTCGGGCACGGCGGGAACCTGGGCGGGCCCGGTGCGCAGAAACGCCGCCGGAATCAGCGCATCGAGGGAGGACGCGGCGACTCCCGCGGCGGTGACGCGCGGCCCACCGGTGTAGTCCTGGCTGAGCTCGAACACGAGCGACTCGGCGCCCGCCCAGCCCGCCTCGACGGAGCGCTCCGGTCGTGTCGGCGCGATCACACCGCCACCTCCTGGCGGACCTGTGGCAGCGCAGCCGTGTCCAGCGCCGTGAGCGCCGCGACGAAGCGATCGATCGCCGGACGGGAGGTCATCTCGGTGCAGCACACCAGCAGCTCGTCTGCCCGTGCCGCGTCGACTCGGCCGAGCGGCAGGCCAGCGACGATGCCCTGATCGCGCATCGCCGCGGCGACCGCGGCGGCGTCGGCCGGGCAGCGCAACACGAACTCCCACAGGAACGGTGTGGCGCTGGCGAGGGAGAATCCCTTGACAGCGCACAACTCGTCGGCGAGGTGATGGGCGCGCTGCGCACTCACGGTGGCCACCTCGCGCATCCCGCCGGCACCCATATGCGCCATGTACACGGTGGCGGCCAGCGCCACCAGCGCGTGGTTGGTGCAGATGTTAGAGGTGGCGTGCTCGCGGCGGATGTGCTGCTCGCGCGTCTGCAGCGTGAGCGCGTACGCGCGCCGGCCCGCATGGTCGTTGGTGATCCCCACCAGACGGCCCGGCATGCGCCGCACCAGCGCTTGGCGCACCGCCATGTAGCCGACGTGCGGTCCACCGAACGACGCCGGCACTCCGAGCGGCTGGCCGTCGCCGACGCACACGTCGAAGCCCGCATCTGCCGGCGGCACCAGCACCGTGCATGCCAGCGGGTCGGCGCTACACAGCGCCAGCGCGCCCACCGCGTGCGCGGCCTCGGCGAGCCCGGCGAGCGTCTCGAGCGTGCCGAAGAACGTCGGCTGCTGGACGAGCAGGCCGGCATGACGCTCGTCGAGCGTCGCGCGCACGTCGTCGATGCTGGTGACGTCGTCGCGCGCGGCGACCACGTCGAGAGAGACAGAGCGCCCCGCGGCAAAGGTGCGCAGCACGCGCAGCGTCTCAGGGTGCACCGCGCCGCTCACCGCGATGCGATCGCGACCTGTGGCCTGGACGGCCAGCATCATCGCCTCGGCGGCGGCCGTGGCACCGTCGTAGAGGGAGGCGTTGGCCACGTCCAGGCCGGTGAGCGCGCAGATCATCGACTGGAACTCGAAGATCGTCTGCAACGTGCCCTGCGAGGCCTCGGCCTGATACGGGGTGTAGGCCGTGTAGAACTCGGGCCGGCCGATCGTGCCGCGCACGATCGCGGGGATGAAGCGCGAGTAGACGCCGGCGCCGAGGAAGTTGTCGAGCTCGCTCAACGGGTGGTTGCGTGCCGCCAGCCGCTCCACCTCGGCGACGAGGTCCTGCTCACCGAGCGGCGGCGGCAGCTCCACTGTGGGGTCGCGCAGCGACGCCGGGATGGTCGCGAACAGGTCGGAGACGCTGCCTGCGCCGACCACCTCGAGCATCGCCGTCCGATCGGCGTCGCTGTTGGGGAGGTAGGCCACCCCGCAAGTATGCCGACGGGTCAGCCGCGGCCGTCGCAGCCCCTTCCGCCCGCGCGGCGGCCGCTCACCCCGTGGTCTGAGATCTCCCCGCAGCGGGTAGACTGATGACGTGGCAACCAAGCGCCCGACGGTGAGCATCGACGACGTCATCGCCGCGATCGAGACGGCCCGCGACAAGGTGATGAGCGACGAGGTCAAGAGCCTCGTCAAGCTCGGCCTGCCCAAGAACGTCGCTAACAAGATGGTCGCCGAGCGTTACCGGCAACGCAACGAGGGTGAAGAGGGCGAGGGCGAGGCTCAGGGAGCCTGGCCCGACATGTCCTGAGCTCCGCTCAGCTCTGACCCCGGGCGGTTGCCTGCCGGCGGCCGCGCACCAGCCAGCCGATGACCACGCCGACCACCACCACCGCGAGGATGATCGCCACGATGGTGATCGGTCCCGAGATCTTGTCGTAGTTGGCACCGACTGCATAGCCGCCCGCGGCGAGCGCGATGCACCAGGGCAGAGCGCCGATGAAGGTGAGCAGCGTGAAGGGCACCAGGGGCACGCGTGCCAGCCCGGCCGGGAACGAGATGTAGGTGCGCACCACCGGCAGGACGCGCCCCACCAGCACCGCGAGGAGCCCGTGGCGCTCGAACCAGCGGTCGGCGAGGTCGAGGTGCGACTCCCTGATGCCGATGCGGCGGCCCGGGCCGAGCAGCAGCGGCCGTCCGAACCGGGCGGCCAGGCCGTAGGCGACCAGCGAGCCGACGACGTTGCCGAGCGTGCCCGCGAGGATGGCGCCGGTCAGGTTGATGTGGCCCTGGGCGGCCAGGAAGCCGGCGAAGGGCATGATCACCTCGCTCGGGAAGGGAATCCCGCAGCTCTCCGCGGCCATCAGCAGGAAGACGAGCACGATGCCGCCGCTGGTCACCCAGTGTGTGATGAAGGTGGTCACGGGCAGCGCATTCTGAGGGCGCGGGCCGCGCGCGCGCATCCTCCCGCGGTTAGTAGGCTCCCGGCCGATGAGCCGGCGCCCCTCGCGACTGGACGCGTGGCCGCGAGCATTCGACCCCGCGGTCGAGCTCGACTGGGGTGACCCGGTGGTGAGCCGCCGCCTGTTGCGCGAGCACCTCGACCAGACCCACGACGGCGCCAGCCGCCGCCTGCGCGTCATCGACGAGCACGTCCCGCGCCTGCTCCGCCTCCTGCCCCACCCTCCCGCGGAGGTGCTCGACGCCGCCTGCGGTCCCGGCCTGTACGCGGTGCGCCTGGCCCGCGCCGGCCACCGGGTCACCGCCCTGGACGTCGGCCCGGCGGTGGTGGCGCACGCCCAGCGCCTGGCGCGGGAGCGGCCCGCCGGCGGCCGGGTGAGCGCCCGCGTCGGCGACCTCCGCGCGCTGGCCGAGCGCGACCGCTTCGACGCCGCGGTGCTGATCTACCACGTGCTCGAAGCCTTCCCGCGGCGGCAACAGGTGGGCGTGCTGCGGCGGCTGGGCGTGGCCCTGCGCGCCGGAGCCCCGCTCATCGTCGAGATGCGCCTGCGCCCTGACCAGGACGAGGGCAGGATCAGCAGCTGGGATGTCGTCAATGGATCGCTGCTCTCGGATCGGCGTCACCTGCTCCTCGTTGAGACCGTCCACGACCGCGCCGCCAATACCTACGTGCTGCGCGAGACCGCCGTCTTCGACGACGGGACCACCTCTGTCCAGCAGACCAGCAGCGCGCTGACCCGCTTCGCGGCCATCCCCGCCCTGTTCACCCGAGCCGGTCTGCGCGTCGAGGCCGTCTACGATGGCTGGAGCCGATTCCGAGGAACCGCGCTGAGCGAGAGCGTGCTTGTGGTGGCGCGGCGCAGCTAGGCGGCGTGGTCCTCGCGCCGGCGCGCCAGCACCGCGAGCATGATGCACCCGACGCCGCCGAGGGACAGGAGTCCCGCCACGGTGGCGTTCAGGCCGGACCCGCCGTGCGGCACCGCCGCGATGACGCCCTTCACGGCGCCCGCGCTCGGCCCGGAGACCGTGGGGGTGAGAGTCGCGGTGGTCGTGGCCGTGGCCGGACTCGCGCCGGAGGTCGACGCCGTGCTGGTGAGCGTCACCGTGGATGGCGGCGAACCGCTCGGCCGCCTGATGACCGCGCTGAAGCGAACGACGTTGCTGTTGCCGGGGTTCATGAGCGCGTAGACCCAGCGGTAATGTCCGGTCAGCACCTTGGTGATGGTGGTGACCGGGGTGCCCAGCCAGCTGTTGGCCGTCCCCGCGGTGCCGTCGTCGACCCGGGACGCGGCGGTGCCGCCCATGACGTCGTCGACGGTGACCGCGGCCGCCGCCAGCGACCCCGTGTTGGCGACAGTGACGGTGTAGGTCACGGTGTCGCCGACCGCCGCCGTGGCCTTGTCGACGGTCTGTGTCAGGGTCAGATGAGCTGCCGGTGGGTCAATGGCCGGCGTGGCCAGGGGCAGCACCGGCGGCGTGACGTCCGCGCCGGCCGTCAGGGCCGCAGCGGGAGCCGCGACCAGGCAGAGGAACGCGCCGGCGCCGAGCAGCAGTGCCGTCTTGCGCGCGCTCACCCCGCGTGACGGCGTCCCGGTGGATTGAGCCGTTGGCACGCGGGGCGTTTTACCGCAACCTGAACCGGTCGCGCTGGCCCGAGCGACGCCGATCACGAGGCTCGCGATGAGGTCGAGATCGAGCCGCGACGCGCACCGTGGGTGAGCTTTCGCCGTGAATGCAGCATGGCATGCAATCACGCCAATCCACCCGCTCTCGCGCCCTACCATGCACCTCGCGTCAGCGACCGTCAACGGGAGCGCCTGCCCATGCCGATGCCTGCGCCTGATCGGATCCGGACTGTGGCCGTGGTTGGTCACAGCCATGACGGCAAGACGACCCTCTGCGAGGCACTGCTGCACACCGCCGGGGCCACCGCGCGAATGGGCGCCACCGACCAGGGCACGTCGATCCTCGACCACGAGCCCGAGGAGCAGCGTCGCTCCATGAGCATCGGCGCCGCGCTCGCTCACCTTGACTGGGACGGCTGCCGGGTCAACCTGATCGACGTTCCCGGCTTCCAGGACTTCGCCGGCGAGCTCGTCGCCGCGCTCACCGCCGCCGACGCGGCGGTGCTGGTGGTCGGCGCCGGCGGCGGCGTCCCGGTCGGCGCTGAGCTCGCCTGGGAGATGGTCGCGGGCCGCCACCTCCCCGCCCTGATCGTGGTCAACAAGATGGACAAGGAGAACGCTGCGTACGAGTCGACCGTCGACGCGCTTCGTGACGCCTTCGACCGCAAGCCCGTCGCCGTGGCGGTGCCGATCGGCAGCGCCGGGGACTTCAGCGGCTACGTCGACCTCGTCAACGACAGTGCGCACCAGTTCGAGGCAGGCGGCAGGGCGCGCGACATCGACCTCCCCGAAGCGATGCGCACCGAGGTGGAACGCGCCCACGGGGCCCTCGTCGACGCCGCCGCCGAGACCGATGACGCGCTGATCGAGAAGTACCTGGGCGGCACCGACCTCACCGACGATGAGGTCCGCGGAGCGCTGCATACCGCGGCGCTGCGCGGCAGCCTGGTGCCGATCGTGTGCGCCGCGGCTGCGGATGAGCGCGGCGCCGCGCTGGTGCTCGACGCCATCGTGCGCTACCTCCCCGGCCCGTCCGAGCAGGTGCACCGCGGCGTCGACGCCAAGGGACAGGAGGTGGAGATCGCCTGCGATCCTGCCGGTCCGCTGGTCGCTCACGTCTTCAAGACGGTCGTCGACAGCTTCGGCAAGGTGTCCTATTTCAAGGTGCTGCGCGGCACCATGCGCGCCGACACGCATCCGTACGACGTGCAGCAGGACGTCGAAGAGCGCTTCGCGCAGCTGGCGCGCCCCATGGGCAAGGGTCTCGTCAACGCCACAGAGGTCGGCGCCGGCGACATCGGCGCGGTCACCAAGCTGGCCCACGCGCGCACCGGCGACGCGCTCTGCGTGCGCGGCCAGGTGGTGACGCTGCCACCGCTGGACATCCCCGCAGCGTCGTACCGGGCAGCCATCAGAGCGCGGAGCAAGGGTGACGAGGACAAGATCATGTCGTCACTGGCGCGGCTCGCCGAGGAGGATCCCGCCTTCTCGATGGACCGCGACCCGCTCACCGGCGAGGTGCTCGTGCACGGCCTCGGTGACGTGCACCTGGACGTCGCCCTGGAGCGCATCAAGCGCAAGTTCGGTGTCGACGCCGTGCTGATGCCGCCGCGCATCGCCTACCGCGAGACCGTCAGCAGCACCGCGCGCGTCGCCCACAAGTACAAGAAGCAGAGCGGCGGCGCCGGCCTGTACGGCGACTGCACGATCGAGCTCGAACCAATGCCGCGTGGAGGCGGGTTCGTGTGGGAGGACAAGATCTTCGGCGGCTCCATTCCGCACCAGTTCCGCCCCTCCGTGGAGAAGGGGGTGCGCCAGACCATGGAGCAGGGCGCGGTCAGCGGCAATCCCATCGTCGATGTCAAGGTGCGCCTCGTCGACGGCTCGACACACTCCGTCGACGGCAAGGACATCGCCTTCCAGATCGCCGGCTCGATGGCCATGCGCGAGGCTGTGCAGAAGGCCAACCCCGTGCTGCTGGAACCGATCATGGACGTGCACGTGGTCGTCCCCGAGCGCTTCATGGGCGACATCATGGGATTGCTCAACGGCAAGCGCGGCCGGGTGGCCGGCATGAACCCGCTCGGCGACGGTCGCGCCGAGGTGACCGCGCAGGTCCCGCAGGCGGAGATGCACAGCTTCCCCACCGAGCTTCGTGCGCTCACCCAGGGTCGGGGCCGCTACACGATGGCCCCGGCGCGATACGAGGAGGTTCCCGCGCACGTCGCCCAGGACATCATCGCGGCACACTCAAAGGAACACGCGACCGCGTCGGCGTGATCAGCCCGTCAGCGCTCGCAGGCGCATGGCATGCGGCCGGCCTCACTATCCTGTTCGCACATCAGAGTTGGCATGGCAGGGAGTCGCGACGATGGGCGAGATGATCGAGTTCCCCGGCGACGGGCACAGCGACAGGGGGTACCTGGCCACGGCGGCGAGCGGCAGCGGGCCGGGGGTCGTGGTCATCCAGGAGTGGTGGGGTTTGGTCCCGCACATCACCAACGTCTGCGACCGCTTCGCCGCCGCCGGCTACACGGCGCTGGCGCCCGACCTGTACCACGGGCGGACCACCACTGAGCCGGACGAGGCGCAGAAGGAGGCGATGAACCTCGACACCGAAGCCGCCGGCGCCGAGCTCGACGGCGCGGTCGCGTCCCTGCTCGACAGCTCCAGCGTCACCGGCGAGAGCGTCGGCGTGGTCGGCTTCTGCATGGGCGGCGGCCTCGCACTGTACCTGGCCAGCCGCAATCCCAAGGTGGCGGCGTGCGTCCCCTTCTACGGCGTCCGGAAGGCCCGCGAAAAGGTCGACTTCTCCTCGATGAACGCCGCGGTGCTCGGCCACTGGGGCGAGAAGGACCACTCGTACGACCACGCCACCATCGAGGACCTCGAGAAGCGGCTGCGCGAGGCCGGGGTGAGCGTCGAATGCTTCTGGTACGACGCCGACCACGCCTTCTTCAACGACGACCGGCCCGAGGTCTACGACGAGGAAGCGGCCCGGCTCGCCTGGGACCGGACCCTGGCCTTCCTGGGCGAGCACCTCGGCCGGTAGGGCTCGCAACTGCCCTCATGAGGCGTCCCGGGCGCCTCCCCCGAGGCCCCTGTAGGGGCCCCGAAACCGCTCTGGTTTTGAATTCGGCTCCAATTCAACCGAGGGTGGGCTAGAATGCGGCGACTTGAGCTCGGAGGGCCCCGCCCGCCGGACTCGCAGAGACCCTGGATAGGAGAGGACACAATGGCCGTTTCCGGCTACTGCCTCAAGTGCAAGGCGCCCACAGAAATCAAGGATCCTCAGGCGATCACCATGAAGAACGGCAAACCCGCAACCACCGGAACCTGTCCGACCTGCGGCACCAAGATCTTCAAGATCGGCAAGGCCACCTGATCGTCGTCTGAGCCCGAGGCCGCCGCCGCCCACCGTGGGTGCGGCGGCCTCGCTGTGTCCGGCCTCAGCGGACCAGCGACTCGCGGACCCCTTCGATGTCGAGCTGTCGCGAGTACACGATCAGCTCGTCACTCTGCTGGATGACCTCATCCGCACGCGGCACCACCGGTTCACCCCCCCGCACGATGCACACAACGACGTCCCCCTCGGGCAGGTCGATCTCGCTCAGCCGCTTGCCGACCAGGCGGGACAGGTCGGGCAGCTTGACGTCGACGAGGTTGGCGCCCGACGCCTTGACGGCCAGGCCTCTGACCATGTCGGAGCCGCTGATCTCGGCCTCGATCAGCCCCATCAGCAGCTCGGTGGCGCTCACCGGCACATCGATCCCCAGCGCGGTGAAGACGTTGACGTTGACCGGGTTGTTGACCCGGGCGATGGTGCGAGGCACCCGGAACTTCCCCTTGGCCAGCTGGCACGCCACCAGGTTGTCCTCGTCGTCGCCGGTGCAGGCGATGACCACTCCCGCTCTGTCGATGCCGGTGGTGGCCAGGAAGGCCATCTCGTCGCCGTCGCCCACCATCACCGCGACGCTGCCCATCTGGTGCTCGATCCACTCGGCACGCGCCGGGTTCTTCTCGACCAGGGTGACCTCGTAGTCGCGCTCGAGTAGGTGGCGGGCCAGGTAGAAGCCTACCTTGCCGCCGCCGATGATCACGACATAGGGGCGATCAGGGCCCGCCAGAGTGTCGGTCATCGGGGCGCCTGTGCCAGGTCCTGGGGGGCGGCCGAGGGATAGGCGGGGTTCTCACCGGTGGTGAGGAAGGTGCTGATCATCGAGCTGACGATGGTGGTCGAGCAGATCGTCTCCAGCCCGAACTCTCGGTAGGTCCGCTCCCGGATAGGATCGTAGATCCTGGTGATCACGCGCGGCACGTTGAAGACAACCTTGGCCACTTGTGCGGCCATGATGTTGCGGTTGTCGCCATTGGTCACCGAGGCGAAGCAATCAGCATCCTCGATGCCGGCACGGCGCAGCACGGACTCGTCGATTCCCGTGCCAACAACCATGTTTCCGCCGAAGCTCTCGCCGAGGCGGCTGAACGCCGACACCCGCTCATCGACGATGGTGACGTCATGGCCTGCCGCGACGAGCTCGAGCGCCAGCGTCGAGCCGACGCGTCCGCAACCGACGATCACCACCTTCACGACGTTCTCCCAATCAAGTGACTTCGCCGCATTCTAGAGCGAAGAGGGAACTGCCCCCGTGACGGCCCGGACACACCGCCGACCTGGGGGGTGCCCGATGGGGGAACGCAGTTCCCCCACCGCCCTGTAGCATCCTGCCGCCATGGTTGGGTTCACACCGCAACGCATCCTCGTTCCCGTCGGCGGCGTCCCGACAGATGTAGAGGCGGTACGCCTGGCATGCCGGTTGGCGCGGCGTGGCAAGGCCAAGGTCATGGTGGTCACCGTGCTCGAGATCAAGCGCAGCCTGGCGCTCGGCACTGTTCAGGACGTGGAGATGGACACCGCCGAGACTCTCCTTGACGCCGCCGAGAAGATCGCCCGCGAGCTCGAGACCGAGATCGAGACCGAGCTGCTCCAGGCCCGCGACGCCGGTCCCGCGATCGTCGAGGAGATCGCCCACTGGAAGGCGGACCTCGTCGTCGTGGGCATGCCGTTCCGGCTGCGCTTCGGGGAGTTCCACATGGGCCGGACCGCCCCGTACATCCTGCGCCACGCCCCCTGCCGCGCCCTCCTGTTCCGCGAACCCCCGACGTAAGGGCGAGGAGGGACTGAGGGGGACGGCCTACTCGTCCGTAGCATTAGTCAGCGCAGGCGACTTCATGTCGCCGGAGCTGACACCCCTGAGTTGGGGGGTGCCCGGGGGGGAACGCAGTTCCCCCTTCGCTGTCTAGGCGTCTAGGGAGCCGGCGGCGCCGACGCCGGCTATCGAGGCGACGCGGTCGTCGTCGTCCATGCGCATGATGATCACGCCCCTGGTCTGGCGGCCTGAGACCCGCACCTGGTCGAGCGGGAGGCGGATGACCTGGCCCGAGGTGCTGATCACCATCAGCTCCTCGGAGAGATCCTCGACGACACGCATGCCCACGATCTCGCCGATCTTGGGAATCGCCGTCTGGTCCACCGTGTACACGCCCTGGATGTTGCGGCTCTTCACCGGGTAGTCCGACATCGGCGTCAGCTTGCCGAAGCCGTTCTGGGTGACCACGAGCACGTGGCCCTCGGGATTGACGATGTCGAAACCCGCGATCTCGTCGCCGGCCCGCAGGCGCATGGCGCCGACGCCCATGGTGTCGCGGCCCATCGGGCGCACCTCCTTCTCGGTGAACCGTGAGCCCTTGCCACGCCTGGTGACGATGAGCAGCTCATTGCCTCCGGAGGAACGGCGCACCCAGTTGAGCTCATCGTCGCCCTGCAGGTTGATGGCGATCAGCCCGTTGCGCCGAACCGACGAGTACGCGGCCGCTGGCGTCTTCTTGATCTGGCCGAGCTTGGTCACCATCACCAGGTACTGCGAATCGCTGAACTCCTCCATGTCGATGAGCGCGGTGACCCGCTCCCGCTGGTCGAGGTCGATCAGGTTGATGACCGGGATGCCCTTGGCCTGTCGCTTGACGTCGGGGATCTCATGGGTGCGCAGCCGGAAGACGCGGCCGCGGTTGGTGAAGAACAGCATGTCGGTGTGCGTGTTCGCCGTCGTGGAGTGCGCGATGTAGTCCTCGTCGTTGGAGCGGCGCGCGCCGACCACGCCCTTGCCGCCGCGGTGCTGGGCGCGGTACTGGTCCAGCGGAATTCTCTTGATGTAGCCCCGATTTGTCAGCGTGACGAAGACCTGCTCGCGGGGGATCAGGTCCTCTTCGTTGAGCTCGACCTCACCCTGGTTGATCTGGGTGCGTCGCGGGTCCGCGTACTTCTTGCGGATGGCGGCGATCTCTTCCTTGATGATCTCGTCGACGAGCCGTGGGTTGCCGAGCACATCTTCGAGGTGGGCGATCTCCTTGATCAGCTCCTCGTACTCCTCGCGGATCTTGCTCGCCTCTAGCCGGGTCAGCCGGCCAAGGCGAAGGTCGACGATGGCCTTCGATTGGCGCTCGCTCAGCTGGAAGCGCTCCTCGAGGCCGCGCTGCGCGGTGCGCTCGTCCTGTGCGGCTCGGATGATCGCGATCACCTCGTCGAGGTGCTCGAGGCACTTCATCAGCCCCTCGAGGATGTGGGCGCGATCGCGCGCCTTTGCCAGCAGGTAGCGCGTGCGTCGCGTCACCACCAGACGACGGAAGTCGATGAAGTGCTGCAGCATCGCCTTGAGGCCGAGCACCTGGGGACGACCGTCGACGAGCGCCAGCATGATGGCCCCGAAGGTCAGCTGCAGCTGGGTGTGCTTGAACAGGTTGTTGAGGACCGCCGTTCGCCGTGCGCTCGACTTCAGCTTGATGACGATGCGGGTCTGGTCGTTGCGGTCGGACTCGTCGTTGAGTCCCTCGATGCCCTCGAGCTTGTGGTCCTTGACCAGCTCGGCGATGTTGGTGAGCAGGCGCGCCTTGTTCACCTGGTAGGGCAGCTCGCGGACGATGATCTGCTCCTTGCCGTCGGACGCCTCTTCGAAGTCCACCTGGGCGCGCATCACGATGCGCCCGTGCCCGGTGCCGTAGACGGCAGGCAGGTCGCGCGCATAGATGATCGCGCCGGTGGGGAAGTCGGGTCCCTTGATGATCTTGGTGAGCTCTTCAGTGGTGGTCTCCGGCTCGTCTATGAGGCGCACCACGCCGTCGCTGACCTCACCGAGGTTGTGCGGCGGAATGTTGGT
>QHBU01000170.1 GCA_003244045.1 Candidatus Aeolococcus gillhamiae
GCACTGGGACCTGCTGGGCAGTGCGAGCAGCCTGGTGGCCACCACAGGGGTGGCGGCAGTGCTCGGCTTCGTGTACTGGGCCCTGGCAGCCCGCCTGTTCCCGCAGCGGGCAGTCGGCTACGGGTCGGCCACGATCTCGGCCATGACCTTGCTGGGCACGATCGGCATGCTGGGCCTGGGCACGGTGCTCATCGGAGAGCTGCCCCGGCGCAGCGACCGGGCCCGGCTGGTCGCTGCCGCGCTGCTGGCCTCGGCCGTCGGCTCCGGGCTACTGGGCCTCGGCTTCGCCGTGATCGCGCCCCACGCCAGTGCGCATTTCAGGCCGATCAGCGGGACCGTCGGGCAGGCCGCGCTGTTCACGGTGGGCGCGTCCCTGACGGGCGCGTCGCTGGTCTTCGATCAGGCGACCATCGGCCTGCTGCGCGGTGGCGCCCAGCTGGCCCGGAACGTGATCTTCGTGGTGGCCAAGCTGGCGGTCCTGCCGGTCACCGCTCTCGTCCTGCACGACCGCTTCGGGGTGGGGATCACCGCCTCGTGGGTGGCGGGCCTCGCGGCGTCGATGCTGCTCGTTGCGGTCTGGCTCCGGGTCAGAGGCACCCATGTGCTGCCCCGGCCCGACTGGGGGGTGCTCCGCGGGCTGGGCAAGACCGCGGTCGCGCACAGCTGGCTGAACCTCGCTAANNTGCTGGTCACGATCATCGTGTCCCCGTCGGCGAACGCCGCCTTCTATGCGGCCTGGACGCTGAGTGGCTTCCTGTACATCGTGCCCACTCACCTCTCGACCGTCCTGTTCGCCGTGGCTTCGGCCGACCCCCAGATCATTGCCAGGAAACTGCGCTTCACCTTAGGGTTGTCCGCGCTGCTCGGGCTGGTCGGCATGGTGGTCCTGGCCTCGGGCGCCCACTTCGTGCTGAGCCTGTTCGGGCCCGGCTACGCGCGTGCCGCGACCCTGCCGCTGCTCCTGCTGGTGGCCGGCTACGTGCCCACCGTGCCCAAGCTGCACTACATCGCAGTGTGCCGGGCCCAGGGCCGGATCAGCAGGGCGGCTGCCGTGCTCACAGCGGCTGCCGCGGCCGAGGTCACGGCCGCCGCCCTAGGAGGTGATGCCGCCGGGCTGAATGGCCTGACGCTTGCGCTCCTCGGCATGTTCTCCCTTGAAGGCCTGGTCACCGCGCCTGCGGTGACCAGGGCGGCCATCGGACACGGGCGGCACCGCCGGGCCGGCCATCGGCGGCCTGCCCGAGCAGGCAATCACGTCAGCTACTTAAAGTCATCAAAAGTTACAGATCGTACGAAGTTATAGCGATTCAGCAAAGATGACTCTCAACTCAGGCAAGCCTGCTCTAATTTCTCACTAGCAATAGATGACTGTGATCATGCGTCAAGGGTGACGCAGCGTGAGGGGCTGGGGAGACTCCGAGCACATCATCTGAGCGGGGCTGGGATTGCCAATTGCCATGCCGTCGTCCCACCCTGCCCAGTCATCAGGGGAGGGATCTAGTGCGGGATGATTTAATGCCGGGCGACGCGTCTGGGGTCCGGATTTCAGTAGTGATTCCGGCACGCAATGAGGCGCGCAACCTGTCTCACGTATTCGAGAGCCTGCCTGCGGGCCTGCACGAGGTGATCCTCGTCGACGGTCATTCCACGGACCGCACGATCGAGGTAGCTCGTGCCCTCCGGCCGGACGTGAAGATTGTCCAGCAAACCCGCCGGGGCAAGGGTAACGCGCTAGCGTGCGGGTTTGCCCAGATCACCGGGGACGTTGTGGTCATGCTCGACGCCGACGGATCGGCCGACCCGCGCGAGATACCGGCTTTCGTCGCGGCACTGGCTGCCGGGGCCGACTTCGCCAAGGGCACGCGCTTCGACGACGGAGGATGCAGCCATGACATCACCCGGTTCCGGAAGGTGGGGAATGCCGGGCTGAACCGGCTGGTTAATTTGCTCTTCCGGACTCACTACACGGACCTGTGTTACGGCTACAACGCTTTCCGGGCGTACCTGCTTCCGATATTGGACCTGCCTCCAGTCCAGCCAGCAAGTAGTTCTCCGGATACCAGATTCTGGGGGGATGGCTTCGAGATCGAGACCCTTATCAATGTCCGGGCCGCGCGAGCGGGGG
>QHBU01000171.1 GCA_003244045.1 Candidatus Aeolococcus gillhamiae
GTTCCCGGCGGCGGCACCCGCCTGCGGCTGTGGCTGCCCGAGTCGACCTCGGCGGCGTCCTGAGACGCACAATCGAGGTGTGCCCGACGTCGTCCACATAGCCGCCCCCGCCGACCCTCGCATCGTCGACTACGTCGGCCTCACCGACCCCGAGCTGCGCCGCCGGCGCGAGCGCTCCCACGGCACCGAGGGCGGGTTCTTCATCGCCGAGGGTGACGTGGTCATCCGCCGGCTGGTGAGGTCGGCGTTCCTGGTGCGCTCATTCCTGCTGACGCCCGGGCGGTGGGCGGCGTTGGGGCCGGAGCTGGCCGACGTGGACGCGCCGGTCCACGTCGCCACCCAGCCGGTGATGGATGCCATCGCCGGCTTTCACCTCCACAGGGGGGCCCTGGCATCGGTCGACCGTCCCCCTCCGGCTGATCCCGCCGCACTGGCAGAGGCCGCCGACCTGGTGGTGGCCGTCGAAGGGGTCAACGACCACGAGAACCTGGGCGCCCTCTTCCGCAACGCCGCGGCGTTCGGCGCCGGCGCCGTCATCCTCGACCCCACCACCGCCGACCCCTTCTACCGGCGGGCGGTCCGGGTGTCGGCCGGCCAGGTGCTGCACGTGCCCTTCGGGCGCGTTGCCAACTGGCCCGACGCTCTGACCCACTTGGGCAACGCGGGCTTCGAGGTACTGGCTCTCATCCCGTCACCCGAAGCCCTGGACCTGCGCGCTGTTGCATCACGGCCCAAGCAGGCCGTGGTGGTGGGGGCGGAGGGGCCGGGGCTGTCGGCCGGGGCCCTGGCCGCCGCTGACCACCGGGTGAGGATCGCCATGGCTCCTGGCGTCGACTCTCTCAACGTGGCCACGGCCGCAGCGGTGGCACTTCACCACCTGGCCCGTCGTCGACCCAGTCGGCGGTGAGGAAGGCCCAGAAGGCGAGGCCGGCCCACCGGCCGTAGGGTGCGAAACGGCGGGCGATGGCAGTGTCGGTCACGGCCGGCTTGTTCACCAGGCGGGCGTACTTCGGCCTCGTCCACGAGTCGAGGACCAGGCGCGAGTAGCGGCCCAGGAGCACCATGATGTGGGCCGCGGCGTAGGGGCCGACGCCGGGAAGGCTCTGGAGGAAGGCGGCCACCTCGTCGTCGCCGCGGGCGCTCTCGGCGCCGAGGGCTTCGAGGTCGACGTTGCCGTTGGCCACCGACGCGGCCAGGGCGGCGAGGTAGCGGCTCCGGTACCCGGCGCGTACCACGTCTCGGTAGAAGCCGTCGCCCGCGGCGGCCATGGCTTCGGGGGTGGGGAAGGCCCGGCCGCCCGGGCCGCTGGAGGAGCCCCCGGCGCGGCCACGCCCAGGTGCTCGACCAGGGCACCGATCATGCGCCGGGTGGCAGCCCAGGAGCAGTTGGTGGTACACAGCGTCTTCACCACGTCCTCGAAGACCGTGGGTGCCCGCACCAGGCGCCCGGCGCCGGCGGCCACCCACGCCAGATCGGCGTCAGCAGCCACCAGGGCGTAGAAGCCCGACAGGTCCTCGTCGAGTCGCAGCACGTGGCGCGCCGCACTCAACACCTGGGCCGGCTCGGCGGCCCGCACTCGGGGGCCCAGGAGCGTGACCCGGGCGTGTCCAGCGTCGCCCGGGCCGATCACCGCGGTGCGGGCCCGGTTGCCGGGCAGCGGGAGGATGATAGTGAGGGAGCGAGCCTCGGTGTCGAGGGTCATGGGGGCCAGGGCGGTCAGGCCGTGCGAACGCAGGGTGCGCCACAGGTCAACAGGCTCACCTGCCGGGCCGGCCAGGACCAGGTCGACGGACGTGGGCGTGGCGGTGGTCACTCGGGGGTAGGACGTTAGCCATGGACGACACCAAGGCAGAGCCAGACGACACCCCCACCGAAGAGCCCGACGAGGGCCGCCTCGACGAGTTGGGCGACCGCATCCAGTCGGTGCGCTCGCAGGCTGCGGAAGCGGTGGCGTGCGTGGACGAGCCCAAGGGCGAGAACCAGGAGAAGTTCGCCGAGAGCGGCAGCGAGGAGGCGGCCGCCGAAGACGACCAGGCCATCGCCCCGCCCGGCTGACGAGGGAGCCGGGTTCGCCGCCAAAGCGGCGGAGTTGCCCGCCCAGGGGGTTGAGCGGGAAGACTCTCGGCCATGACCCTCGTGCACCGCGTCCTGCCGCCTCAACCCGTGACGAGCCTGGAAGAACACGTCGACAGGGGAGGCGGCAAAGGGCTCCAGGCCGCCCGGCGTGTCGAGCCCGAGGCGCTCGTCGCCCAGCTCGAGGCTTCCGGGCTCCGGGGTCGGGGGGGCGCAGGCTTTCCCACCGGCACCAAGTGGCGCACCGTGGCCGAGAACCGGTCGCCCCAGCTGCCTACCACGGTGGTCGTCAACGGTGCCGAGGGTGAGCCGGGCACCTACAAGGACCGCACCATCCTGCGCTTCGATCCGTACTCGGTGCTCGAGGGGGCGCTCATCGCCGCCCTGGCGGTCGGAGCGGACTCGGTGGTCGTCGCCCTGAAGCGCACCTTCACCACCGAGGTAGCCAGGGTGCGCGAAGCCATCGCCGAGGTGGAGCGGGTGGGCTGGGCCGACGGGATGACCCTGTTGGTGTTCGAGGGCCCGGCGGAGTACCTCTACGGCGAGGAGACCGCGCTGCTGGAGACCATCGACGGGCGCTACCCGTTCCCACGCATCTCCCCGCCCTTCCGCCGCGGTGTGGTGGAGGTGGTGGAGACCGACGCCGACGCCGCCTCCCGCAGCGGGCTGTCCGCCCACGTGGAGATGGCCGGCCCCGGCGGTGACTCCGCCCCGCCCCCGGCGCTCGTCGACAACGTGGAGACGCTCGCCAACGTGCCGCGGATCATCGCCCGGGGCGCGGCATGGTTCCGCACCGAGGGAACCGAGCGCTCGCCGGGCACCATCGTGTGCACGGTCACCGGCCAGGTGCGCCGCCACGGCGTGGGCGAGGTGATGATGGGCACGCCCCTGCGCGAGGTGCTGGACGACATCGGGGGCGGCCCCCTGCCGGGCCGGCGCATCAAGGCGGTGATGTCGGGCGTGGCCACCGGGCTGATCACCGCCGACCAGCTCGATACCCCGGTCAGCTACGAGTCCATGGCCGAGGCCGGCAGCGGCCTGGGCTCGGGCGGGTTCATGGTGTTCGACGACACTGACGACATGACGGCGGTGGCGGCCGGGGCGTCGCGGTTCCTGGCCGTCGAGTCATGCGGCCAGTGCACCCCCTGCAAGCAGGACGGCCTGGTGCTCGCCGACCTATGGGCCAAGCTGTGCCGGGGGGAAGGCAGTGCCGCCGACGTGGAGACGATCCGCAAGCGGGCCCGCTCGGTC
>QHBU01000172.1 GCA_003244045.1 Candidatus Aeolococcus gillhamiae
ATGCCCGCCACCACGTGGGCGTTGGTGGCGACCAGGTCCGGCCCGACAGCGAACCCGCTGCCATCCTGGATTCGATCGCAGGCTTGGCCCTCCACCTTCACCGTCGACGCAGCCACGGCCCTCGCGGTCACGGCGCTCAGCCCGCTGGCCGCAGGCGGTGGCCCGACCGCCTCCCCCGGGCGTAGCGCTTGGAACACCTGGGGGAAGGGGTCCCGGCCCACCAGGCGTCGCAGGGTTTGGAACGCGTCCGGCGGCGGGGCGAGGTGCTGGCTCATCCACTGGGCGATGGCCGAGCCCCGGGTGGTGCGCGCGGGCCAACCCGGCACGTTGGCGATGGCCGGCAGCAACAGCCACAGCGCCACGAACACACCGAGCGCGCCGACACCGGCCCCTATCCCCCGGTCGACCTGGCGCATCGGACCCACGGGCAGGACCGAGTGGAGTTGCGCGCCGACGACAAGGCCGGCAGCCGGGCCCGCGAAGGCACCCCCCGCGAGAATCGCGACCGCCGTCACCAGGCGGGCGCCGGCGGTAGAGAAGTTGAGCGCGCCAAGGACCGCTGGCAGCAGACGCGCCGCGATGTAGAGCCCCAGGCCGAGCCCTATCCACGACAGCACCCTGGCGAGGAAACCCAGGCGATAACCACCCGCGGCCGCCCCGGCGGCGGCCACGAGGACCACGAGGTCGAATACGGTCACGGCGCCTCGGGCTCGGTCCCGGTGGCTTCGGGACCGCCCATGGCCTCCCAGCCCCCCCGTGCCGGGCTCACGAGGCCCCCAAGCAGGCGCGCCGAGGTGAGGAAGCCGGTGTGGGCCACCATCCGGTGGTCCGGGCGCACCGACTGGCCTTCGATGTGCCAGCTGCGCTGGAGTACCTCGATCGTGTCGGCCATTCCGAAGCCGCTGTGGTCGAGGGCCTCTCGCAACGTGACCACCTGGAGGATGGTCGGCAGGTACGACACGAGGATCCCCCCGGCTCGCAGCGCCGCCTCGGCCGCCTTGACGACCCTCCAGGGCTCGGGTAGGTCGAGCACCACCCGGTCGAAGCCGCCGCCGTCGATACCCTCGTATACGTCTCTGATCTCCACCCCGTAGCGACTCAGTGCTTCGCCGCCCAAGAACCCGACCACGTTTGCCTGGGCCCTCGCGGCGAAGTCGGGCCTGATTTCGTAGCCGGTGATGTGCGCGCCGCAACGCAGCAGGGCCATCGACAGGGCACCTGAGCCCAGCCCCGATTCGAGGACCTGGGCGCCTGGGAACACGTCCGCCATGATCATCAACGGCCCGAGGTCCTTCGGGTAGATCACCTGGGCGCCCCTCGGCATCTTCAGCACCACCTCCGCGAGGGTCGGGCGCAGCACGGTGTAGTGGGCGCCGCGGGAGCCGCGAACCGTCGCCCCCTCCTCGCGCCCGATCATCGCGGAGTGCGCCAAAGGGCCGGAGTGCGTGTGGAACTCACCGTCGTCGGCCAGGTTTACCAGGTAGCGGCGACCCTTCCGGTCGATCACTAGCACCCGCTCGCCGGGTGCCAAAGGCCGACTCACTTGTGTCCGGTGACCGAGGCGGCGGCAGCGTCGTCGCCATTGGGGGGCGGTCGGGTTGCCACCTGGACCAGCTTGCAGAACGCGCACACACCCGCCACCGTCGGTGAGCCGCAGCCAGGGCAGGGGTGCAGGTCCTCGCGCTCGCGCTCCGCGGCGCCAGCCACCATCGGAGCGACACGGTCCAAGAAGCCGGAGTAGAAAGCCGCCTTCGTGCCCGGCGAGCGGACCTCGACCTCGTTGAGCAACTCCTTATAACCGAGGTGCTTGTTTCCCGCTGCCATCGGGCACTCCTCGACGATGTAGTCGATCCCGCGCAGGACGCAGTAGGCGGCCATCTCGCGTTCGCCCAAACGCACCAGCGGCTTGATCTTCTTCACGAATCCGTCCCCGCCGGGCAAGACGGGGAGTTGCCTGCCGAGGTAGGACAGGTCCCAGCGCAGCACGTTGCCGAGCAACACCGCCGCCTCGTCGTCGAGGTTGTGGCCGGTGACGACGGCGTCGTAGCCGAGCGCCCGCGCG
>QHBU01000173.1 GCA_003244045.1 Candidatus Aeolococcus gillhamiae
GACCTGGTGATCGAGCACTGGGTGGACACCGGCGACTTCCACGAAGGCATGTACGGCTTTAAATAGCGAAGGGGGAACTGCGTTCCCCCCTCGGGCACCCCCCAGCTGAGCGGATGTCAGCTCCGGCGACGTGAAGTCGCCTGCGCTGACGGTTGAGTTAGCCCTTCGCCTTAGTCCGGCCAGTACTGCTCCTCGCGGATCGCCTTGTCATCGAAGCCTTGGCGGCGCATGATCCCGTGACCGTTGGTGATCATCCCCGGGTGACCGCAGAGGTAGACGGCACCGTGGCCCGGGGTCAGGCCGGCGGCGTCGGCGTGCTTGCGCATCACGTCCTCGACGCGTCCCGTCTCGCCCGGCCACTCCGGCTCGTCCCACGGCCGGCTGATGGTGGGTACGTAAGTGAACCAATCGCACGACGCGGCCAGCTCGCGGAGCTCGTTCTCGTAGCCGAGCTCGTCGGAGCGGCTGGCCCCCTGGAGCGCCAGCACCGGCTGGTCGGCGTTCCACTCACCGCTGAGCTGGCGTCGTCGCAGACTGCGCAGAATGCTGACGAAGGGGGCGATGCCGGTGACGGTGGCGACGAAGAGATGGGGTTGATCGAGCACCGGTGCGTCCTTGAGGAAGAGCCCCTTGCAGCGCTTGCGCACCAGCGTGGTCTGGCCGATGGGCACGTCATGCAGCGGCGCAGAGAGCTCGCCGTCCGGGACGCGCTCGATGAACAGCTCGACCTCCTCCTCGGCGGGATCCGAGGCGATCGAGTACGGCCGCTCCACGATGCGGCCGTCCAGCTCGAGACCGAGCGTGACGTACTGGCCGGGACGGAAGGGCAGCTCGCAGTCGGGGCGGATCCGAACCACCCACAGGTCGGTGGCGAGGTCGCGGCGCGACATGACGGTCGCGGCCGCGTACTTCTCGGTGTCGATCATGCGCGCGTCAGTGTAGGGAGCCGGGGGTGGCGGACCGTCCCGGCCGACCGGGGCGCGCCGTGACGGGTCCGCTCGCCCTTGTGGGCGGTGCCGAGTTCCAGCGCGGCAACGAGCGGCAGGACGGCGTCCTCGCCGAGGCCGCCTCCGGTCGCGCCGCGTACGTGGTCTGCGCAGCCATCCGCGAACGTCCCGACCAGGCCGTCGCCACCGCGCGCCGCTGGTTCGCCACCCTCGGCGTCGACATCACCGAGCTGCGGGTGCGCTCGCGAGGCGATGCGTCGGTGGCCGCCACGGTGGAGGCCGCTCATGGCGCCGGGCTCGTCTATCTTGCCGGCGGCGACCCGGGACGGGCTGTGCAGCTCCTCGCCGGCACGCCGGTGTGGGATGCGATCGTCACTGCGTGGCGCGGCGGTGCGGCGCTGGCGGGGTCGTCGGCCGGCGCCATGGCGCTCTGCCGGTGGACGCTGGTCCGCGACCGCTGGCCGCAGCACGACACCCGCCGTCCGCTTGATGCGCTGGCAGTGGTGCCCGACTGCGCCCTCCTCCCCCACTTCGACACCTTCGGTGAGCGGTGGATCCCGTCCGCGCAGCGGTCGCTCGGAGCCACCGTGCCGCTCATCGGCGTAGATGAGCGCACCGCGGTCCTGTGGAAGCGCGGGGAGTGGTCAGTCAACGGCCCGGGCGCGGTCACCGTTGTTGTCGGTGCGGATCGCCGCCGTTTCGCAACTGGTGAGACCGTCGAGGGAATCCCCGCTCCGCCAGGCAATGAATCGGCCCGCTAGTGCAGCGTCCAGCAAATA
>QHBU01000174.1 GCA_003244045.1 Candidatus Aeolococcus gillhamiae
GCGCGCGACGCCGCGGCGCGTCCCGCCTCGTCGCCGTCGAAGCAGAGCACCACGCTGTCGGCGTGCCGCGACAGCACCTTGGCCTGCTCGCGCGTCAGCGCGGTGCCACTGCTGGCCACGACGTTGGGCACGCCGGCGACGTGCGCCGCCATGACGTCGAAGTAGCCCTCAACGATGAGAGCGACGCGCCGGTCGTGCATCGCGGCACGCGCGAGGTCGATGCCGAAGAGCGCACTGCCCTTGTGGTACACGGAGGTTTCGGGCGAGTTCAGGTACTTCGGCACGTCGTCGCCGAGCGCACGGGCCCCGAACGCGATCACCTCGCCACGCTCCTCGCGGATCGGGAAGACGAGACGGTGGCGGAAGCGGTCACGCAGCCGGCCCCCGCGCGCGTGGTGGGCCACCCCCGCATCGACGATCTCATCCGCGGTTGCGCCAGCCCGCTCCTTCAGGTAGCGCGAGAGCGCGTCCTCGCCGCCTCCACCCGCCGGCGCGAAGCCGATCCCGAAGGTGCGAGCCCGGCCCTCGTCGACGCCGCGCGCGGCCAGCAGGGTTCGTCCGTCCTCCCCTGCCGGCGACGACCAGAGCACGTGCTCGAAGAACGCGGCGGCGCGGGCGTTGATTTCGAGCGTGCGCTTGCGCCGCCGGGCGGCACCCCGGCGCTCTCCGCTCTGTGCCTCGGCTTCGAGCTCGACGCCGGCCTTCTCGGCGAGCATCTCCAGTGCGGCCCGGAAGTCGGCGTGCTCGACCTTCTGCACGAAGGTGAACATGTCGCCTCCCTCCTGGCACCCGAAGCAGTACCACGCCTGCTTGTCCTGGCTGACGTTGAAGGAGGGGGTCTTCTCCGAGTGGAACGGACACAGCGTACGGTGGCCGCGGCCCGCGCGTTGCAGGGTGACGTAGCCGCCCACCACGTCGACGATGTCGAGGCGAGCCTTGATCTCGGCGACAGCGTCCCGTGCCATGAGGCGATGGTAGGCCGCCCTGCGCCGGCGCCGGCGCCGGAGGTTTCTCGAGCAGCGCAACGTTAATGGAGCCGATGAGGACTCTCGAGGGAAGCCGGACCATGCTTCTTGCCGGGGCGGTGGTTGCCGCGTCGATGGGCGCTCTCCCTGCCACCACCGCCAGGGCGGCACTGCTGAGCCCCACCTGCCCCACGCTCAACGGGTCAACCGCGTCGTCTTCGAGCACCGTCTCTCCGTCCGACGGCAACCCGTTTCTCCTTTGCCGGTACACGCTCAGCAACCGGGTGCTGAGCTTCGACGGCACTCCCCTTCGCGTCGATCTCAGCCTGCCGACGGTGCCGTACATACCGCCGGGCTCGACCACCGCAGCCAAGCCTCCGCTGGTCATCTTCCAGAGCGGCTACAGCAACGACTACTGCCAGTTCGAGTCGACGACGCTGGCAGGCAGCACCGACGCCGGCTGTACGGACTTCATCGGAACCCCCGGGTATCACTGGAACAACGCCTGGTTCGCATCCAACGGCTACGCGGCCATCAACTTCACCCCCCGAGGTTGGTACGAATCGTGCGGGCGAGTGTTGAGCAGCGGGTACACCTACGCAACTGACACGGCCTGCCAGGCGGCGACCTCGGGGCACACCGGCGAGAAGAGCTGGGTGCATCTGCTCGACCGCCGCTGGGAGGTGCACGACGCACAGTTCCTGGCGGGGGTGGTAGCTGATGCGGCGGCAGGAACGCTCATCAACCCCAACCACATCGTCGCCACCGGCGACTCCGGTGGCGGCGGCCCCACCTGGGACGAGGGCCTGACGCAGGACCAGGTCGTGCTCACCACCTCGACGGCGAATCCGAGCCTGGTCAATACCACGCCGTGGACCTCGCCACTGGGCAAGGCACTGCACCTCACGGCAGCCTTGCCGATGTACACCTGGACCGACCTGGTCGACTCGCTGCTGCCCAACGGCACGGCCACCGACGGTTTCCATGGCGCGCCGCCGGTGGCCACGTTCAATCACGACAATCCGATCGGTGTCGAGAAGGAGAGCTACGTCGCCGGTCTGTTCGCCAGGGGGGTTACCAATGTCCCATCGCAGCCGTTGGACGGCGCCCAGTACGCGTTGTTGCCGTTGCAGGACCCGACTGCGGACCTGCCCACGTGGTTCGCGGAAATCAACGCGGGTGAACCGGCCTTCGCCGTGAACCCCGACACGCCGACCATCCTCGCCGAGGTGGGCGGTCCGCTCCGGTCGCCGTATGCCATGCCCATCCCTGCGAACAACCACAAGACGCCGTCGCTCAACACCCAGAAGCCGATCTTCGTAATGCAGGGACTCACCGACCCGCTCTTCCCTGGCCTTCAGGCGCTGACCATGATCAATCGCCTCCAGGCCGCGCACAGCCATTACCCCGTGTGGGGCTTCTTCGGCGACATCGGTCACTCCTATGCGCAGAATCCACTTGACGTGTGGAAGCAGGCCCACAACGAAAGCAACAGCTTCCTCCAGGCGGCGTTGCAGGCCACTTCGCTCACACAGCTGAGCCAGCTCTTCACACAGCCGACGATCACAGTCGATACCACGCGCTGCCTGCCGCAGCAGACGCTGCAGAGCTATTCCGC
Organism: Candidatus Aeolococcus gillhamiae; assembly: GCA_003244045.1. Classification (GTDB taxonomy): domain Bacteria; phylum Chloroflexota; class Dormibacteria; order Aeolococcales; family Aeolococcaceae; genus Aeolococcus; species Aeolococcus gillhamiae. The sequence continues at coordinate 2,584 of QHBU01000174.1, forward strand.
CAACAGCTTCGGATCCATCGCCACGACTCAGCTCACCTTCGTGGACGCGGGGGCCGCGCAGAACACGTTCAACCAGTCTGGTGGTGGCCCCGAGAGTCTCATGTCGGACCCGATCGTCACCGGCGGCAAGTGCGTGACCATGCCCTCGTCGACGACCGATTCCCATGAGGCGGTCTACAACTTTCCCGTCGCCTCACCCGCGACGCTCGTCGGCGGTCCAGTCGTCAACGTCAGCGCCACGCTGATCGGGAGCAGCGCCGAATTGGCAGCGCGCCTGTGGGACGTCGACAGCTCAGGAAATCAAACGCTGATCACGCGCAGCGTGGTCCGACTCGACCAACCCCCGGGCAATTCGACGATGCCGCTGTCGCTCCAGCTGTGGCCGAACGCATGGCAGCTGTGCACCGGCGACTCACTCAAGCTCGAGCTCACCCAGACTGACGCACCAACGTTTCGCCCGGACAACGAGCCATCTGCGATGTCCTTCAGTGGCCTGAAGCTGACCCTGCCGGCTGTGCCAGGCGCCCTGTGTTCGGCCTCTGTCGCCGTGGCCGAATCCCCTTTCGTGCCGGCGCTACCCCTGATACCCCTCGGTCTGGGCACCGTTGCCTTGCTGAAACGACGCCGCCGATCCGCGCTGCACTAAGCTCTCAATCTCCCATGAAGTTCGCGGTCCTAGGTTCCGGTCAGGTTGGCCGCTCCATCGGCGCCGGGCTGGTGCGCCACGGCCACGAGGTGCTGATGGGCAGCCGCGACCCCAATGCCGAGCACGTGGTGGCGTGGGTGGCTGAGGTCGGCACCGGTGCGCGCGCGCTGCCGTACGGCGAGGCCGCATCCGAGTGCGAGATCGCCTGTCTGGCCACCACGTGGAGCGGGACGGAGAACGCGCTGCACCTCGCCGGCGCGGCCAACCTCGTCGGCAAGATCGTCATCGACGTCACCAACCCGTTCGGGCGCGGGCCGTCAGGAGTGACCCTGGTCACCGGTCACGACGACTCCGCCGGTGAGCAGGTGCAGCGCTGGCTGCCCGACTCGCGCGTTGTCAAGACGTGGAACACGGTCAACAACCAGCACATGATCGACCCCAAGATCCCCGGGGGACCCGGCGACATGTTCCTCTGCGGCAACAACGCCGCCGCCAAGCAGACTGTGTCAGACCTGGTCCGCGAGTGCGGCTGGCCACCGCTCGACGTCGGTGGCATAGAGGCCGCACGCATGCTCGAGTCACGGGCGTTGTTGTGGGTCACCTAGGCGATCAGCCAGCAGCGCTCCGACCACGCGTTCAAGCTGCTGCGCCGCCAGCCTCCTCCGGCGGGATGATGTGCCGGACGGTGGCCAGCGCGATCAGGCCACCGGCGGTGAGCATGCCGGCGCCGATGCGCATCGTTGAGGTGAATCCGTCGTTGAGCGACACTCCCGCGAGGTGTGTCGACGCCGACGCGAGCCCGGCGAGCGCGGGCACGACGGCGATCGCGAGCAACCCACCGATCCGCGCCACGGCATTGTTGATCGCCGACCCCACCCCGAAGTGGTGCTGGTCCACCGATGCCATCACCGCCGCCGTGAGCGGTGCGACCACGAACGTGAGACCGACGCCGAACACGACGACGCCGGGGAGCACGGAGGTCCAGTAGCTGTCGCCGTGGCGCACGCCGGCGAGGACCAGCAAGCCGGCGGCGGCGATGATCGGCCCCACCGTCATCGGCAGGCGTGGCCCGATGCGCTGGGCGAGCGCGCCCGAGCGGGACGAGAACGCGATCAGCAGGAGACCGGCCGGGAGGAACGCGGTTCCCGCGGCCAGCGCTGAGTAATGCAGGTCCTGCTGGAGGTGCAGCACGAGGAGGAATGTGATCACCGACAGCGCGGCGTACACGGCGAACGTGGTCAGGTTGGCGCCGCTGAACTGTCGTGACGAGAAGATGTCCAGCGGGACCATCGGCGTGTGCACGCGCAGCTCGACGAACGGGAACGCCAGCAGGAGGAGTGCGCCGACGACACCGGCGACCAGCGTCGGTGCCGACCAACCGTTGCTGGGCCCGTCGATGAGCGCGTACACGACGCCGGCGAGACCCACGGACACAACCGCCGCCCCGACATAGTCGGGCCGCCCGACCGCACCGTCGTCGCGCGTCTCGGGGACGTGGCGCAGAGCGATCCAGATGGCGACGGCGGCCAGCGGCACATTGATGAAGAAGATGGCCCGCCAGGAGACCGAGTCGATGAGCCAGCCGCCGACGAACGGGCCCACCACAACGCTGACGCCGCTTAGACCGGACCACAGGCCGACGGCTCGGGCGCGGTCGTGGGGGACGAAGCACGCGGAGATGATCGCCAGGCTGCCGGGTACCAGCAGCGCGCCGCCGACGCCCTGCAGCGCGCGGGCCACGATGAGCACAAGCGTGTCCGGCGCCCCCCCGCAGATGACCGATGCAGCGGTGAAGGAGGCCAGGCCGAACACGAAGACGCGGCGGCGTCCGAAACGGTCGCCCAGCGCGCCACCGAGGATGATCAACGCGCCAAGGGTGAGCATGTACGCGTCGGTGATCCACTGCAGGTCGCTCAGCCCAGTGTGCAGGTCGCGCGCGATGGTCGGGAGCGCCACGTTGACCACGGTGGAGTCGAGGAAGGCGACACCGGAGCCGAGCACGGCTGTAGCAAGGATCCAGCGCCCCGCGGTGCTGGAGTAGCGCACCCCCGCCGCACGCACGGGGGTCGCAACGTCAGTCGTCGCGACTCCAGAACCAGCGGCGGCGGCGTGACGCCGCCGGGGCCGCCGCCCGCTCCGCCTCGTCGGCGGCCCGGCGGGTCTCGGCGATGTCGCGCTCACGGTCGGCGAGCTCGCGCTCCTTGCCGGCGAGGATGCGGTCCTTCTCAGCCTGGGCGGCCGCGTGCTCGGCACGGGCGGTGTGGAGCTCCATCTGCAGCTGCTTGACCATGTTCTGACGGGCAACGAGCTCCGCCTGGAACCGCTGCCGCTGCTCGGTGTAGATGCGCTGCTCGAGGGTGCGCTCCCAGCGGTCGAGCAGGCCGGCGACGAGCTCGCGGGCGTCCAGCGACATCGACGCAAGGTCGCCGCGCGGCCCCGGCGCGGCGGCGTCCACCAGGCTCACCGTGGGCTCGCGAGTGGGCGGCGGGACGGCCAGCTCGGCCACGGCGGTGTCCTGGTCGGCACCGAGGTCGTCCTCATGCAGGCCGGAGGGAGCGATGGCCGGCATCCCGTCCTCGGCATCGTCGGCATCGTGGTCGAGCGCCGGTGGAAGGTATTGGTCGTCCTCCTCCATGGCGACCACGACGGTGTCGACATGGTCGACTTCAGCGGAGGGTGCGACCTCAGCGTCCTCCACGACGTCCGCGGCCGCCTCGTCGGACGTCTGGCTGACGTCGCCGCTCTCCTGGGTCAGCCACACCGGTGGCTGCTGTGGCTCGCGAGGACGAACCGACCACGGGGGTGACCGATCGGCGTCCGGCTGCCAGGGAAGCGCGTCGGCCTCCTCCTCAGCAGTAGGGCCGCTCACGCCTGTGGCGCCGTTCTGCCGTCCGGGCACCGGCGCCGGCCCGCTGTCGAACGCCGAGAAGATGGCGCTTTCCACACTCGGCTCGGTCGGCCCGCTCGGCTCGCTCGGCTCGAAGGCGGTGCTGAGGGTTTCCTCCTCCGTTGTCTGAGCCTCGTCCTGGATGGCGGCGGAGCGCAGGCCGCGATCGTCGAGCTCGATCCCGAGGTCACCGAGCCGCAGCGCGTAGTGGAGGCCATCGGCGCGCTCCACGCGGCGGGCGGGAATGTCCCCCGCCTCCACCCGATGGAGCAGCACCGAGAGCGGCAATCCGAGGCGCTCGGCGACCTCCTCGACAAGGAGGTAGGGCTCGTCGCTGATGTGTTCGCTCAACTCGACGGGACCACCAGACGGACCTGCGGAACGTGCACAGAGTAGGTCATCACCAGGAGCTGGGGCGGGGTCATCACCGTCCGATCACCTCGACGGAGTAGCGCGAGTTGTCGGTGAGAAGGGTGATGGCGCCGACGTTGTCGGTGATCACTGCGCGGATCGGCGAGGTCATGAAGACGTCGGGGGCGTCGTCATGCTCGGCCACGCTGCGGCGCACGCTGTACGGCATCCCCGGCGTGGGCGATTGCAGCTCGTCGCCCTCGACCACGTGGCCGTCGTCGAGCATCACCGGGCGGCCATCCCGGGTGGACACCTTGCGAACGCGAACGTGCTCAGCCACGCCAGTGAGGATAGCCGTCTGAGTCAGCGGCCCTGACGGCGCGGAGTGGTGCCCGAGCGCCGCGACCGGCTCTTCGGCTTGGCCCAGCCTGAGGAACGCTTGGCGCCCGTGGAGCGCTTGGCACCGCCCGGACCCCGGCTCGCAGCCGCTGAAGCGCTGCTCTTGGGGCCGGCCCGGCCGGCGCCCGGACCGCTGCGCCCGCCTGGTCCCGACGCCCGAGTCCCGGTGCGCGGCGGCTTGCCGGCGATGCTGCGCGCCGTTCGCCCGGGCGTCGCTGAGCGGCCACGCTCCCGAGCCCAGAGCTTGTCGATCTCCGCCGCGAGACGGTGCACCTCGGCGCGCAGCTCGATGACCTCGTGCCGGAGCCCGGTGGTGGATTCGACCCTGTGGTCCGGCGCAGGCCGGAAGGGTCGCGGTGTGTCCATCGCGAACCCGGCGTCGGACACCTCCGGGAGCAACCGCGGTGCCCGGGGGGCCCGAGGGGACCGCGGTGCGCGCGGGCGCACGGCGCCTTTGCGGTCGGAACGGCCGGGTTTGTTGCCGCCCGTCTTCCTCCCACCCCGTGGTGCAGGCATGTGGTTGCTCTCCTGGTGCTGTGGAGAGGTGATGGTATCCGATGGCGGGGTGAGCACCCGGCTGCCGGCGACAGTGTTGCTGCCACTATTGGCATGAACCGGCTCGCCTTCACAGCGGGCGTCAGCCGATCCGGCGGACCATGTAGTCGCGATGCAGCGGCCACGCATAGCTGGCTCGCTGGGCGGGCAGCGCGAGCACCCGCGACCGCGGCACCCACCAGCCACTGCGCAGCACGAGGGCCTCGGCCCGCGCCGGTCGGCTGCCGACACGAGAGCCGGCGGCGCTGGGGGCCCGAAGCCGTAGTGCGATGACAACGCCGACCAGCCCCAGGTCAACGATCGCCATCAGGGTGAACCACCCCCACGGCAGGTGGGTGGTCAGTGGGCTCCCACCGGCGGCTCCGAGAGCAGCGATCGTTCCAATCAGTGGCATCGCTGCGAACTGTAAGGGCGTCCGGGAGGCGCGTCAATCGACTTGTCGGCCTGGCGGACCTCCAGGAGGTGCCGGGTAGTCAAAGACCTGCGTGGGGCCACCGAAGAAATCGATGGTCTCGGTCAGCCGGCCGCCGAGGCGTCGAGCCACCGCCACCGACGCATCGTTCCCCAGCCTCACCAGAGAGATCAGCCGGTCCGGCTTGAGCCGCTCCCAGGACACCTGGAGTGCCACCTTCCCCGCCTCAGTCGCGTAGCCCCGCCCCTGGTGGCGCCGCGCGATCGCCCAGCCGAGCTCCAGCGCCGGCCAGCCGTCGGGCCGCCATGGTCCGGCGCGGCCGATGAACTCCCCGGTCTCACGCAGCTCGATCGCCCAATGCGAGTAGCCGCGCATCACTCCATGACCGACGTACATGGCGAGCAGGCGCCAGCTGGTGAGGCGGTCCACCGGGACCGGCGGAACCAGGTAGCGGGTCACCTCCGGGTCGGCCATCATCTCTGCGAACGCGTCGAGGTCGGACTCGCGCCATTGACGCAGGACCAGCCGCTCCGTCTCCACCTCCGCCGGGATCAGCAGCGGCAACCCGGAGGTGCTCAGCGGTCGCGTTCCACAGATGCGAGGCGGGCGTGAGCCGCCGCCAGGCGGGCGACGGGCACGCGGTACGGGGAGCACGACACGTAGTCGAGCCCGAGCTCCTCACACAGTGCTATCGACTCGGGGTCGCCACCGTGCTCGCCGCAGATGCCGATCGTCATCCCCGGGCGCGTAGCCCGCCCCTCGCGCACGGCGATGGCCATCAACCTGCCCACGCCGTTGCGGTCGATGGTCTCGAAGGGGTTGGCCGGAAGGATCTTCTCCTCCACGTACTTGAGCAGGAACTTCCCCTCGGCGTCATCGCGCGAGTAGCCGAAGGTGGTCTGGGTGAGGTCGTTGGTGCCGAAGGAGAAGAACTCCGCGTCCTCGGCGATCTCCCCCGCCACCAGCGCCGCGCGGGGCAGCTCGATCATGGTGCCGAACTTGTAGTGGACCTTCGTCCTCGACTCGTTCAGCACGGTGCCGACGGTCGCTTCGAGGTACTGGCGCGTGCGGCGCAGCTCCTCGAGCGTGCCGACCAGCGGGATCATGATCTCGGGGTGCACGTCGACGCGCTCTCTGCGCAGCTCGACGGATGCCTCGATGATGGCGCGCACCTGCATCTCGATGATCTCGGGGAACATCAGCCCGAGGCGACAGCCGCGCAGTCCCAGCATGGGGTTCTGCTCGTGCAGGCGCTGCACGGCGTCGAGCATCGTGGCCGCACGCGCGTACTTCTTTTCGGGCTGACCCGTGGCCTTAGCGGTGGACACCTCGACGAGGAGGTCCTCGAGGGAGGGCAGGAACTCGTGCAGCGGAGGGTCGATGAGCCGGATCACCACCGGCAGGCCCTTCATCGCCCGCAGGATCCCCTTGAAGTCCTCGCGTTGGAACGGCAGCAGCTTGGCCAGCTCAGCGCGCCTCTCCTTCTCGGTGTCGGCGAGGATCATCTTCTGCACGACGGGCAGGCGCGACTGCTCCATGAACATGTGCTCGGTGCGACACAGGCCGATGCCCTGGGCGCCGAACTCGCGCGCCAGCACGGCGTCGTGCGGGTAATCGCCGTTGGCCCACACCTCCATGCGCCGAAACGCGTCCGCCCAGCGCAACAGCTGCTTCAGCTCCCCGGAGATCTCGGGGTCGATCATGGCCACCTGGCCGGCGATGACCCGGCCGGTGCTGCCATCGATGGTGAAGTACTCACCCTCCTTGACGGTGGCGCCCCCGGCGCTGAACTGACGCTTGGCGAGGTCGACGCGCACCGACTCGGCGCCTGCGACGCACGGCTTGCCCATGCCACGCGCCACCACCGCGGCGTGCGATGTGCGCCCGCCTCTCGCGGTGAGCACTCCCTGCGCGGCGATCATGCCGTGCACGTCGTCCGGGTTGGTCTCGATGCGCACCAGGATGACCTTCTCCCCCTTGGCAGCCTGCGATTCCGCACGGTCGGCGTCGAATACCGCTCGGCCGTACGCGGCGCCCGGCGAGGCGGCCAACCCGGTGGCCAGCACGGTCACCTTGGCCTTGGGGTCGAGGCGGGTGTGCAGCAGCTGGTCGACCTGGGTGGGCTCGACGCGCAGCACCGCCTCCTTCTTGGTGATGAGCCGCTCGCCCACCATGTCGACGGCGACCTTCACCGCCGCCTCGGCGGTGCGCTTGCCGCTGCGCGTCTGCAGCATGTACAGACGGCCGCGCTCGATGGTGAACTCCATGTCCTGGACGTCGCGGTAGTGCTTCTCCAGGCGCTTGGCGATGCGTACGAACTGCGCGTACGCCTTGGGGAGATCCTTGGCCATGGCGCTGATCGGCTTGGGGGTGCGGATGCCCGCGACCACGTCCTCGCCCTGCGCATTGGTCAGGTACTCACCGTACAGCACGTGCTCGCCGGTCGACGGGTCGCGGGTGAAGGCGACACCTGTGCCGGAGTCGTCGCCCATGTTGCCGAACACCATTGACTGGACGTTGACGGCGGTGCCCAGATCATGGGGAATCTTGTTGAAGTTGCGGTAATCGGTGGCCCTCTTGTTGTTCCACGAGGAGAAGACGGCGCCGATGGCGGCGCGCAGCTGCTCCATCGGATCCTCCGGGAACTCGATCTTGGCGTGGGTGCGCACCAACTTCCGGTAGCGCTGGATCACCTCGTCGAGCGCTGCCGGCTTCAGGTCGGCGTCACTCTTCGCCTTCGCCTTGGTCTTGACCGCGTCGAGCTCATGTTCGAACAGGTCGCCGTTGATGCCCAGCACGATCTTGCTGAACAGCTGCATGAAGCGGCGGAATGCGTCCTTGGCGAACCGCTCGTCCTTGGTCAGCGCGGCCAGCCCCTTGAGGGTCTGCGCGTTGAGGCCGAGGTTGAGGACGGTGTCCATCATCCCCGGCATCGAGAACTTGGCGCCGCTGCGCACGCTGACCAGCAGCGGGTTGGCTGGGTCGCCGAATTTCTTGCCCGTCTTGCGCTCCGTCTCCTTGAGCGCGCGCAGCACCTGCTCCCACATCCCGTGCGGGAACTTCTGCTTGTTCTCGTAGAAGGCGTTGCAGGCCTGCGTGGTGATGGTGAAACCCGGCGGTACCGGCAGCCCAGCGCGGGTCATTTCCGCGACGCCGGCACCTTTGCCACCGAGCAGGTCGCGCATCGACGCGTCACCGTCCTCGAAGAGGTACACCCACCTCCGCGCCCGCCGTCGCGGGCTGCTGCCGTTGGAGGCGCCGCCGCGAGGCGTGGCTGCGCGAGTGGAACGCGTGGCGGATTTAGCCGGGCGGCCGGGCGTCGCCGCCCTGGTAGCGCGACCCGTGCGTGTCCCGGTGGGCATGGGAGACCTCTGTCGATGCGTCAGCTACTGGGGCCGGCCGAGCGTAGCACCTCCCCGGGAGGCGCCTAGGGTTCGCTGACGTTGGCAAGCCGGGCGACTCGTCGGCCGCAGCAACGGCCTGGTCCTCGAACAGGCGCAGGTGTAACGCCTGGTACCGCGGGGTATGCCCTAGGTGGGCCGCTTGAAACGGCCATCCTGAACCAAAGGAGTAACTCCAATGCCTGTGTTCCTTCGCTGGCTGCTCGTGGATTTCATCGTGATGCGGATCCTGCGTCACCGCCGGGTTCGTCCCTACGTCGACCGCTACTACCCCATGGCTACCCAGCGGATCGGCCGCTTCGGTCGCCGCGTCTACCCGTCCATCGCCGGCGGCTATCGGTACGCGCAACGGCGACGGCGCCTGGGCTGCTGCTCCGGCTGCTTTCTCATGGTCGTTTTTGCCGCACTGGGCGTGGCCGCGCTACTGGCGCTGCTGCACTGGACCGTGTCGTTGTAACCGACAGCCTCGGCCTGACGGCCGCCTGCGCCTTTGTGCCGCTACTTGCGGCTTACTGCGTGTTTCTGCTTGAATGGGCGGATGTTGACCGTTGAACGCCGGCAGGTGCTCCTCGAACAGCTCGCCCGCGACGGCAAGTTGGTGGCGACAGAGCTCGCCGCGGCGTTCGCCGTGTCGCCAGACACGGTGCGGCGCGACCTGCAGGAGCTCGCCGATGCGGGGCTGCTGCGCCGCGTCCACGGCGGCGCGCTTCCGCCGGCAGTCGGCGCACGTCCGTACAGCACGCGCGAGGAGCAGGCGCCCGCGGCCAAGGCCGCGATCGCGCAAGCGACAACCAGGCTCCTTCGCTCTGGACAGCTGATCATCCTCGACGCGGGGACCACGACTCTCGAGGTGGCGCGGCATCTACCCGCGGAGCTGCGCGCCACCATCATCACCAACAGCCCGCCCATCGCGACAGCCCTTGCCGAGCACCCGGGTGTCGACGTCACCGTGCTGGGCGGGCGGCTCGAGAAGGCTGCGCGGGCCACTGTGGGCGCGGCCACTCTCGAAGCACTGCACGCGATTCGTGCCGACGTCCTCGTGCTCGGCGTCTGCAGCCTGCATCCGGAGATCGGGATCACGGTGGGCGACCTGGAGGAGTCCTACGTCAAGCGCGCGATGATCGCCAACGCCACAGAGGTGGTGGCCGTCTCGTCGGGTGAGAAGCTCGGCTCGGCCAGCCAGTTCGTGGTGGGCCCGCTCGAGGAGCTGACGCACCTCGTGACCGACCGCTCGCGCTCTGCGGCGGAGCTTGATCGATACCGGTCGCACGGTGTCGAGGTGGTCATCGCCTGATGCGCTCGACCCGCATCGTCATCACCCTCTTCTTCTTCGCTGACGGTCTGCTCCTGGGATCGTGGGCCTCGCGTATCCCCGCCGTTCAGGCGCGCGCGGGCCTCACCAATACTTCGCTCGGACTGGCTCTGTTCGCCTCGTCGCTGGGCGCGCTGCTCGCGATGCCGATCGCTGGCCGGCTATGCGAACGCATCGGGAGCAACCGCGTCTCCGTCGCGGCGCTTGTGCTCGCGGGCGGTGGCCTCGTCGCCGCCTCGTCTGCGTCTGGTTTCGTCGGCGTTGCCCTTGGCCTGCTCGCTTTCGGGGGTGGTTTCGGGTCCATCAATGTGGCGGCGAACACGCAGGGCATCGCGCTCGAGGGGCTGTACGGTCGCACCATCCTGTCCACGTTCCACGCGGCCTTCAGCATCGGGGCCATGGCAGGTGCGGCCGGCGGAGCGCTCGCGGCTCGGATGAACATCTCGCCGGCGGCTCACATCGGTGTCCTGGCGCTGGTCGTCGCAGGATGGGCTGTGCTACTGGGTCCGACTCTGCTGCCGACAGAGCGAGCCGTCGCCACGCCGCCACGAGCGTTGCTGCGCCCGCCTCGCGCTCTGCTCGTCCTTGGCGCCGCCGCGTTCTGCACCCTGCTGGCCGAGGGCTCCGCAGCGGACTGGAGCGCGACGTACCTGACCCAGTCCCTGGCCGCCGCGGCCGCCATTGCAGGCTTTGGCTACGCGACCTTCTCGCTGGCGATGGCATCGAGCCGCATCCTTGGCGATCGTCTCGCTCGCCGCCTCGGTCCGGTGACGCTCGCGCGTGCTGGAGCAGCGCTTGCGGCGTGCGGGCTGAGCGTCGCGCTCGTGGCGGGATGGACGCCGCTCGCCCTGGCGGGTTTCGGCGCGATGGGAGCCGGTCTCGGCGTCGTCGTGCCCGTGCTCTTCCGCGCTGCAGGGTCCGCGCCCGGCATCTCGACGAGCGTCGGCGTCGCTGCTGTCTCCTCGGTGGGCTGGTTGGGTTTCCTGGCTGGACCACCGGCGATCGGGCTGCTGGCGGGCGTCGTCGGGCTGCGGGCGGCCCTGGGGATCGTGGTCCTTGCCATCGTCAGCCTCGTGTTCCTGGTATCAGCTGCCGCGCCCCGTCCGGCGCAGACGCTCAGCGGCCAACAACAGGAACCAACCGTCCGCGAGAAGGTGTGGGCGTGAATCACGCTCCCTTGACGTCGTCCATGAGTGCATGCACTCTGCGCACCGTGTTCGCGTTGCGAATGGTCATGTTCTTGTAGATCGCGGTGCCGACGATCCTGGTCATCCGACTCCTGGTCACCTGGCTTCGGTCGATGCGCCAGAGAACGGCGCCCGGTGTGTAGCGGACCGTTTCAACGCTGGGGTTACTGGGCAGCGCCGAGAGGATGCTCGGGGCGTCAATCTCCCGCGACAGGAACATGACATTGCACTGTGCCCGCTGGTCGTGTTGCCATGTCTTCGGCAACGCCTTGAGCAGCGCCACCATGTCATCCCTGGTGCGCAACACGACCTTGACGGGGAAGCCGAAGTCTTCACCGATGCCGTCCTCGATGCGCTTGGCTAGAGGCGCTGGACTGACCGCGCGGGTCGTGAAGATGACGTTGCCCGAGTTGATGTAGGTGCGGACGTCGCCGAAGCCGAGCCGTTCGAACATCTTCTTGAGTGCAGCCATCGAGATCATGCCCTTGCCGCCGACATTGATGCCCCGAAGCCACGCGACGTACACCATGTCAGGATTTCTCGTACACCGATACGTGCGAGCGACTGAGGCTCGTGAAGGGCTCCTGCTTCCATCCTCCCCACCGCCCCCGCAACGTCAGACCAGCAAGCCGGGCCATGAGGTCGAGTTCTGCCGGCCACGCGTAGCGGCCTTCCACTGGGTACGACTGCATTCCGCCATCGCCGATCACAAAGTGGTGAGACGTCAAGCGCTGGGTGACAACGTCGTACACGTCGAACGACATCGCACGCGCGTCCACCGCGATGACGGCGATGTTCTGGCCCGGTGGGATCGCCTGCAGGTCAGGCACAGTTAGCTCCACGACGAAGCTGCCTCCGATCTCGAGGTGCGCCGCGGCATTCTGGAAACACGCAACCTGCTCGTCCTGGGTGATCAGGTTGAAAATCGTGTTGAAGACAAGGTAGACCAGCGAGAACCGCCCATCAACTCGCGTCGACGCGAAGTCGCCGAGGGTGACGTCGATGGCTTCAGCTCCCGACTTGCCGCGCAACCGGGCCACCATCGCCTCCGACGCGTCGATCCCGTGCACCCGCACTCCTCGCGCTGCAAGCGGCAGAGCAATCCGACCGGTGCCGATCCCCATCTCCAATGCGGCGCCCTGGCCAGCCAAGTCGGCGAGCATCGCCACCGCCGGTCCAACCACAGCCTCATCAAACATGTCTGCCAGCTGGTCGTCATAGACCGCAGCCTCTCGCTCTCCGAAGAACCGCGCGCCGTAGTGCTCCTGCATCAGCGCATTCTCAGAGTTCTGCGACTTTCTTGGCAGCACCCGCGGTGCGAACGCGTCCAGCTGGGATCGAACCGCAACGCGCCGCCCTGCCAGAGCGCCTTTCAGCTGCCAACCAGCCTCACTAGGGCAGACCTGGGACGGCGCGGCAGGCTAGGCGGATTTTCGCCAATCTACCTAGAAGCTCGGCGCCTCCGGCGGGCTAATGAGACTAATGCCGCCCCGCCGGCCAGCGTGATGACCAGGCAGTTACCCCCGGCCAGCCCGCCGCAGCCTTCAGAGATCCCCCGCCCCCATGCGGACGCTCGGGCCCGCATCCTGTTGGCGCGGACGCGAAGCAGGACGTCGGCATCGCCGTCAGACAACTCCCTCGGCGGGGTACGGCGATCCGGTCGCTGGGCGGTCTTGCCTCGGACGCGGTTGGAGAGGCGTGCCACGTATCAAGTGTCCACCGTCGGTGCGTCTGAACGACGGATCTGGTGGGCGAGGTGCAGCTCTGTGGTCCACGCGAGGGTGGCCGGCCTGGTACTCAGCGACGACTCCTTCCGCTCGGGGCCGGAACCGTGGCCCGATGGCCGGTCGGTAGTCGTCGGCGAGGGCGATGGTTACCGGCGCGACTGAGGGCGCAGGGTGACACACGCGTTGGGGTGGACCTCGCCGCTTGAGAGCAGGCGGTCAGCGCAAGCACACCGCCCAAGGTGATCCAGCGAGTCGCGCGGGGCATGTCGTCATCATGTCGCCGGTCATCTCCGGGTCCATGCCAGACCCACGAACAGCGCTCTAAGCGGCCGATGCGACCGGCCTCTGACACCTTGTTGACACCCTCGTGCGCGACTGTCGGCGCGACCTTCGTGGGCGGTGTCAAAGTGGAGCGCGAGGACACGAGGGACGTAGCGTGATCTGCTCCTTTCTCCATAACACTGAGAGGATGAGAAATGACTGATGCGGAAGGCAACGCATTCGTTCTTCGACCTGGCGAGGGCAGACGCATTGATCTCGGTGTGTTTCAGATGTCGGTGAAGGCAAGCCGAGAACAGACGAACGGTGCGTTCTCGCTCCTCGAAGCCACCGAGCCGGCAGGCTTCGGGCCGCCGCTGCACATTCACCACGATGCGGCCGAAGCCTTCTACGTGCTCGAAGGCGAATACATCATCTTCCTGGGCGAACGCGAACTCACATGCCCGGCGGGGTCGTTCATTTTCATCCCGGCCGGCATCGCCCATCGCTTCAGGGTCGGCAACGTGGCGAGCCGGAAGCTAAACCTCTTCGCCCCAGCGGCGATGGTGGGCTATTTCGATGAGCTGTCCCAGGCCAACAACAACGGCGACATTGACCCTTCGCTCCGCTCTGCCATCGCAACCAAGTACTCCATGGAGGTGCTTGGATCGGTCCCTGAAGGTTACGTCTGAGCACGATCATTGAGCTCCCTTGGTCGCGCTTGACGCGCCGGCGCGACCGTCGTGGACCGCTCAAAGCTGAAGCGCCCAGTCGTACCATTCAGACGCATGCGATCCAGACGGGTTCTCGCTCCGACTCCGCCTGATCAGTCCGGGGCACCACATCTCCCCTTCGCACCCGCAGCCATCGGCCAGGTCATCGAGTGGCTCGCCTGGTCGCACCTGGTGTCGAGCAGCCGCGGCGCGCTGCGCGTGTTCCTCCCGACGCGCGACATGGGGGTCGACGGCATCGTCCACCGTCCATCGACGGACGCCTTCATGGCCGTCCAGGTCAAGGGGCGCAGCCGCCTCGACGACGGCGTGTTCCGCATCCATGTTCAGGAGGAAGAAGCGGACGATCCGCGAACGGTCGTGTTGGCGTTGCTCGTCGACCTCGACAACAACACGTTGCACGACCCAGCCGTGGTCATGACAGTCGCACAGCTGCGCGAACATGCGCACCTGGTCCAGTGGGGACCGCGTCTCGCCTACGCGGTGAGCGTGCCGTACCCGCCGGGTCCGCGCACTCACTGGCGCGACGTCTGTGTACCGCTCGCGGAGGTAGCGCAGCGCGTTTGCCCCGGCCCCCCGGACGATGTGGCGCCCGCCGTCATGGAGCCCTGTGCCGCGGACCAGGAGAACCTCGCCACTACAGGGTTCATCGGTGAATCGGCGCTGTTGCACCACGCGTCCCTCTCGCCTGTGCTCAACACATTCCACGCAGCGCCCGACCGCGGCTTTGATGAGTACCTCGTTCGCCATGTCGGCACCGGGGGCATCGCCGCGTTCCAGGTCAAGTGCATCGAGGTTGACGGCAGCGCGCCCGCCGGCCTCATTCATCTGCCGGTACGTACGCTTACGAGATCGCCGCGCGCGTGGCTCGCCGTCTTCATCCGAGGTCCGGGCACTGACGTCGTCGCCCCGTGTCTGCTCATCCCCGCCCGCGTGTTGCCCGAGCTCGCGCACAGGGTCAGCGACGATTACCTGCACATCACGGTCAACCCACGCCGCCTCGGGCGGCTCGCGCCCTACGCGCACCCATTGGACGACGTCACCGCGCAGCTCGAACACATCTCTGCGGCCCAACCCCCAACGCACTGATTCCTGTTCCCCGCGCAGCACATTGAGCGTCCAATGTCCGTTGTGGTCGAACAGATGTTTGGTACAATCGACCGCACGATGACCGCTCAGATGGACGACGAAATCAGTGTGCTGGCTGGACATTTCCACGCCACCACCGCGCATTTCGTTGACAAGATCACGGCCTTCGATGAGTCACAGGAGTGGGCCGGCGTCGGCCTGCGCAGCTGCGCACACTGGCTGACTATCGCCACGGGTGTCGACCTGTACAACGCCCACGAGATGCTGCGCGTCGGCCACGCGCTGCGGTTCCTGCCGCTGATCCACGCGGCCTTCGCCGCGGGCCGCCTCTCCTTCGACAAGGTGCGGGCGATCACCCACGTGGCAACCGCCGAAGACGAGGCGCTCTGGCTCGAGCTGGCCGTGCAGGCTTCGGGTGCCCAGCTGGCCCGGATCTGCCGGGCATACCGCTACGCGATCGCTGTCGACGACCCCGAGCGCGCCGCTCGGCAGCGGGCGCGCCGCCGGGTGGTGTCGTGGTGGCTCGATGAGGACGGCATGCTCGCTCTGTACGCCACCCTCCCACCAGAGGAGGGCCGCCTCGTGCTCAATGCCATCGAAGCCGCGGTGGCGCCGCGGGTTCCCTGCGGTGCGCCCGTGGGTCACTCACCCACCGGTGACTCACCTGCTGGTGACCCCTGCGCCGAGAGGGAGCCCGACCATCCGCTCGGCGCGCGGCGCGCCGACGCCTTGGTGCGCATCTGCGAGCGCTGGCTGGCCGACGTCGCAGCGGGTACTCCGGCGGGTACCGCGCGGCCCGAGCTGGTCGTCCACGTCGATGCCGACACGCTCCGCTCGCCGGATGCGGGTGGCCGCTGCCACATCGAGGACGGTCCGGCCATCGCGGTCGAGGCGGCGCGGCGGCTCGGTTGTGACGCCTCCGTCGTCACGGTCCTTGAGCGTGACGGTGTGCCGGTCGACGTCGGACGGGGACGCCGCCTGGTCACCGGTCGGCTTCGGCGTGCGCTCCACCTCCGTGACCAGGGATGTCGCTACCCGGGCTGTCCTGTCCTGGCCGCGGACACCGAGGGCCACCACGTCATCCACTGGATCGACGGCGGCCGCACCGACCTTTCCAACCTGGTCTCGCTCTGCCGCTTCCATCACCACCGCCATCACGACGGGGCGTTCCGCATCATCGCCAATGGGGATGGCCCGCACCCGGAGCGAGGCGGCTTCCGGTTCGAGACCGCCGACGGCCGGGCGATCGCGGTGCGCGAGACGCATGGCATCGCTGAGCAGGCGATGTGGCTCCCGGACACGACGGCGATCACTCCCAAGACAGCTGTAGCCGTCGGCGGCGGCGAGCGCTTCGACGTCGACCACACCATCGTCGTGACCGCGGGAAACATCGCCATCGCGGCCGCTCGGCGGAGGGAGCAGAATCAACCGCCGTGAGGATTGCCCGGTACGGATGGGTTCGCGATCTTCCTGACCATCGCGACCGCTTCTGGCAGGCGCCCGCCCTGGCGTCGGCGCAGCTCCCGACCACCGTCGACCTCCGACCTCAGTGTCCGCCGGTCTACGACCAGGGCCAGCTGGGGTCGTGCACGGCGAATGCGATCGCGGGGGCGGTGCAGTTCGACGAGATCCGCTCGGGCATCGCGCCCACCTGGACGCCCTCGCGGCTGTTCATCTACTACAACGAGCGCGTCGTCGAGGGGACCGTCAACACCGACAGTGGTGCGCAACTGCGCGACGGCATCAAGGTCATCGCCGCGCAGGGCGTGTGCCGTGAGACCGAGTGGCCGTACGACATCAGCAAGTTCGCCGAGAAGCCGCCTGCCCAGGCCTTCGCGGACGCCGTGCACGACCGCGTCGCCAGCTACCAGCGCCTCACCCAGTCGCTCGCCCAGCTGAAGACGTGCATCGCCTCCGGATTTACGTACGTCTTCGGATTCACCGTCTTCAGCGCGTTCGAGGGAGCCGACGTCGCGGGCAGCGGCGTCATCCCGCTACCACAGCCATCCGAGAGCGTCGTCGGTGGCCACGCGGTGGTGTGCGTCGGTTACGACGACGCGCGCCAAGCCTTCATCATCCGCAACTCCTGGGGGTCCGGTTGGGGCGAGGCAGGGTGCGGGTTCATGCCGTACGCGTACATGCTCGACGCCGGGCTCGCCGCCGACTTCTGGACCATCCAGGCCGCGCCGGGCGGCCCGCCGCTCAGGCTGCGCCACACCGGCTCGGCAAGCCAGCGCGCTGAAGACGACTGAGAGGAGGAGATCGCCCGCGCAAGCTCGGCCCGGCCGCCGGCGTTAAGGGAGCAGAGCCACACCGAGGGGAGGGAGACAGATGCGCACGCGCACGCTGCGCGCAGCCGGCGTCATCGCCGCAGTTCTTCTCTTCGGGCTGCTCGGCGCTCCGCGCGTCCAGGCCACGACTCCCCACGTCCTGCTGGTCTGCCCGAGCGGGCCCAAGGCCTGGTCGGCCCCGTGCTCACCTGCCCGGCCGGCCAGTACTCATCAATCCAGGCCGCGGTGAACAGCGCCGTCGCCGGGGACTGGATCCTCGTTGCCCCCGGCGACTACCACGAGAAGGCCGACACCACCGCCGGTGTCCACATCACAACGCCCGGCATCCATCTCCGCGGCATGGATCGGAACGGCGTGGTGGTCGATGGCACCCAGGCATCCTCCACCACGCAGTGCTCCTCGACGGCCGCCGACCAGGACACCAACTCCGGGCACGGACGCAACGGCATCGAGATGTTCAAGGTGGACGGTACCTCAGTGGACAACCTCACCACCTGCAACTACCTCAACGGAGACCAGGGGCAAGGCAACGAGATCTGGTGGAACGGCGGCGACGGCAGCGGTGTCATGGGCATGCACGCCTACACCGGCAGCTACATCACCGGCACGACGAACTACTCGGACACCACCAACAACGGCGCTTACGGCATCTTCGTCAGCAACGCCAGCGGTCCCGGCGTGATCAGCTACGCGTACGCCAGCAACATGTCGGACTCCGGCTTCTACGTGGGCGCGTGCTCGGACTGCAACGCCACCCTCGACCACGTCCACTCGCAGAGCAACGTGCTGGGCTATTCGGGCACCAACGCGGGCGGCCACCTCAGCATCCTCAACTCGGAGTGGGACCTCAACAAGTCCGGCATAGTGCCCAACTCGCTGAACAACGACGACGCGCCGCCACCGCAGACCGGCTTGTGCCCGAGCTCGACATCGATGTCGTGCACCTTGATCTCGGGCAACACCGTGCACGACAACAACAACCCCAACACCCCGGGCCAGGGCATCGCCGCCGCCGCCCCGATCGGCACCGGCATCGAGCTGTCGGGAGCATCGTGGAACGTCGTCGACAAGAACACCGTGTACAACCAGAAGGGCTGGGGGATTGTCACCCACGACTACCCGGACACCGAGACCCCGCCGGCCAGCGGGTTGTCGCACTGCCAGGGAGGGGTCAGTGCCCCCGGCGTCTGCACCTTCCAGGCGCACGGCAACGTGATCTCCAACAACGTCCTCCACGACAACGGCGGGTTCGGCAACCCGTCCAACGGTGACCTGGCCAACGAATCGAGTGTGTCGAACCCGCGCAACTGCTTCTTCGGCAACACCGACCCCGGCATCGTCGGTGGTGAGCCGACCAGCGACCCGCCCATGATCCAGACCGTCGACGGACCGCCGTGCAGCTCCACAGGTGGTGGGGACAGCACCGTCCTTCTCGCCGAGCTGGCGTGCGCGTCGGGCATCGCGGGGCAGTGCCCGCAGGGCATCACGGGCTACCCGCATTCCACCGGTGTCCAGCTCCTCAAGCAGAGCCCGCAGACCACGATGCCCAACCCCTGCGCGGGCGTCCCCGACAACCCATGGTGCACGGGCGGTCAGCTGACCCAGCCGGCGACCTACCTTCCCGAGGCGCCGCTGCTGCTGCTGCTGCCGCTGGGCGCGGTCGGAGTGCTGCTGGTGCGCCGTCGCCGATCCCAGGGACGGGCAGCCGCCGCCTGATCGGGCCTCGAGGCACCTGTCGCGTATGGTGACGGCGTGACCATCACGGTGGCGCCAGCGCGTTGATCCGGGCGCTCCGCAAGTACGCGCTCGAGATCGTCGCGGTGCTGTGCCTGCTGGCGCTGGTGCTGGCCGTCAACCCAGCATCCCTTGCCGGCGTGTTCCGTCACGCCAACGTCGGCCTGATCCTGCTCATGCTCCCGGTGACGCTGGGGGCGTACCTGGCGCGTTCACTCGCCTGGTGGATCACCCTGCGCCAGGTGAAGGTGGACGTCGACATCCGCCATTCCATCGCGGTGGAGTTCGCCGGCCAGACCATGGTCTTCATGCCCACCGGCGACCTCGCGCGCATCGCCCTCATCAAGGAGGTGACCGGCACGAGGCGCAGCTCGGGCGAGCTGACCGCGACGATCGCCTTCCAGGAGCTGCTCTTCATGACCCTGATGGGCCTGGGCGTGCTCCCGCGGGTGGCCTCACATCCCGACATCGCGCTGCTGGTCATCGTCATGGTGCTGGTGCACCTGCTCATCCTCACCGTGCTCATCTGGGAGCCGGCGTACAGCTGGGCCGTCCGGGTTGTCGAGAAGGTCAAGCCGCTGCGCCGCTTCGATTCGCAGCTGCGCTCGATCCGGCCGGCGTTCATCGAGTTGCTCCACCTCAGGGTGGTGGTCCCCGTGATCCTCTGCAACGCCGCCGCCGTGTTCCTCTCCTACCTCCTCTTCTACATGGCCCTGCACGCTGTCGGCCAGACTCACGTGGGCTTCATCGCGGCCACCTTCGTGCTGGCGCTCAGTTTCGTGATCTCCGGGATCAGCCTCATCCCGGGGGGCGTCGGGCCCTTCGAGGGCCTGCTCACGGTGCTGATGATCGCCAACGGTGTGCCGGTCGCCGCCGGTGCCGCCGCCGGCCTTCTGTTCCGCGGCTTCAACGATATCCTCATGGCCGGCGTGGGCGCGGTGTTCCTGGTGCTGATCAAGCGCGGCCATCTTCACGAGCGGCCGCGCCTCCGCCGGCGAAGCAGCCGCCCCACCGCGGCGGCGCGCAAGAAGCCCGCCGGCTAGCTGCGCGAACGCTCCAGCGCGGCGGCGCGGGATGCCGCCAGCTGTTCCGCGCAGGCGTCCTCGAGCCCCTCGATGGGCACGCGCACCTGGGTCATGCCATCGCGCTCGCGGATGGTCACCGCGTGGTCGTCGAGAGAGTCGAAGTCGACGGTCACGGCCAGCGGGGTGCCGATCTCGTCCTGGCGCCGGTAGCGCCGGCCGATCCCCTGCGTCTCGTCGTAATCGGTGCGGAAGCGCGCGCGCAGCCGCGCCGCCAGCGGGTGGGCCACGTCTGTGAGCTGCGCCTTTTTGTTCAGCGGAAGCACCGCCACCTCCCAGGGCGCCACGTCGGGGTGCAGGCGCAGCACGGTGCGCTTCTCGCCGCGCACCTCCTCCTCGTCCCAGGCGTCGAGCAGCATGGTCAGGAAGGCGCGATCCAGGCCGGCTGCTGGCTCGATCACGTAGGGGAGATAGCGCTCGTTGGTCTCGGTGTCGAAGTAGCTGAGGTCCCTGCCGCTGTGCTTGCTGTGGGCACGCAGGTCGAAGTCGGTGCGGTCGGCGACGCCCTCGAGCTCACCCCAGCCCCAGGGAAAGAGGTACTCGACGTCGCTGGTGGCGGTGCTGTAATGGGAGAGCTCGTCGGCCTCGTGGGCGCGCAGGCGCAGCCGTGAGCCGCGTACGCCGCAGTCCTCCGTCCACCAACGCATGCGCTCGTCGCACCAGTACCGGTGCCACTCCATGTCGGTCCCGGGCTTGCAGAAGAACTCCATCTCCATCTGCTCGAACTCGCGCGTGCGGAAGATCGAGTTGCTCGGGGAGATCTCGTTGCGAAAGGACTTGCCCTGCTGCGCGATGCCGAAGGGCAGGCGGCGGCGCATTGCCTGGACCACGACGGCGAAGTCGACGAACATCCCCTGCGCGGTCTCGGGGCGCAGGTACACCTGGGCGGCGTCGTCGGCGACGGGCCCCAGGTGGGTGCGGAACATCAGGTTGAACTGGCGCGCGTCCGTCAGCGGGCCGCCGCACTCCGGACACCCGGGCGCATCCTCGGGCTTGCCGCGCGCCCGGCGCTCGTCGGCGACATGGTCGGCGCGCCAGCGCTTGCGGCACGTCCCCAGGCAGTCGACCAGCGGGTCGGTGAAGGTGTCGACGTGCCCGCTGGCCACCCACACCTGCGGGTTCATGATGATCGAGGTCTCGATGGGCTCGACGTCGTCACGTCTCTCCACCATCGCGCGCCACCAGAGATTGCGCACGTTGCGGCGCATCCTCGCCCCCAGCGGCCCGTAGTCGTAGAGCGCGTTGATGCCGCCGTAGATCTCGCTCGAGCCGAAGAAGAAGCCGCGCTGCTTGGCCAGCGAGACGAGCTTCTCGAGAACGTCGGGCGCGCCGGGCTGGGGTTGCGACATCGGCGGCGAGTCTAGCGGCGCTCGATGGCGCGCAGGACCGGCAGCGACCGCAGCTGGCGGTCGAGGTGCTGAGCGAGCTCGCGCTCGGCGACCGCTTCCAACGTCACCAGCGAGGCCTCGTCGAGGCGCAGGCGGCGGTACAGCTCCGCGTCGCCGGCGGCCGCGACGCGGAGCACCTTGATGACCCGCACCGAGCACTCCACCGCCCCCGGGTCGGACAGGGCGCAGCGGTCGCAGAGCAGCCCGCCGGCGATGGCGCTGAACCAGGCGCTCGTCTCAAGAAGTGCCGTCGAGCACGACGCGCAGTGGTGCAGCTGTGGGGCGTAGCCGAGCCTGTCGATCATCCGCCGGGTGAGCCAGACCAGAGCGCCGCGCGGGTCGCGCGACGAATCTGTGCAGTCGCGCAGCGCGTCGACGACGAGGTCGAAGGTCTCCTCGTCGGGGTGGTTCCCCTCCAGCACGCGATCCGCCAGCTCGGCGCACACCGCCGCGCAGGCGGCGCGCCTGGCATCCGCCAGGGGCGCCGCCGAGCCCATCGCCTCAGCCTGGGTGAGCACGTCCAGCTCGCCTCGCCCGCGAGCCAGCTGCATGCGGCTTCGCGCGAACAGGTCGGTGTGGGCAGCGAGGCGGCTGCCTGACTTGCGTACACCGCGGGCGATCACCCCGATCTTGCCGTGCTCTCGGGTGAGCACGGTGAGGATGCGGTCGGCCTCACCGTAGTCGACGCGTCGGAGGATCACTCCCTCGGTGAGGTACGTGGGCATCAGCTCAGTGTGGCCGGAGCGCGCCGACCGTCGGCCTCAGCCTGCGTCGGCCTGGTCCTCGTCGGGAAGCGCGCCGTTGCGCTCGCGAAGGAACGGGGCCGGCGAGGTGATGCGCACCAGCTGGATGCTCTGCCGCCGCACCTGCTCCACGGTCAGCGTGGCATCACCGAGCTGGATGGTGGCGCCGACCGCGGGAATCTCGCCGAGACGCTCGTACACGAGGCCGCCGATCGAGTCGCTCTCGGTATCACCGACGTCGAGGTGGAGCAGGTCCTTGATGTCGTCGACGGGGAAGCGCGCGTTGAGCAGCACCTCGTACTCGTTGAGGAACTGCACCTCCTCCTGCTCGGCCACGTCGTACTCGTCCCGAATCGGGCCGACGATCTCCTCGATGAGATCCTCGAAGGTGACGATGCCGGCCACGCCACCGTGCTCCTCGACGACCACTGCCATGTGCACCTTGCGCTCCTGCATCTCCCTGAGCAGCTCACCCACATGCTTCACCTCGGGCGTGAAGTACGGCTCGCGCATCAGCGTGCGAATCCTGCGCCGGTCACCGTGGTTGCGGGCTGTCTCGCGCAGCAGGTCCTTGGCATACACCACCCCGATGATGTTGTCCATCGAATCCTCGTACACCGGGATGCGCGAATGGCCGTGCTTGACCACCAGGTCGATGAGCTCGGCGACGCTGCCATTGGCCTCGATGGCGATGACGTCGATGCGCGGCACCATCACCTCGCGCACCGTCTTGTCGGTCATTTCGAGGATCCCCGAGATCATCTCGCGCTCGTCGTACTCCACCACTCCCTGCTGCTGGCCGAGGTGCAGCATGAGGCGGAGCTCCTCCTCGGTGACGAACGGCCCGACCACGTTCTTGCCGCGCGTCGCCGCGCGCAACAGTGAGTTGCTGATCAGGGTCAGGGCCGCGACGAGCGGGCGCAGGATCCTGGTCAGGGCGGCCACCGGCCGACCGAGGATCAGCGACAGGCGCTCGTTGAAGCGCAGGGCGAGTGACTTCGGAGCGATCTCGCAGAACACCAGGACGATCGCTGAGAGGATGACCGTGCCCGCCCAGTCCGGGAAGGAGTGGTACGTGCTGGCGATGATCAGCGTGGCGGATGTCGAGGCCACGATGACCGCCACCGTGTTGATGCTCAGGATCGTCGACAGGTACGCGTTGGGCTGGTTGTGCAGCTTCAGAACCACCGCGGCGCGACGGTCCCCCTCGTCGGCGAGCGAGCGGATGCGCAGTCGGCTCACCGAGGTGAGCGCGGTCTCGGAGGCTGCGGCGAACGCCGCCAGCACCAGCGAGATGACGAGCAGGATCGCCAGGATGCTCACGGGTGCGTCTTTACGGCGCGCTCAGCGCGGGGCTCTGACGGTTTGATCACCGGAAAAGCTCGCTGACGCTGCGGCCCTCGTGGACCCGGACGATCGCCTCGGCGATCAGCGGCGCCACGCTGAGCACGCGCAGCCGCGGGTGGTCGTCGAAGCTACGCGCCCCGTCGTGGAGCGGGATGGTGTCGGTGATGCAGATCTCGTCGATGGGGGCCTCGTGCAGGCGGGTGAGCGCGCCGTTGGTGAGCACGCCATGTGTGGCCACCACGTCGACGCCCGTCGCACCCTTGGCACGGAGCGCGATGGCGGCATTGGCAAGAGTCGACCCGGTGCTGATCAGGTCGTCGACGATGATGCAGTGCAGGCCGTCGACGTCTCCGATGACGTTGATCACCTCGACGGTGTCATCACGCGGGCGACGCTTGTCGACGATGGCGATCGGTGCGTCGAGGAGACGTCCAAGGCGCCGGGCGCGCAGCGCGCCGCCCGTGTCCGGTGAGACGACCACGACGTTGTGGCCGTGGCGCTCCCGGACGCGCCGGGCGAGGATCTTGGTGGCGGTGAGCGCGTCCACGGGAATGTCGAAGAAGCCCTGGATTGCCTCGGCGTGGAGGTCCACCGCGATCACCCGGTTGGCACCGGCGAGCTCGATGATGTTGGCCATCAGCTTGGCGCTGATCGGGTCGCGCGGCGCCGTCTTCTTCTCCTTGCGCTGGTACCCGTAGTAGGGGATCACCGCGGTGATGCGCGACGCCGAGGCACGACGGAGGGCGTCGAGGATCACGAACAGCTGGATGAGGTTGTCGCTGACCGGCGCGCAGGTCGGTTGGATCAGGAAGAGGTCGCGGCCGCGAACGGACTCGGCGATCTTGACGTCGAACTCGCCGTCGGCGAAGCGCGTGATCTCCATGCTGGCCAGGGGCAGATCGATCTCGCGGGCGATCTTCTCGCTCAGCTCCGGGTTGCCGGTGCCGCTGAGCAGCATGAGGTCGCCGAACTGGTACGGCTCGTTCACGGGGACGTCTCCGCACGCCGGCGACGCCGAGCCGCCCATCCCTCGATGTTGCTCTGCCGCCCCCGGCCGACCGCGAGCGCGCCCTCCGGGACGTCCTCGTTGACCAGTGAACCCGCGGCCACGTAGGCGTCGCGATGGATGGTCAACGGCGCCACCAGCGTGGCGTTGGTGCCCACGAAGACGTCGTCCTCGATGACGGTGCGGTGTTTGGCCTCGCCGTCGAAGTTGCAGGTCACGGTGCCGGCTCCCACGTTGACCCTCTCCCCCACATCGCTGTCGAGGACGCACGAGAAGTGGTTGACGCGACTGCCCGCGCCGACGCGGCTGTTCTTGACCTCCGCATGCGTCCCCAACGATACGCCCGCAGCCAGGACACTGCCGGGGCGCACCCTGTTGAAGGAGCCGATGACCACGCCGTCGCCGAGCTGCGACGCCTCCACATGCGAGGCGCCGATGGTCACGCGGTCGCCGGCGACCACGTCGTAGAGCTGCGCCAGCGGGCCGATCTCGCAGCCCTCCCCGAGGACGGTGGCGCCGCGGAGAAGCGACATCGGCCGGATCACCGAATCGCGGCCAACGCGCACCGTCGCGTCCACGTACGTCGTCGCGGGGTCCTCGACGGTCACGCCACCGGCCATGAGGCGATCCAGCACCCGCGTGCGCAGCGCCGCCTCGGCGGTGGCCAGCTGGCAGCGATCGTTGATCCCCAGAGCCTCCTCCGGGTCGGTGAGGAGCATCGCCTCGACGTGGCCGCCGAGGAGCGGCAGGACGTCCGGGAGGTAGTACTCGCCCTGGGCGTTGTCGTTACCGATCCGCCCCAGCGCCGGCCAGAGCCGCGCTCCGTTGAACACGTACACGCCGGCGCCCACCTCGGGCGGCGCCATCGCGCCAGGGGGCAGGTCGCGCTCCTCGATGGTGCGCACCACCCGTCCGGTCTCAGGGTCACGGTAAACGCGGCCCAGCCCGCGCGGGTTGGCCGGCATGGCCGTGAGCAGGGTCGCAGCGGCCCGGCTGCGGCGGTGATGGTCGATGAGCCGCCCCAGGGTCTCGGCGCGGACCAGCGGCACGTCGCCGGACATGACCAGCACCTCACCCGCCTCGCGCAGGTGCTCGGGCACGGAGCGCAGCGCGTCGCCGGTTCCGCGTGGCTCCGCCTGCTCGACGAACTCCGCACGGTCCCCGACGGCGGCGACGACGTCGGCACGGTTCGGCCCCACCACCACGATCGGAGGTCGTCCAGTGACCGCGTTGGCGGTCTCGATGACATGGAGGATGAGGGCGCGGCCCGCCAGCGGATGGAGCACCTTGGGAAGGGCGCTGCGCATCCTCGTCCCCTCTCCGGCGGCGAGGATCACTGCCCGCGGACCGTCGGCCATGTGGGCCGAGTATAGAGGCCACCCCGCAGAGAGGCCCCCGTTCAGGGCAGGCGGCGTCGCGCTTCGCGGGCGAGATCCGTCAATCGCCAGAGCAGAGCGTCTGCGTCGCTCGCGTCACGGCACACGGCGCGTGCCTGCCAGCCGCGGCCGGCGGTGTCGATGTGCACGGTGGCCAGACGCAGCCACCTCTCGACCGGCCCCTGACGCAGCCGGACGCTCTGCACCTTCTCCAGCGGCACCACCACGACCTGCCGCCGGATTCGCCCGGTGCGGGCCAGGGCGTAGCGGGTGCGGTCGTCCCAGAACGCCAGCCAGTGATAGGAGAGAGGAGCGCGCACGGCGGCGCGGCGCGGTGGCCGAGTGCCGGGCGGCGGAACGGGGGCCGCCCCCGGGAGGACGCGCTGGAGCAGCCACGCCGCGTGCTCGCGCGAGCCCACCGGTAACAGCGTGCGCGACAGCTGGGAGCTGCCCTCCTCTCGTTGCGCGCTGCCCCGCTGGCGGGCGACGTCGACCTCCAGACGCACCCAGCCGAATCCCCGCCAGAGCAGCGGCTCGACCCAGCGCACCGCCTGGATGCGCCCGAACGGGATCGTCTCGGTGCGTGTCTGGAGAAGGCCGCGGCTCAGGCGCAGCCCGTCGGCGGCCTCGGCGAGCTGGAAGTCGTAGACAGCGTTGAAGCGACGGAAGACCTCGGGGACGACTCCGACGACCGCTGGAATCGCCACCGACGCGGTCGCCGCCCCGTGCGGCAGCAGGAAGCTGAGCACGCCGGCGAGCACGGCGATGGCGAGGAGCACGCTGACCGGGGCGGTGAGCACGGTGGCGAACACCACCCGTGCGTTGTCGATGCGCAGCAGCGGTTGCGCGGGTGGTTCGGGTGTCTCCGACGCGAGGCCGTGCGCCAGTGCCAGAAGCATGGCGCGTACCCGCTGCGCCTCCGCTCCGCCGAGGTACGCGAGGCGGGTGCGCCCGGTCCCGCGGCCGGCCACCACCACGCGCACCTCGGCCAGCCCGAGCACGCGCGCCACCACCGGTGAGATCACATCGATCGCCTGGATGCGCGAGAGCGGGACGCGGATTGACTGGCGGCGGATCAGGCCGGTGGTGATCTGGAGGTCGCCACCGTGGACACGCCAGCGGGTCACCAGCCAGGAGACGACGCCGGCGACGATGGCCAGGCCGAGAAGGGCAAAGCTCTCCCAGGGAAACCCGGAGCGCCGCCGGCCGGTATCGAACTGGGTGCTGAAGAGCACAAGCACGGCCACGGCACTGCCGGCGCGCACCACCGGAGACAGAGGATGCAGGCGCGACCACTCGGTATCGCCGGATGCTGGTGGTGCTGCAGCAACCGCCATCAGAGGCCGGTGGCCTGGGCCTCGCCGAGCGACGCCAGGCGGTCGCGCAGCCGATCAGCCTCCTCCTGCTCGAGTCCGGGGATGCGCGCGTCGCTCGCGGCCGCAGCGGTGTGCAGCTGCACTGTGGCCAGCCCGAAGATCCGGTCGATCGGCCCTGCGCTGACGTCGATGAACTGCATGCGTCCGTACGGCACCACGGTGACCTGGCGAAAGAGGAGACCGTGACGGACGATGAGGTCGTCAAGGCGCTCGAGGTAGCCCCAGGAGCGATAGCGACCGCGCAGCACCGTCCAGGCAAGCGCGGCCAGGACGACGGCCGCAGCAGTCACCGGCACACCGGCGGTGGCACCGCCGAAGACCCAGGCCGGGACCGTCGCTGCCAATGCGAGCGGGATCGCCGTCAGTGCGAGCGACAGCTGGCGCGCCGTCCACATGCGCGGCGACGGACGGCGATAGCCCGCAGTCTCAGGTACGTGCATCGCCGCCTGTGTCACCCGCCAAGTGTCGCATCAGCGACGAGCGCTTCCGCGCGGTCATCGAGGAGTGAGTGACCGACGGCGCTACCATCGAAGTGCTCGCTGGGGAGTCGCCAAGTGGTAAGGCACCGGACTTTGGATCCGGCATTCGAAGGTTCGAATCCTTCCTCCCCAGCCAAATCTCCGTATTCGAACCGCGTGAAGAGAAGAGACCGTCGAAGGGCTCGCGCCAGGTCGCCTCAGCGGCCTTCCCATCGCGAACCGGTACCGCCTCGAAGACTGCATTGTCGAGCAGCCGCCGCGTCTTCTCGCCTAGCGCTCTCCTGCGGCAAGCTGAAACGGCTTGAGATAGCAGTCGCTATCATGCTGACGCCGACTTACTCGAGCACCCGCCCTCCTGGTGCTGCCGGGTGTAGGCCTCAAAGGAGAAGAGCACTGTCTCTGGCTCGCGAATACCGGATGCGCGAAGCGGAACCGGGCTCCGACGATGAGGTGGTTGCGGCGCTGATGGTCGAATACATGACGTGGGCGCACGGCCGGCTGCATGACGAGTACGGCGTCGACGAGCCGCCCGCCGATTCTTCTTTGGTTCGCCAGAGCCTTGACAACTATCGGCGACCGGCGGGGATGCTGCTCCTTGTTGAGAGCGCCGGCCGTCCCCTTGGAGTTGGAGCGGTTCGAGGACTGGGGGGAGGGGTGGCCGAGATCAAGCGCATGTACGTGGTTCCTGAGGCCCGTGGACTCCACATTGCTTCCGGCATGCTTGACAAACTAATCGCTGAAGCAACGCTGACTGGTGCGAAGACTCTGCGCCTCGACACATGCCGGTTCATGACCGATGCGCAAGGGCTGTACCGATCTCGTGGTTTCATTGAGCGGGAACCATACGAAGGCACCGAGATCCCGCCAAGATTGCAGGATCTGTGGCTGTTCTTTGAACGCACCGGCTAGACACTAGGATCACCCGGCGCATCTCGCAGTGCCGCGACCGTCCCGGAGTGAGTACGCTCGGGGCGTGATGTCCGATCAGTCGCATCCGTTCCGCGATGTCCCCGTCGTGGGCGCGGGCCCCGCGGCCAAGCCTCCACGGCACCAGACCGTGCTGTCCGCAGAACCGGCGGACCAGCTCGACGCGCTTCGGGCGGCTGTGTCCGCGCCCGACGAGCCCGGTCGCCGCGCCGGGCTCCTCCGCATCGTCGCGGAGCATCCGAGCCTCGTGGAGGGGTGGGCTCGTCTCAGTGAGCTGACCCTCGCCGCCGGCGACGCGGTGGTGGCGTACGCATTCGCGCGCGTCGCGTACCACCGCGGGCTCGACCGTCTCCGTCGCGAGGGATGGGGCGGCACCGGCATGGTTCACTGGACGGAGCCGTCCAACCGCGGCTTCCTTCGCGGCCTCCACGCGCTTCTTGCAGCCTCCGCCGCGCTTGATGAGAGGGACGAATCCAGCCGCTGCCGCGCATTCCTGCTCGAGCTCGACCCCGAGGACACCTTGGGTGTCGCGAGGTATCCGGAGACACCCGGTCCGACCTGGACTTCCCCGCCGCTCCCCGAATAACTCGTCAGCCGACGGCGTGCGCCGACGCGATGTGGCCGGCGAAGAAGTCGAGCAGCAGCGGTGCCAGTGCCTCCGTGTCTACCTCGTGCGACTGTCCCTCGAGCACCTCGTGCCGTGCGGCAGGCATGGCATGCATCAGGGCGTCCGCGGTGGCACGCATGAAGGGCATGTGCTCAAGGCTGGCGCTCCCGTCCATCACGAGGGCCGGCACGCTGATGGCGCGGAAGCGGTCCACAGGAGGAATGCGACCCTCGCCGAGCGCAGCGGCGTCGTAGGCGAGCGTCGGCGCGACGGCTTCGAACGTCGGCCAGAAGGGTGATTGACGCATGCGTTGCACACCCTCATCGCGCGCACCGACCAACCGCATGAAGGCTTCGACAGCACCGCCGCGGTCTCCCTTGTGCAACAGCTCCGCCAGCTCGGCGCAGTACGCGCGCCAGGCAGCGGTCCCCGCCTCACTCGAGTCGTAGGGGATCTCGTACAC
>QHBU01000175.1:0-1344 GCA_003244045.1 Candidatus Aeolococcus gillhamiae
TTGACGGGGCGGCGGTTGAGCGCAGTCGCGCAGGTCGACGGTGGCCACGGCCGCGGTGCCGCGTGTCGTGTCGCGCGGCCAAGCGGGAAGGCTTCGGGGGAGGTGAATGGGGTGTCATTGTGACGCTCGGGTTAGTGGGCGGACATCGGCAGCGAGACCGTTCTGAGGGTGGAGGAGACCGCGGCTTGTTGTCTCTGTTGTTTGCGGCGACGGCGGGAAGGCGGCGCCGCGGATAGCGAGGTCAGCGCGCTTGGGCGGTTCGCATTTTGGACGGGCCGGTCGTGCGGCTGGTGCGCGATTCGTTGTAGGCGCGGAGGCGTCGGATTCGGTCCTGTACCGGGGGGTGGGTGGAGAACAGGTTGGCGAGGCGCTGTCCTGCCACGGGGTTGATGATGTACATCGGGGCGGTCACGGGATTGATGTTCAGGGCTGGCAATCGGCTGGCGTGGATCGTTTGCAGGGCGTCGGCGAGCGGTACGCTGGTCCCGAGGATGTGGGCGGCGGTCGCGTCGGCGAGATATTCGCGTTGACGGGAGACGCCCATCTGGATCAGCATCGCTCCGAGTGGCGCGAGAATCATGGCTGCGAGGGAGCCCAGTGGGCTGTCCTGGTCGTGGCTGCCGAACAGGAATGAGAGTTGCAGGATGCTCGCGACGGCGGAGATCGCGCCGGCGACCATCGCGGCGACGGAGGAGACGAGGATGTCGCGGTTTTTGATGCGCGCGAACTCGTGGGCCAGCACGCCGCGTACCTGTTCGGTCTCGAGGTCCTCGAGCAGGCCGGTGGTCATCGCTACGGCCGCGTGGCGCTGGTCGCGGCCGGTGGCAAATGCGTTGGGTTGTTGACCGGGCATCACGTAGAGCCGCGGGATGGGGATCTGGGCGCGGTCAGCGAGGTCGCCGGCGATTGCAAACAGGTCGGGGGCTTGCTGCCTGGTCAGAGGACGGGCGCGGGCGGCGCGCAGCGCTAGGCGGTCGGAGTAGAGGTAGCCGATGAGGTTCATCGCGACGGCGCCGGCGACGAACAGCCATAGCACTAAGCCTCCGATCAGTGCTCCCACCGCGATCAGCAGGCCGGTGAGTCCGGCGATCAGCGCCCATGTGCGAAGCCGCGTTGTCAATTGTGGTGGAAGTGGTCATCGGATGTCGTCCTTTTCGGGTGTCGTGTACTCCTACAGAATCGCGGGCGTGGCCTCGTGTTCCCATGGGGTTGTGCCCCCATCCTGAGCGCGGTCACTGCCGTCCGGGAGCACTCGCCGCGGGACCTGACCGGCCGTCGCGGGACTGGCATGACATGACGCCGCCTCGGGTCATCGGGACTTGGTGGAGTCGTATCGGCGGGAGT
>QHBU01000175.1:1391-1817 GCA_003244045.1 Candidatus Aeolococcus gillhamiae
GCGATCGCGATACCGATCGCGAGCCACAGCCATGGGCCGATGATGACCGCGCCCAGCCCCGCGCAGATCAGCGCCAGAACGCTTATGCGGGTCCAGAGGCGAAGGTCAAAGCCAGCAGACGTCGCCTCGCGCGAGCTCGAGGGCTCGTCGTTGGGCCGCGTGGGATGGCTTGATCGGTCCCGTCGCGTGTCACCGTGGCGGTCGCGTCGAGGTGTTGCGTCTCGCGTGACACGGCTTCCACGTGCGTGGGTCCGTGCTAGCGCTTGGCTGGCGGTGTGGGCGGCGACGGCGAACCCGACCATGGCAATTCTCCTTATGTGACGTGGACATGCGATGCATCTCGGAGAATCACGAGTCGCGGGCCGCATGTAAATGAAGGTTTGCCCCCATCTCTGGACGCAGCCGCGTTCAACTGCCCGGCGTTCG